>NZ_CP044310.1:5147500-5472524 GCF_009664365.1 Paenibacillus xylanilyticus
GTCGTGCCTGTTTTTGCAGAAGCTTGCTTGGTTTTGCCCCCTACTTCCGTTACTTCTTCTCCGGATACATTAGACTGGCTTAAATCCGCTTCTTCACGTCCACCTTTTTTAGTTCCAACATTGCCTTGAGCTGGGTACAGTTCCCCAAAAGCTCCCAGAGGAGATGGGGGCACCATGTTTTGTGAAGGATACGGATTCTGATATGCATACTCTACGGGCTGGTTTGGTACAATGTTTGGCCCCATATGCGTCTGTACACCATACGGGTCATACGAACCATACATTCCCCACGCAGGATCCTGATAACTGTAACCAGGGTGGCCATAATGGGGGTTATGCATATGTCCGCCACATCCACAAGGTGGATACGGAAGTGTTGAGTAAGGGGAAATAAACGGCTGTTGGTTCATATGTGTATCAGCAACGAATGGAGGGAATGGGCTGTTGACTTGTGCAGCAGGTGCGACTGGATAAGCATTTTCCTGCTGATATTCGGGAGCCAAATTCGGCGTATAGTTATTGTGGTTCTGCTCTGTCCATTGACCTTGATAAGAAGGGCTCACCGAATAAGGAGTAGCTTCAGGTAGCCCTGGGAACCCAGAATTGTGATTATATCCAGAAATATGTGATGATTCAGGAACAGCATAAACCTCTTGAACAGGGACAGGGATTTGAGCATATGGATGCTCAGCCGGCGCATGATGCAATTTTTTTCCACATCCACAAGGAGATTTGCTCGCGGGTGAAACGACAGACGGCGACTTCGTATTAGGGATGACTGGTAGCGGCATAATTTCAGGGGAAAGATTAGGCATGGTGTATGTTGGCACTTCCGGCAAAGGCTGTACTTCAGCAATTGGAGCGAGCTGTTCTTTTTTCTCAGGTGCCATCTCTGGTTTAACCTCAGGGAGCTCAGGTAACTGCGGCAGTACTTCCAATTCAGGCATCACATTTGGGATGACAGGATTTGCTGGTAAAGGTGCTGGTGCTGGAGTAGGAGCTGGCGTCTCTTCTACTGCCTTAGGTATCTCCGGTGCTGGTGGTGCTGGGGGTGCTGGCTCTTCTTTGACACCTGTATACTCCTTGCCTTCAGGCGAAAGCTTTTCATGAGCAGCAACATTACCTGTACTGCTTCCTGTAACCGTATTTCCCTGAACAGGTTGGGAGGGGATATAGACTGTCTCTCCTACAAGCAGGGCGTTCGGGTTTTTCAACTGAGGGTTCGCGTTGATCATATCCTTCAATGACACTCCCCAAGCCTGAGACAGCTTCCATAAAGAATCACCTTGCTGGACTTTGTGACTATGCAGTATTCCTTCCGGTTTTGGTGTTACAGGCTCTGCTGGAATTTTAACTTTCATACCGATATCCAGCTTGTCGGGATCAGTAATTTGCGGATTAGCCGCAATAATTTTGTCCAGGCCCACATTATATTTTTGGGACAGTAAATATAGCGTGTCGCCTTTTTTCACCATGTGTATTTTCACGGGGAACTAACCTCCTAGACGTGTTACTTGGGCAGTGCATTCGCCCATACCGTTACTACATCCTATGCAGAAACTGGGCTAATGACATCATCTAAACAAAAAAAATCCTCCCTGCCTCCAAAACCCGCACCCGATGTAGGATGCTGATCTTATTGGACAAGAAGGATATTGCATTTCAATATGTTCAGAAGGGTTACGCTTCCCAAACCTTATAACCGTCTTTGTCTACAATTTGACGGAACGCTTCGAGCAATCTCAATGTGACTGGGCCAGCTACACCCGATCCAATTGTTCTTCCATCAACCTCATATGCAGCGATGACTTCTGCGGCTGTTCCCGTGAAGAAGACTTCGTCAGCGATGTACACATCATGCAGGGTAAACGGAACTTCTTTTAGCTCCAGATCGAGTTCACCACATAAATCGATGATGGCCTGACGCGTGATTCCTTCCAGCGCTCCGAGGTAACAAGGCGGTGTGTAGACTACCCCATTTTTGATAATGAAAATGTTGTCACTAGATCCTTCGGTAACATATCCTTGGGAATTCAGCATGATTGCTTCGCCAACACCTGCATAGTTGGACTGGATTTTAACAAGTATGTTATTCAGATAATTTAATGATTTGATTTTGGGATTCAGTGCATCCGGGATATTCCGGCGCTGAGATACAGATACGGCCTTTAACCCTGTCAGATACGCTTCCTCAGGATAAATTGCCAGCTGCTCCACAATAATAATAACAGACGCTTTCGGGCAGCGCAGCGGATCCAGACCCAGATTACCAGGTCCACGAGATACGATTAAACGGATATAGCCGTTACGCATATCATTGCGGCGCACTGTTTCTGCCATTACTTCTAGCATTTCATCATAGGATAAAGGAATGTTCAAACTGATCGATCTTGCCGAATCGTACAGACGGTCCAAATGCGCTTTGCATCTGAAAATATTGCCGTTATAAATCCGGATACCTTCGAAAATTCCGTCCCCATACAAAAAGCCGTGATCATACACGGAAACGGTTGCGTTCTCCTTGGTTACATATTGACCATCCAAATAAATCCACTGTTCTGACATGGATGACTGCACCTCCGTTTAATTTCCAATCATTATCTCCCGAATCTTGAATTGTTCCATTACATTGTACAACATGGGGCAGGCTTTTACGTTAACGTTTTACCCATCTCAATGCCAATCCTCAGCAAATCCTACCCGTTTATTAGGTGGTTTTCAATGAAGGATATGTATAGCAGGGATAGCTGCCCAGAACACGGACCTGACAATTCAATGCCTCGATCTCAGCCATGGCTGCTGTGAGCAATACGGATTCTACGGTTTCTTCAACATCGATATAAAAATAGTAACTGCCCAGCCTTTTCTTCGTAGGACGAGACTCCAGCCTAGTCAAATTCAGCTTTCTCCAGGCAAATGCGGACAATACCTGATGCAGAGCACCAGGTGCATCTTCAGGCAGTGTAACCAGCAAACTTGTTTTCACATGATCCGGCTCACGTTGAATCTGCACTGGCTCATGACCAATCAGTACAAAACGGGTGTAATTGTTATCATGATCCGTCACCCGTTCAGCCATGATATTTAATCCATGCTTTTGTGCAGCAAGGCGGGTGCCAATAGCGGCCCAGCCCTTTCCGGGATTCTTTTTTACCAACTCGACCGCTTCTGCCGTACTATTGACGCCCTCAAGCTCAGCATCCGGGCAATGAAGACGGATAAAGTTCTGGCACTGCGGAATGGCTACCGGATGAGACATGATCTTGGTAATTTTGCTGAAGTCGTATGCACCGCTCCCGTCAGCGAACTCGGAACCATGTCCAATCACATTTTGTATGGAAGGATACACCCACTCCGCTTGCATTGGAATGTCCACTTCGTTAACCAGCCAGTCCATATGCAAACTAACGGAGCCTTCAATTGTATTTTCAATGGGAATAACGCTATATTGTGACTTGCCACTGTCCGTGGCGCGAAACACATCAGAAATCAGTTTGGAATGAAGCAGCTCCAGTGGTTCCCCATTAAACAGAAATTCTACAGCTTCATGGGAAACAGAGCCTTCAGGTAATACGGCAATTCGTTTCATGCTTTAACTTCCCCTTTAATTCTGTCCAAAAAAGGACGTTCATCTTGATCAGGCAGCACGGTTACACCGTCCAGGTCCGGATCCAGCCATAGCGGCGTTGCATTAATGCCTTCCTTGCCCATGGTCTCCATCAAATACTGTTCCAGCTCAGCTTTGCGGGGATCATGCCGATCCACCAATGTCAGAACCGTTGGTCCGGCTCCACTTAGTGCAGCTCCCAAAGCACCATGCTCTACAGCATGTTCCAATATTTCAGTCATGCCAGGTACCAAAGATGCCCGGTATGGTTGGTGAATACGATCCAGCATCGCCCTTTGTATCATATCCAGTCGTCCGCTGGCCAGCGCTGCAATCAACAGGGAAGACCTGCTGATATTATGCACGACATCAGACTTGTCAAATTGCTGTGGAATGACATTTCTTGCTTTGGAAGTCGATAGTTCGAAGTCTGGCACAATGACCAATGTCTGCAAATCCTGATGCGGCTCAATACGGATGTGATCCACACGACTTCCATCCCAAGCAGCCGCAATAATACCGCCATATAGAGAAGCCCCCACATTATCCGGGTGCTTTTCGAGCGAAGTAGCCATATCCATGAGCTTATCGTCCGATAGCGGAGAACCAATTAAAGCGTTCGCGGCAGCCAGAGCACCAACTATGGCAGATGCGCTGCTTCCCAGTCCGCGGGTAAGAGGAATATCCGAAAACATGGAAATCTCCAGTTCAGGAACAGACACGCCCGCCTCTTTGAATACCATCTGTGCGACTTCGTAAATTAGATTGGATCTATCCGTTGGCAAACCATTCAGATGATCTCCATACAGATGAAACACCGTCTGTTCGGACGGCTTCATCTCAATCCAGGCATACAAAGACAATGCCATGCCCAGGGTATCAAACCCTGGACCCAGATTGGCTGTACTTGCAGGTACTTTTACTGTAACTCGTTGCTGCAAACTCATACGGATTGCTGCTCCAGCTGTGCAATAGCCGCCATAACCGCTTCTTCCGAATCATCGACTACAAGCGGCTCTGTTGCTACCGTTTTGATCGCGATGTTCGGATCTTTCAAACCATGACCCGTCAAGACACATACAACCGTCTCTCCGCCTTTAAAGTATCCTTCCTGCTTCAATTTATATACTCCCGCAACCGAAGCAGCCGATGCCGGTTCAGCGAAGATACCTTCCCGCGCTGCAATTGTACGATATGCTGTCAAGATTTCCTCGTCCGTTACATAGTTGATCTGTCCACCGGACTCTTCAGCCGCAGTCACAGCGGTCTTCCAGCTAGCCGGGTTACCAATGCGAATCGCAGTGGCCACAGTCTCCGGCTCAAGAATCGGCTCTCCCTTAACGATTGCCATCGCGCCTTCTGCTTCAAATCCAACCATGCGCGGCAAGGAGTCCGATTTTCCCGCCTCTTTGTATTCTTTGAAGCCTTTCCAGTAAGCAGAGATATTCCCTGCATTGCCGACTGGAATTGCCAGTACGTCAGGTGCTTGACCCAGTTGATCCACCACTTCAAATGCAGCTGTTTTTTGACCTTCGATGCGGTAAGGATTCACAGAGTTCACCAGTGTGATAGGGTGCTTCGCTGTAATCTCACGTACAATTTCAAGTGCACGGTCGAAGTTACCGTTAATCGCAATCACTTTGGCTCCGTAAATCATGGCCTGAGCCAGCTTGCCCAGTGCGATGTTATTGTTAGGGATCAATACGATACAGTTCAGACCACCGCGTGCAGCATATGCTGCAGCAGCTGCAGAAGTATTGCCTGTGGAGGCACACATGATCGTACGGCTGCCCTCTTCCATAGCTTTTGCAACAGCCATTACCATACCGCGGTCTTTGAAAGAACCACTTGGATTCAAGCCTTCGTATTTAAAATATAGATTCAGTCCAAGGTCCTTGGACAGATTTTCGGCATGAATCAGTGGAGTGTTTCCTTCCTGAAGCGTAAGCATAGGTGTATTTTCATTAACCGGAAGGTACTCTTTGTACGTTTGCAGCAATCCTTGATATCTCATTGTAGTAAGCTCCTTTATGATTAAGTAATACGAATATGAAGACCTGAAATTATAGTATTAAAAATTGTACATTCCATTTAACCTAGCCATTCGAACGTTATATGATTAGAAAAATAATTTTAACCCTCAACCCGATATACACTCTTGATCCGGCGTATAACACTAAGAGATTCAAAGTGTTTCAACACTTTATCCATGCTTGCCTTGCTTGCATTATGAGTAACGATGATGATCTCGGCATCCGGGTTATGCTCGTTCGGCTGTTGAACGACCGAAGCCAGGCTGACTTCATACTCTGCAAAAATCTGCGTGATTTGCGCCAAAACGCCCGCTTTGTCGTCCACATGCAGCAAAATGAAGTTCTTTGACATGATCTGTTCATCGCTTTGCAGACGCTTCTGCTTGTAAGGAACGATGGCTTTAAGTCCGTTTACGCCAAGCTTCAGATTTTTGATCACAGCCACGAGATCTGCAACGACGGAAGTGGCCGTTGGGAGTTCACCTGCACCCGCACCATAGAACATCGTTTCGCCTACTGCTTCCCCGTGTACATACACTGCATTGAACACGCCATTAACGGAGGCAATCGGGTGACTCTGTCTCACCATGGTAGGCTGAACACTGATATTGATCTCGTCATCACGGCAATCCGCAATTCCAAGGAGTTTCATCTCATAACCGAGTCTTCTGGCATACGTAATGTCCTCACGGGTTACGGATGAAATACCACTAACCGCCACATCCTGGAGCTCCACATTGGTGCGGAAACCCAGCGTTCCCAATATTGCCATTTTGCGAGCGGCATCCAGTCCCTCCACATCCGATGTTGGGTCAGCTTCCGCATAACCCAGAGCCTGTGCCTCTGCGAGGACCTCTTCATAAGAAGCACCTTCCTGGCTCATTTTGGTCAAAATGAAGTTCGTTGTTCCGTTCACAATCCCCATAATACGGGTAATCCGGTCAGATGAGAAACCTTCAATCAGGGTGCGGATAATGGGAATCCCACCAGCTACGCTGGCTTCATAGAAGACATCACATTTCTTCTCCTGTGCCTTCGCCAAAATCTCGGAGCCATGGAGAGCCATTAGATCCTTATTTGCCGTGACAATATGTTTTCCCCGCTCCAGCGCTTCAAGAATGTACTCTTTCGTCTGTTCGATACCACCCATAACCTCCACGATCACATCGATGTCCGGGTGGCGAATCACTTCCCACGGATCTTCTGTCAGTTTGGCTCGATCCACAGCAATGACGCGATCCTTAACCGTATTTTTTACAGAAATCTTCTCGATAACAATCGGTGAGCCGACCTGACTGCTCAGATCCTCCTGGTTTCCTTCCACGATGCGAACAACCCCGGTACCTACGGTTCCGAGTCCCAATAATCCTACTTTTACCGGTTTCACCAACGATCTACCCCCTAATGTCTTTTATGTCTGCCGCCTCTGTACACTCTCTATGTACAATGAAGCAGTTTTTTTCATATATCCGGACGTTATGAGATAAAATCCAGTTAGCCCTGACCTACAATCCGTGTGCGCCGAACCCCCGGCATATCCTGCATCCGTTCCAACATTTCACCGATTTCTCCGTGAAGATGTGACGTTTCTACCGAGATAACGACATTGGCTCTTCCTTGAAGCGGGATACTCTGATTAATCGTGAGTACGTTGGCTCCATATCCAGCCACATGTCCCAACACGCGAGACAATATACCAGACTGATGCTCCAGATCAATCGATATGGTAACGATTCTTTCCCGTTCCAATTGGTTGATGAGGTGAATTCCATCCTTATACTTATAAAAAGCACTTCGGCTTAATCCGACCTGCTCTACTGCTTCATGCACTGTTTTGACATCCCCCGAAGCAAGCAGCTCTTTCACCTGCATCGTCTTCACCACTGCTTCTGGCAAAATGTCTTCCCGTACTAAGTAATAGCGTTCATTCACAGAACGTCCTCTCCTCAAAGACTCATGTTTTCATATAGTGGACATTATATCGGATCTATACTAAAAGGGCAATACGTTACATGTCTATTTTTTTCAAAACCGTTTCTCAAAGTATACAAGGTTCTCTCTACCTCATGTTAGGAAAAAACAAAAAAACGCAGAGCAGCGGGTCTTTTCCCACTTCTCTGCGTCTGCATGTTCATTTATACGTGCACAGCCATACATTAAATTTTACTTGCCAAACTTAATAGTAGCTGCTGCCTTCTACGAATTCGAATTCAAAATCACCGATGCGCACAATCGTACCTTCTTCAGCACCACGTTTACGGAGCTCTTCATCCACACCCATATGACGCAGTGTACGCGCCAATTTAAGGATGGCCTCATGCGAGTTCAGCTGCATCCGTTTCATCATGCGATCAATCTTGGCACTCTCAACAACAAAGATTTCATTCTCCCGCACAATACGGAAGCCTTCGTCCTCTTTCTTATCCAGACTGTACACTTTGCGTTCCGATATGTCCGCTACTTCCTCCACCACGACTTCGTCCGGAATCTGATCAAGCAGATCTGCCGCACGATACAGGAGTTCCTGAATTCCTTTGCGAGTCAGGGAAGAAATTGGCATGATCTCAATATCCGGCTGAACTTCACGAACCTTTTGCATAAATTGCTCCAGATTCTCTTCCGATTCCGGCATATCCATTTTGTTGGCTGCCACAATCTGAGGTCTCTCCGCGAGTGCCGGATTGTACAGCTTCAGCTCGTCGTTGATTTTGACCCAGTCCTCAAACGGATCGCGTCCTTCCGAACCAGACATATCCACAACGTGAATAATGATGCGGGTACGTTCAACATGACGCAAAAACTCATGTCCAAGCCCGATGCCTTCATGAGCACCTTCAATCAATCCTGGCAAGTCAGCCATTACGAAACTGCGTCCTTCACCCACACCAACTACACCCAGGTTAGGTGTAATGGTCGTAAAGTGATAGGCTCCGATCTTCGGCTTCGCCGCTGATACAACGGACAGCAGGGTCGATTTCCCGACACTCGGAAAACCAACCAAACCAACATCCGCCATAACTTTAAGCTCTAGCACAATATAGCGCTCTTCGCCCTCTTCACCATTTTCGGCAAGTTCAGGTGCTGGATTGTTCGGTGTTGCAAAACGGATATTCCCCCGGCCGCCTCGGCCACCACGCGCAACGACAACCTGTTGACCATGACGCGTCAGGTCTGCTAATACCTCTCCACTGTCTTCATCCAAAATCACAGTCCCCGGTGGAATACGCACAATCATATTCTCAGCGTTCGCACCATGCTGACTTTTATTACGTCCCTTCTCGCCACGAGGGGCCTTGAAGTGACGCTGGTAACGGAAATCCATCAATGTACGCAAACCTTCATCGACGCGGAAAATGATGTCAGCTCCTCTGCCTCCATCACCCCCGGCAGGTCCGCCGTTTGGTACATACTTCTCACGACGGAACGAAATAAGTCCGTCCCCTCCGTCTCCTGCTTTTACATAAATCTTCGCTTTATCTACAAACATGGCTACCCCTTCTTCCTATATTCCACACGGCATTCTAAATTGTATAAACGTGTCTTCAGACGGAAGCTGCTCCGTTCTGACTTTTTTTCCTTTGAGTACGGCATTAAGCTGCCGTAATGTTTCCGGATCGGGTGTTTGATCCCCGTCCAGCCGAACAACCACATCCCCATGGTCTTGTCCGAAGTTCAAGGTCAGTTTGCGAACCTCTCCCCAAGACGACCGGCCGCCACCGTATTGATAGGCTCTGATTGCATCTGCAATTGCGCCCGTAAGCGACTCGCCATCCTCGGGAGAGATCAGAGCACTAAGCTGCAATTCTTCCTCGACTTCCACATGCAATTCCAGAGCGGCGCCACTGGCACGAAAAGACTGGAGATAAAAAACGAGTGAGGGAATGCCTAATTTGGAAATCCGACTTTCCTCGGTTACCCGTTCTTTTATTCTTTCCACACATTGCACGGATTTATCAAGTTTGCCCAGCCGAAGATATCCATATAACACCTGAAGATCGTTCATCCAATCATGCCGATGATGATTTAGTGATGCAATTGCTGTCTTTTCCATAGATTGTATGATGGTTCTGCGTTCCGCTTCCGCCTGTCTCTTCATCACATTCATTGAAACAAAGATTACGGCCACGGACCACAATGCGCATACAGCACTCGAAATGGCTGCCGGATACAGCACAACGAAAACCAAAGGAATCAGAAGTGAACATGCCGCAATCCACGGCACTCTTTTCCAAGATTTCATGGCTTCTCCCCGTTCTACAAAACTCGGTTGGTTTTAAACCCCACCGTAACCAAGTATAACATGTCTTTTCTGCCAGTTCATTATCGAAAACATCTATACCATCCTAAATACAAAGAGCCTCCGGCAAAATTGCCGAAGGCTCCTTAGGCGGAATGCCGATATTATGCTTTTACTGCAGCTGCTACTGGAGCAACGTCCACAGGGTAGATGCTTACTTTTTTGCGATCGCGTCCCCAACGTTCGAATTTCACAACGCCGTCCACTTTCGCAAACAAAGTGTCATCTTTACCGATACCCACGTTCGTACCTGGGTGAATTTTTGTTCCGCGTTGGCGAACAAGAATGCTACCACCAGTTACTGTTTGACCGTCAGCACGCTTAACGCCAAGGCGTTGTGCTCTACTGTCACGACCGTTCTTCGTGGAACCTACACCTTTTTTCGATGCGAATAACTGAAGATTTAATTTCAACATGATTGGTTGTCCTCCTTCTTTACTTATTTGAGTTGCTCTATCTTAATATACTTCCCGTATGACTCTGCAATATCAGTGAGCATAAGAACCATAGATTCGAGCAGCAATTGCACCTGGGACCAAGTTCCGTCTCTCTCCAGCACTGGCAAAGAAGCGCTTAAAAAGCCATTCTTCATTTTGGCATCCATTTCGACACCCGTCAATGCTTCGATCGAATTCACTGTACCCACTGTAACAGCGGATACCCCGGCACATACGATATCTTCTCCCCGCTTGGCATAATTGGCATGCCCTTTGATGGAAAAGCGATCGATGCTCTCGTCATCGTTACGAAAGATTTGAACGATAATCACTTATCGCACCCTCTTACGCTTGGATTTTCTCAATAGTTACTTTAGTGTACGGTTGACGGTGACCTTGCTTCACATGGTAGTTCTTTTTCGGTTTGTATTTGTATACAACAACCTTTTGACCTTTGCCATGTTTCTCCACTTTAGCCGTTACAGTAGCTCCGGAAACCAATGGTGTACCTGCTGTCAAACCTTGATCGTTAGATACAGCCAGGACACGGTCGAACGTTACGCTTTCGCCATCGTTCGCAGTCAATTTCTCGATGAACAGAACATCGCCCTCTTGGACTTTGTACTGTTTGCCGCCTGTTTCAATAATTGCGTACATTTGCCTTGCACCTCCTCATGTCTCAGACTCGCCCGGTCTCAGGTGACAGCCTCCTTGCGGAGCTGTTCTTGTACCCGTCCAGTGCGGTTACAGCATGTGCAAGACCAATAGGCTAAACACATACCTGATGATTATATCATCATCGCGAGCAAAAATCAATGCAATGGTGAAATATATCTTTTACCTGTCCCGTGACAAGAAGAACAGGGCTCCACATAAGGAAGTGTACTTTCTTCCCGGACTTTTTTACGTGTAAGTTCAAGCAGACCCAGCTTGGTCCAGCCCATGACAAAAGCCTTGGTTCGATCTTTTTTGAGTTCAGCCTCCAGCGCTGCAGCAACTTCCTGCCGATTGGTTGCTTCCTCCATATCGATAAAGTCCACAATGATCATGCCACCAATGTCCCGCAAACGCATTAAACGTGCAATTTCGATGGCTGCCTGCATATTGGTTTCCGTTACGGTTTCTTCCAGACTATCCCCGCCGCCTCCGGTGAATTTGCCTGTATTAACGTCCACCACGGTAAGTGCCTCTGTATGATCGATGACGATGTAACCTCCGCCGGGGAGCCATACTTTGCGTGCAAAATCCTTATTGAGCTGCTCTTGAACGCCATACGCAGCAAAGATGGACTCTGCGCCCCGGTAAACCTGTACCTTCGGCTGATGACCCGGACAGATCTCCTCCAGTAAAGCCCTCACCTCCCGGGCTTGTCCTTCACTGTCTGTAATAACCTCATCGCTGCCTGGAGTATACACATCCCGAATAATTCGCTGAACCATGCTGTGATCCCGATGCAACAGGCTCGGTGAAGGCAAACTGTCAGCTTTTTCGCATATCAAACGCCACTGCTCACGCAACGATTCCAAGTCAGCCTCTATGGCCTCACGCTGCTCTTCTGCGGATACGGTTCGAATGATCAGCCCTTCCTCCCCACGTCTGAGCTGATCTCCCAATGCCTTAAGACGGGAGCGATCCCCTTCACGGGCAATCTTCTTCGAGACGGCTATGTAGTCCGCTATCGGCATGTAGACAAGCCATCGGCCCGGTAGTGAGTAGTGTGTCGTCACCCGGGCTCCTTTGCTTCCTACCGGCTCTTTTAGAACCTGAACGATGACATCCTGACCTGGACGAAGCAATTCGGAGATTGAAGGTTTCACCTTGGGTTGTTTCTCCAAATGAGGGTGCAGGACATCATCCACATATAGAAAGGCATTTTTTTTCTGACCTATATCCACAAAAGCAGCCTGCATACCCGGCAGCACGTTGACGACCCGTCCTTTGAAAAACGAACCAAGCAGTCCGCGTTCGCGTGTACGTTCTGCTGTAAATTCCACAGCTTTGCCTTCTTCCAGAAGCGCCATTTGCATGAGGTTGTGTTCATTATGTACGATCATTTGTTTCATGGCTTGACCTCTAGAAGACAATTCAATTCATCCACATCCATTCTGTGTCTTTGCAATTCTCAATGTATATGTATTACCCCAAATCGGGACGAGTTCAACAACCATATTACAGTTTATCTGTGTTCTGCTTGAAATAGGAACCGATAATTCGCTGTTCAGGCAAAACGGCCATAATTCGTCCCTGTCTGTTCATCACATATACCATATGATATTTCTCTCTCTTTAATAGACGCAGAATAGTGTCCAAAGGTTTCGCCGGAAATGAGATTATCGGCTGTGCCAAACTGCCTGTAGCCGCATGATGGGCAAATGCACCTTCCCGATTCATCAAAAAGCGGATAAAGCGATATGGTACGTTTCGATAATCGGTCACGTTGGAATAGAACAGAAAGAGACCAATGAGCAAGATATTCAGCGGGAGCCCGTAGTCTCCAGTGATCCATTTGCTGATGGCAAACAGAATAACACCTGTACTGCATAGGATGCTAATCCGATAGGTCCACATTAATGTCGTATAGTAAGGAGCAATCAGACTGACGAGTGCCTGTACAATTTTACCGCCATCCAGCGGAAGTACGGGCAGCAGATTAAACAGCGCAATCAGTAGATTCCCTTGGATAATGTACGCCAAGAATACGGGATCTCCGAGGTTGGCGTACTGCAGGAGCATGGTGATCCCAACCATCAATATGTTTTGCAGAGGACCGGCCAGCGCAATGATAATTTCCCGCCCAGCCGTAAGCCGGCCCCCGTCTTCAATAACAGCCACACCGCCAAACGGAAGCATCTGAATTGACAGGACACGGTAGCCCAGAAGGGCTGCCGCCGCAGCATGTCCACATTCATGAATAAATACGATCGCAAACAGGGTGATGAGTTCTATGAAATGTCCTGTAGCCAAGGAAGCCAGCATAATAATGACAAAAAACGGATGAAGCGAAATGCGTACACCCCACAACCTAATCAAGGGCAACCACTTCCGCAGGATCTACATACTCTTCGCCCTCTTTTACTGCAAAGTACAGCGTGGCAGGTTGTTCTCCGCCTGTGGACTTGAGGCTGCCAACGACATTTCCGGCCTCCACCCAGTCATTCACTTCGACTTCACTCTCGTTCAGTCGGCCATATATCGCAGTCAAGCTGCCTGTATGCTGGATGACTACGGTTATCCCATTCTCTGCATCACCAAGAACTTGCAAAACTCGTCCTGCATCCGAACTGACCACCTGTACAAATCCAGTTCCTTCTGCTTCGGGGACGATCTCTATGCCCTTCATGCTCAGCGCAAATGGTTGAACGATTGTCCCAGAGAGCGGTTTACCCAGCAGTGATCTAACCCCCGAACCATTAACTGCATCTGTGGAGTGGCCCAGCACGGGCAGGAAAGACGGCGTTCCGCCGAAGTGCCGTTCATACCAGAGAGCAGCTGAGGCAAAGTCCATGTCCCGATGCAGCGCATCTGCAATTACCGTTTTGGGTGAAGATGCCCATGACGCATTGAGTTGAAACAGTCCCCATACCGCACCAAAAACCAATGCACTGACTACGGTTCGACGCACCAATGATTTCACCAGGTTAAAACGTGTATGGCCACCTGAACCGTAATGTCCGTTCTCTTTTTTCCACAGCCATTCAGGATCCCTTTCCTGTTCTGCCAGTAGTGATCCAACATGTCTTGTCTGATCCTGTATATCAAAAGAAGAAGTAGGTCTCGGGCTCTCGGCAATCTTCTTGCTGGGCCCCGGGTTCGCTTCCTGCATTATCTCCATCGCCGCGCCATCCAGCAACCGCCGTATCCGTTCTTCTCTTCTTTGCTTGATTCGAAGTTTCGTATTCATGGTATATCCTCCCGCCGAGGCTTGTTTAATACATCCTATGAAGAGCTCTTTCATAATATGAACAAGCTTCCGGGTCAAAGCAAAATAACTCCACCCAGGTGAGATCAACCTGCCGAGTGGAGTTTAATGTAGAGAAAAATGATAGGGGGTTCTGTGCTGAACGCATTAAAAAGGCCGGGCTGCAAAGGCCGCGGCGGTAAGTATTCATATCTATGAGGACGATTGTATTAACCCTTTTAACCCATACCAAAAAACTTTTTAAAGCGTGAGAATGCGCCCTTTTTCTGCTCTAACTGCATCAGTGGAACCGTATCTCCCAGAATGCGACGAGCAATGTTCCGATAGGCAATCGCTGCAAGCGAGTCTGGATTCATGACTGTAGGTTCTCCAGAGTTAGCCGCTTTGATGACAAGTTCATCATCTGGCACAATACCAATCAGATCAATATTGAGGACTTGCAAAATACCATCAATATCAAGCATATCGCCCGATTTGACCATGTTGTTCCGAATACGGTTTACAACCAGCTTCGGTGATTGAATATGCGAGCTCTCGAGTAGGCCGATGACCCGATCCGCATCACGTACAGCAGCGTTCTCCGGTGTAGTCACCACGATGGCCTGATCTGCTCCAGCGACCGCATTTTTGAATCCCTGTTCAATCCCGGCAGGGCAATCGATAATGACATACTCAAAATCTTTTTTCAATTCCAGAATGATGTCCTTAACCTGTTCCGGAGATACAGAGTTTTTGTCTCTTGTTTGTGCTGCAGGCAGCATATACAATTCTTCGAAGCGTTTGTCTTTTACCAACGCCTGATTCAGACGGCAACGCCCGTCTGCCACGTCACACAGATCATAAATGATCCGGTTCTCGAGTCCCATCACAACATCCAGATTGCGAAGGCCGATATCGGTATCTACCAGACAAACTTTTTTTCCGAGCAGCGCCAGCGCTGTTCCGATGTTTGCTGAGGTGGTTGTTTTACCAACGCCGCCTTTACCCGAAGTGATCACGATCGCCTCTCCCATGAGCTACACTCCTTTAAACACATTAAAATCTCGGCGCAACCGAACGATATTGCTCATCTTGTCGATCTGCATCTGATTGTCCTGTAAATAAGCAAATTCCATCCCGGTATCCCGGCTCTCCCATTCATCAGGGGGACGGCTGATGATATCAGCGATTCGAAGCTGCGTCGGTGCAAATACCGATGCGGCAATGATTGACTCGTCGTCCCCGCCGATCCCAGCGTGAGCCATGCCTCTGAGTGAACCCAAAACATATATATCTCCGGTACACGTCACCGTGCCCCCCGGATTGATATCCCCAAGAAACAGGAGATTCCCTTCGTGATGAAGCACTTGACCTGAACGCACCATGCCACACATCGTAACAATTGGCGGTGGCCCTTTAACCTCTGGTTTAAGGGCTGGTGAATCGATGGAGCGAATGAGCAGATTCCCTTTTTGCTTCAAAATGTCCAATATCGCTTCTTTTTGGTCCTCTGTCACTTCGCGGCTGCCCAGTTTGATATCCACATGAACAATCGGTCCGGTCAAAATATTTTGATGGCTGTGTTCCAGCTTATAGCGGAGCTCATAGAGCAATTCCTCGAATTCACATTGATCGTCCAACAGGAAAACCAAGCCGTCTCGGATGCCTTTAATCGTTACGTGATTCGATTTTACCGTCATAAGCCTGTCCCTCCCATCTCATTACATTTCGTGCCCGGGCCTCGAAGTTCCTGCTTTTCACTCTATAAAATGTATCAGGATGCTTCCTGCACCTTGCTCTTTCTTTTGCCGATACGCTCCAGCTGCTTACGCAGCGGAGTATATATGATCAGAGCAAACACGAAATGAATGAACAGATTGGGAATCATATATTCAAGCAAAGCCCAGTCAAAGGTCACATGATTGAGGCGGAAGAGCTTATATAAAAAGAACAACATGGTGTCGTTAAGCAGACTCCCCAAAATTACGACTGTAACCATAACTGGAAGTGGTGCACGCGGTGCCTGGAATATAAGTCCCATCATATAAGCAGATAACCCCATTGCAAATCCATAAGGTCCGATCATCTCTCCATAAAATACAACGTCATGAAGCAGTCCAAAAAAGATGCCGAGCACCAGAGCAGTGTGGCGATGATAATATACAGCAATAAACAGAATGACGATATAAACCAAATTGGCCGAAATGCGCAGTTGCCATCCGGAAGGAATAAGCAGTGGCAAAATCGTTCCTTCCGCGATGAACAGAACGAACAGCAACAGGAACAAGACTTGCTTGCGTGTCACCATTACTCCTTCACCTCGGGAGGAATAACCACCATCAGCTCTTTCCAATCCAGGAAGCTTGCATAAGGTTCTATCGTTGCTGTACGCGTGAGTCCATATTCGCCAACTTCAATTTTCTTGACTTCCCCGATTCGCATGTACTTCGGAAAATTATTGATAATACCTGATGAGATAATTTCGTCACCTTTTTTGATATCAGACTCTTCCGAAATTTTGGTCATCTTGAACATGCCCGTCTTGGGATCAAAGCTCTCGATCATACCGAAAACCGTATCTTCCTTGCCCACCGCCGTTGCTGCGATGGCATTGGAGTTGGGATCGTTGGCATCCATCGAGGTTAGCAAATTCACCGTTGAGGTATAGGCACTAACGTGACTGATCACCCCAACCAGACCATCCTGGGAAGTGACGGCCATGCCTGGCTTGATATCCGCATTCTCCCCAATATCAATATTGATCGTTCTGCTATTGGGATCGGAATTGGCACTGATGACCTGTGCAATACGATATTCGTAGTTATACCGATTTCTCTGTTCAGCCGTAAATTTTAGCAAATCCTTATAACGATCATTGGTTTTTTCCATCTCGTTATACTTCAGTCGATCCCGGGTATAGTGCCCCATCGCGATTCGCAGCTCTTCATTCTCTTGATATACCGCACGCATGTTCGCTACATCTTTGAAAAAGCCCGCTACAGCAGAAGCGGGCTTGTAAAATACGTATTGTACAAATCCGACTGAATCCTTCAGGAATTTTTCCGGCCAGGATAGAGCGGTTCGCGGACCGAGCGTAAAGCCCATTAACGCGATAAATGTAACAAGGCCCACCAGCAAAACAAAAAGTCTTTTGTTGCCCAGCAGCTTAAACAGTTCGAACACCCTCTAACATCCATATTCTCTTCCGAGCTATGCCCGGCGGGGAGACGTGCAGACTGATAGTCCCTTCGAGAATATTCGCTGATCTCCCCGGGTATGCGGGTAATAGCTCTCCCGGCTGAAGCCGGGTCCTCTTCGTTGGCAACTGACGCTTAACTCAAACGTGACATTAAACGATAAGTGCCGGATTAACGTTTGGAACGAACTGCCGAACTGCTTCTGCTTTTGAACAAATGGATGTTCTCAAGAGCTTTACCTGTTCCGATTGCTACACAATCGAGTGGATTTTCCGCTACGATGACTGGCATACCTGTCTCACCAGCCAGCAGCTTGTCCAGATTGCGGAGCAACGCGCCGCCGCCAGTCAACACGATACCGCGGTCCATAATATCTGCAGCAAGCTCAGGAGGACATTTTTCCAAAGTTACTTTCACAGCTTCAACAATAGCATTTACCGTATCTGCCAGAGCTTCGCTGATTTCATCCGATGTAATCGTGATGGTCTTAGGCAGACCTGTTACGAGATCGCGTCCGCGAATTTCCATCGTTTCCACTTGTTCCAGTGGCATAGCTGAACCGATTTCCATTTTCAATTGTTCGGATGTACGTTCACCAATCATCAGATTGTACTGACGTTTAATATACTGGATGATCGATTCGTCCATCTCATCACCAGCTACACGAACCGAACGGCTTGTTACGATTCCGCCGAGGGAAATGACCGCCACTTCTGTCGTTCCTCCACCGATGTCCACAACCATGCTGCCTGTTGGCTCCCATACCGGAAGATCTGCACCAATGGCTGCTGCAAATGGCTCCTCAATTGTGTATGCTTCACGCGCGCCGGCCTGTTTTGTTGCATCTTCAACCGCACGTTGTTCTACCGCTGTAATTCCAGATGGTACGCATACCATAACGTTCGGGTGACGCTGGAACATCGAGCGCTGTTTCTGCGCCTGGCGAATAAAGTATTTGATCATCGTTGCCGTCGTATCAAAATCGGCAATAACGCCGTCCTTCATTGGACGAATCGCACGAATGTTACCAGGAGTACGTCCGATCATTTTTTTGGCAGATTCCCCGACAGCCTCAATGCTCTTGGTATCTGTCCGCAGAGCAACCACCGAAGGCTCCCGCACCACAATTCCTTTTCCACGTACATAAACCAGCGTATTCGCTGTCCCCAAATCAATACCCAAATCTTTCGTAAAACCACCAAACATGACGTAATCTCCTTTTCTGACTCATATTGCCGCCCTCTTAACGTTCAGAGCGTTTCATTTTCATTTCCTCTGCAATCCAGCAGGGTTCATCATTCATTGAAATGTATTGCATCTGTAAAGTGAACCTATCTTCTACGGACAACGCCGTCAATATTCATAGGAAAACATCAACGCCAACCATTATATTATACTAAGCCCTTCTCCTTCAAACTTACGTATGTTCCATCGCCGATTATGATGTGGTCCAGCACATCTATGCCGACGATTGAACCTGCTTCGATCAGTCTCTTGGTTATTTGAATATCCTCAGGACTAGGCGTAGGATCACCGCTCGGATGATTGTGTGCGCATACGATCGAGGCACTGCTGCATTTGATGGCAGCACGGAACACTTCACGTGGATGTACAATTGAAGCATTAAGGCTACCCATGGAGAGTGTTTCCTGGGCAATAATATGATTTTTGCTATTCAGGAAAAGGCACACAAAGTGTTCCTTCTGCAAGTAACGCAGCTGCTCGAGTAAAATATCAGCTGCGTCACGAGGTGTACGGATTGAAGGAGACTGTACCCGTCTGCTCTGCGCAATCCGGTGACCAAGTTCAATACCAGCCTTGAGCTGAACAGCCTTGGCCATACCAATTCCTTTCATGGCAGTCAACTCGTTCAGACTCATATCCATTAGTGAACGGATGCCACCTGCTTCAGTGAGAATGCGCTGTGCCATGTGCACTGCCGATTCCTGCCTCGTACCTGTCCGAAGTAAAATAGCCAGCAGTTCTGCATGGCTTAAGGCGCCCGCCCCATATTCCATCATGCGTTCTCTCGGGCGTTCTTCATGGGGGATGTCGCGCATCATGTACTGAGGCGACTCCATATATTCCCTCTTTTCACATCAATCATTTCCCTCAATCAGGCTCGCGGCAGCACATGAACTCCGAATCCATCCAACATGTCGCTGAGCAGGGAAAGAGGCAAGCCCACGACATTAAAGTAACATCCTTCAATGCGGTCTACCAGTGAAGCGCCAATCCCTTGAATTGCATACGACCCTGCTTTATCCATAGGCTCGCCTGTCTGAACATACGCCCTGATCGTTGACTCGGACAGTTCTTTCATCGTTACTTCCGTCTGCCGATAGTGCACAACGGACTTTCCATCTCCAGCATCAATACAAGCAACACCAGTGAATACACGATGTGTACGTCCCTGAAGTCTGGCAAGCATACGTTCAGCATCCTGTTGATCCACAGGTTTGCCAAGAATGTCTCCATCCAGCACAACGACAGTATCACTGCCTACAATAATGGCGTCCTGTTCCTGACCTTCAAGACCGCGATAGACAGCCATTGCTTTGCGCATAGCGAGCTCCTGAACCGTCTGCTCAGGAGTCCATTCCGGCGGTGTATCTTCATTCGCGTGACTTGGTATTACTTTGAAAGCTAGTTGAAGTGAAGCGATCAGATCCTTGCGCCGCGGCGAAGTGGAGGCCAGAATAATAGGGCGCGATTGTGATTTATTCAAAATAAACGGCTCCTTATGCTACGGCGACATCTGTCACATCACCATAGTAGATGTCATTCGCTAAGTTTTGTCGTCAAAAATCGTCATTCTCCTACAGTCTGCGATACAGCCATACAGCTGCAATAATACCAATCAAACTGAGGAGGCTCATTTGAAATTGAAATGAAATGTCATAACTGATAATATCCAGATCAGCCTGCGGTGACCAACGTATGGTCGTGGCTTTGGTTAGAATGGCTACAGCCTTGACTGGCTGCAGTGCCTTGGCGATCCACGCTCCGGCCATCCAGCCGAGCAGAAGAAACAGTATTAACATGCCGAAGTTTTTTTTCATCGGTTCTCTTCCCTCGCCATTTTTTGACACCCACATTATTATACGGGGTTTTGTACGTCAATACAAACACAAATCCGGCAAGGGGAACTATTTCCAGTTCCTTGCCGGACAGGGATTTCGGGGCTGTGTTAGGGGAAGGAAAACTTATTGCTTGATCCCTTCAAGCCATTTTTTCTGCTGCAGAACATAATCCATCAGATCCGCTTGTACCGCCCACATGTGTACATCGGAGGGGTTTTTGTTATACTCGACAACTGCCGTAATTGCACTGTTCATCGATTTCTCCATGGCTGAAACAATCGGCGCTGCCTCTTGTCCGAGCCCTGCTGAGAGTTTACCCATGCCTGTTATCCATGCCTCATGCTGATTCTGTAATGCAGTCATCGTTTCCGAAGCTACAGGCTCTGGATTTGCTTGACCAAGCTGCCCGATGGACAATGTGGATAGTTGTTCCACCAATGCATTGCTGCTGATGAAGAAGAGCTGAACATCTTCCTCATTCATACCAAGAGCTGCAGAGTCCACTGCAGGGTATGCGATCTCTTTGACATACAGTTCCACACCCTCCGCCTTAAGACGTGAGCTCAGCAGTTTGGCTTCTTCACGGTCGGAAGAGATACCTGCATAGACACGATTCCCATCGTCCGGATCCGTTCCTGCAGCAATTCCAGCCTGTGAGAGTTCAAGCTTGGCCTGTTCTGCACGTTCAGGCGAACTAAAAACACCGTACTGAAGCGCATAGTAATTGCCTCCGCTAAGTGCTGACTGTGCTTGTTGGTCCGTCCCGGAAGCACCCTGCACTCCCGTCACACTCGATACTGGTTGATTGGTTTGAGGAAGTACGTCCGGACCTGTTCCTTCCCGATTAAAAAAAGAGAGAATAACCATACCGAAAAGGGCACCGGTGACCAGCGCTCCCGTAACCGAACCAATCATCTTCCAGCCCCTCGGAGGGCGATTTCGCTTGTAGGAGTAATGATCACGATCCGCCATCCAGTCATGACCCACATCATTGCTGTCTTCAGGAAGCTCTTTCTCATTTTCGTCAGGATACACTGTATGATCCGAATAAACATACTGCGACTGTACAGGCTCCAGATTCCGGTCCTTTCTCTGATCCGGCTCTAGTATACTTGTCCCGCTCAGGGTGGTCTCTCCCCAATCTCCAGGGATATCCTCCGGTGTCCATGAAGGCGCGACATCGATCCGCGGAGCACTGTGCGATATCTCATCAGATAAGGATGGAAAGGTTCCCATCACCTTCTCATCCTTATGATTCGGCTTGTCCGACTCGTTCTCCCCGAAACGAAACGTCATTCTAGCATTGCTCACCCCGTACCCTCTCCTTTGTCCCATTTATATCAGCTATATGCCCAGAGACAATGAAAGATTCCTAGAAATTCAAAAACCCGCTTGCTTCTTTACGAAGACAAGCGGGTCATAAAGTGGACTATTTCAGTCCTTTGGCCAGTGTGTCGCCAACCTTCCAGATATCCCCTGCTCCCATCGTGAGAACAAGATCTCCTGGCTGCAGACGATTCTGCAAATCGGCTACCACTTCTTCCTTGGTAGGCAAATAACGAGCAGCAGCATTACTGTTTTGAACAATCAGTTCAACCAGCTTAGCGGAGTGAACACCTTCAATCTGTTTTTCTCCCGCCGGAGAATAGATGTCGGTAATAAGTACCTCATCGGCTTCCGCGAAAGCACGACTAAACGCATCCAGCAGGAAGAAGGTACGCGTATATCTCTGTGGTTGGAACACCGCGATAATACGTTTCCCGGTCGCTTTCGCTGCACTGATGGTTGCCTCAATTTCAGTCGGATGATGAGCATAATCATCGATGACCAGAATATCGCGTGCTTCACCCAGCACCTGGAATCTGCGTTTGGCACCATGGAACTGAATAATGGCTGCCGTGATTTTCTCAAACGGAATGCCTGCTTCCAGACAGGTAATGACCGTAGCCATAGCGTTGTAGACATTATGTTTGCCTGGAACAGAGAGCTCTACCGTTCCCAGTGCTTTACCCTGATGGCTCATGGTGAAGGAGATCCTGCGGTCACCCAGTACGATATCCGATGCCATATAATCGGCCTTCTGATCGATGCCGTATGTCGTGATTCGGGATTTCAGCTCAGGTAAAATGCTTTGCACGTTCTCATCATCCGCACAGACAATGGCTGTTCCTTCCGGACGAATTTGACTCAAGAACTGTACATACGCTTTTTTGAGTTCCTCGAAGTCACTGTTGTAATTCTCCAAATGATCGGCTTCGATATTGGTCACAATACCTAGCCATGGATGATACTGCAAAAACGATCCATCACTCTCATCTGCTTCAGCCACGACCCAGTCGCCCTGGCCCGCCTTGGCATTGGTTCCCAAATTCATGATTTCTCCGCCAATGATATACGTCGGGTCTGTATCGCATTTGTCCATGACAAGTGCAATCATTGAGGAAGTCGTCGTTTTGCCGTGTGCACCTGCAACCGCAACACCTTTGCGCTCATTAAGCAGGCGCGCCAGCATCTGTGCACGGTGAAGAATCGGAATATTAAGCTGCTCGGCTGCCACCCGCTCCACATTATCCGCCGGCGCTGCTGTAGAGTAGACCACAAGATCTGCTCCATTTACGTGTTCAGCTGTATGTCCGATATATATTTTCGCTCCCTTGGCTGCCAGCTTCTCAGTCAACTCCTGTGAAGCGACATCCGATCCGGTAACGGTGTATCCCATCTCCAGCATAACTCGGGCGATGGCACTCATGCCATATCCGCCAATCCCTATAAAATGAACGTGTTCTGATGTATTTAACAAAACTTTCACCAACCTTTTTCAGAATCGGTTTGATGCAAAAGGGCTGCCCTCACATCTGCAATGAGATACAGTGTGCCGGACACCACCCCCAGATCTTCCGCTTCCGTCCGTGACTTCAATAGATCAAGTGCCTTCGCCCAATCGGGCTCGACGATGATTTCCAGATTCTCTTTCGCAATGGCGGGACGTAACCGCTCGACGATCTGCAGCAACTCGGCTGCATCCATTTTGCGTCGGAAATCTGGCTCGGTCAGGATCAGCGTATCCACTAGTGGCAGTATATGCTGCAAATACGCTTCGTGATGCTTATTCGCCAGCATGCCCATCATCAAATTTAACTTGTTGTGAGGATATACGTCGACAATGCTCTTGGCCAGTGACTCTGCCCCTTCCGGATTATGCGCACCATCCAGTACAATTCGGGGTTCGTGAACGACCTTCTCGAATCGGCCAGCCCAGAAGGCATTCTCCAATCCAAGCGCAATATCTCTGTCATCCAGAATGAATGCCATGTACTGTCTGAGCAATTCAAGCACCATAAGAGCACCCGCAGCATTATCCATCTGATAAATGCCCTGCATTCGAATGCGAGCATCCAGCTCGCGGAATGGTCCTGCAAAATGAAAGGCTTGACCATTCTCATCACTATCGAGTCTATGGTACGAAAATTGTTCTCCAGACAAATACACAGTTGATCGGACTTGCTGGGCCTTTTCCTGAATCACCCTAATAGCCTCTGGCTGCGTAACACAGGTGACAACAGGTACGCCTGGTTTAATAATGCCTGCTTTTTCTCCCGCGATCGCTTCAATGGTATCACCCAGGATATCCGTATGATCCATACCGATATTCGTAATGACCGAAACCACGGGTGTAACGATATTCGTTACGTCCATCCTTCCCCCCAGTCCAGTCTCCCATACTACTACATCCGGATAACACTCTTCTGCATAGTACAAGAGTGCCAGGGCTGTAGACACTTCGAACATCGTAGGTGATCCCAGAACAGTAGAGGCCATATCTGTGACCAGCGGATGGAGTCGATTCGCTAACTTCAGCAGCGTCTCTTCCGGAATATCCTCGCCGTTGTACTGAAAACGATTCGTGAATTTCGTGATATACGGAGACGTAAACGTTCCTACATCGTACCCCGCCTGAAGCAGTACTGACGTCAAAAAAGCGCAAGTCGAACCTTTTCCGTTCGTTCCCGCGACATGAATAAATTTGAGACGCTGATGAGGATTACCGAGCAATGACATGAGCTCCGTGATTCGTTCCAATCCGGGTCTGATGCCAAAAGGAATAAGGCCATTGATCCAGTCCACAGCCTCGTCATAGGTATACAGAGGGGCATCTACGCCCGTGCCATTAAGTTCCGTCATATGTTTCACCTTCGGTCCCGAGTTTGATTGAAAAAAGCGGCCGGATGGCATGCTTGCTCTCCATCCGACCCAGAAACATTAACCTTTCAGTTCCTTGATCCGGGCGATGACTTTATCCCGTTTATCCGAATAATCCGCTTGTTTGGCGCGTTCTTCCTCAATAACCTTGGCTGGTGCCTTGGCTACGAAGCCTTCATTCGCCAGCTTTTTCTCTACACGGAGTACTTCGCCTTCAAGGTTCTGCAGTTCTTTCTCCAGACGAGCCACTTCCTGCTCAATATCAATCAGTCCAGCCAGCGGCAAGTAAAGTTCAGCTCCCGTAATTACAGCACTCATGGCCTTATCCGGTGAACTGAGATCAAGTCCGCTGTCGAACTCGGATGTATTGCAGAATCGTTGAATGTAATGGCTGTTGCGTTCGATAATGCTGAATGTCTCGGCGCTGTTCGCTTTTACCATCAATTCAATCTTCTTGCTCATCGGCACGTTTACTTCTGCACGAATGTTACGTACGGCACGAATGGTATCCATGAGCAGGTTCATCTCGGCAACGGCTTCCGGATTCTCCAGCGCAGGATCATACACTGGCCAGGATGCAAGTGTAATCGTCTCGCCTTCATGAGGCAGATGCTGCCAGATCTCTTCCGAGATGTAAGGCATAAACGGGTGAATCAGGCGCATGGTGTGGTCCAGGACATAAGCGAGTACCGATTGTGTTTTTTTCTTGGCAACCGGATCTTCACCGTAGAAGGACAACTTGGAAAATTCAATATACCAGTCGCAGAGGTCATCCCAGATAAAGTTGTACAGCAATCGTCCTGTTTCCCCAAATTCGTATGCTTCGATTAGACGCGTAATATCGCGGGAAGTTTCGTTCAGACGGTGCAAAATCCAATAATCGGCTGTTCCAAGCTCTCCGCTGATGTCGCGATCTTCGTAAGTAAAGCCTTCCAGATTCATCAGTGCGAAACGTGATGCATTCCAGATTTTGTTAGCAAAGTTACGTGCCTGTTCTACCCGCTCCCAGCGGAAACGAAGATCCTGGCCAGGCGTGCTGCTGGTGGATATCATATAACGCATCGCGTCTGCACCGTATTTCTCAATAACATCCAGCGGATCCACACCGTTACCGAGGGATTTGGACATTTTACGGCCATCCGCATCACGAACCAGACCATGCATCAGAACATCTTTGAATGGAATTTCGTCCGTAAACTCCAGAGCTGTGAAGATCATCCGTGCAACCCAGAAATAAATGATGTCATATCCGGTTACAAGCACACTTGTCGGATAGTAACGTTTCAGATCTTCAGCATCTTCAGGCCAGCCGAGTGTGGAGAAAGGCCATAATGCCGAACTGAACCACGTATCCAGAACATCTTCATCCTGTCTCAGCTTACGACCAGCGTACTCTGGCAGTGTTGTTGGATCTTCAGCCGATACAATAATTTCGCCAGTCTCATCGTCGTACCAGGCAGGAATACGATGTCCCCACCACAACTGACGTGAGATACACCAGTCACGAACATTTTCGATCCAGTTCAGATATGTTTTCTCAAAACGATCCGGCACGAAGTTTACGCCTTCCCCGTTCTGCTGTTTTTGGATGGCTCTTTCGGCAAGAGGTTTCATCTCAACAAACCATTGTGTGGACAAATAAGGCTCAACCACAGCTCCGGTCCGTTCGCTATGTCCAACCTGATGTGTGTGATCCTCAATGTTGATCAAGACACCCAGTTCCTGCAGATCTGCAACGATCTGCTTGCGGCAGTCGCTGCGATCCATACCCTGATATTTGCCTGCTTCCGCATTCATGGTACCTGTCTCATCCATTACTGTAATCTGAGGCAGGTTGTGACGAAGACCCACTTCAAAGTCATTCGGATCATGTGCAGGCGTAATTTTTACAGCACCGCTTCCGAATTCCTTATCTACATAATCATCTGCAATAACCGGAATTTCCCGGCCGATGATTGGGAGAATCAGCGTTTTGCCAATCATGTCTGTATAACGTTCATCTTTTGGATGAACCGCAACTGCAGTATCACCGAGCATCGTCTCCGGACGAGTCGTTGCCACTGTAACATAACCGCTTCCGTCCTTAAGTGGGTATTTCAGATGATACAGGTGTCCCTGAACCTCTTTGTACTCCACCTCAATGTCAGACAATGCAGTACGGTTCACCGGATCCCAGTTAATAATGCGTTTGCCTCTGTAAATCAGGCCTTTTTCATATAGTTGAACGAACACTTTGCGCACCGCTTGGGAAAGTCCTTCATCGAGCGTGAAGCGTTCACGTGAATAATCCAGGGAGAGTCCCATTTTACCCCACTGCTGACGGATCGTTGTCGCGTATTGGTCTTTCCAGTCCCAGACTTTATCCAGGAACTTCTCGCGTCCAAGATCATAGCGGGTCAAACCTTCCTCACGCAGCTTTTGCTCTACTTTGGTTTGAGTCGCAATACCTGCATGGTCAGACCCTGGGAGCCACAAAGCGTCATATCCTTGCATGCGTTTGGTGCGGATCAGGATATCCTGGAGTGTGAAATCCAGTGCATGCCCGATATGAAGCATACCGGTTACGTTCGGGGGTGGAATTACAATGGTAAACGGTTCAGCATCCTTGCGCTGACCAGCCTTGAAATATCCACGTTCTGTCCAGGTAGAATACCATTTCTGCTCGGCAGCTTTCGGATCATACGTAGTCGGCATTTCTGTTGCCGCTGATTTTTTTTCTTCAGACATGTGTCATTCCTCCGTTACTTAATCATCATCGCCAAAAAACAAAAAAACCTTTCATCCATCAAAGGACGAAAGGTTAGCTTTCGCGGTACCACCTTTGTTTCACGCAGACAGAAAGAAACAGCATGCCTTTCTGAGGCTATCGTGACACTTCAAGCAGATAACGGCTGCTACCGGCCCATCCTACTTCAGGAACAAACAAATCACAATGACATGTTTCATCGTTCCTCGTATTCAAACAGGCAACTCCCGGGCGACTTCGATCAGTAGGTTCCTGCGGAATTTCTCAGCGCTGCAATCCCGCTCTCTGAAAGGCCTTGCTGTCTACTACTCCCATTCGACGTTGTTCTTTAAAAAACCTAAACACATCATACCCTGACCGTGCCCGATAGTCAACCTGACAACAGCGTAAACGGGCGGCAGCCCTGCGTATTAAGCCAAAAAGCAGTAAAAACCCGCAATCCTTTTTGGATTGCGGGTTGGTATGGACGTTATTTTACAAGTCAGAGGTCAGGGGATGTATAGAATCTGCCCTTCTTCAACGACTTGTTCCGATAAACGATTGTATAACTGGAGCTCCCGAGTGCTCAATTGGTAGCGGTCAGCAATGCTATCCAACGTCTCTTCCCGCTGGACGATGCACAGTTTAACTTTGCGGAATGGTGTCTGATCCACAATCGTGCCCAAGAACAGGTTCTTCCACTGGACATCCTCTGTCTGGTAGGCTTCTTCCTGAACGGAGCCAGCGACCGACTCGTCCTCCCGATCCGTTTCTGTATCCCGCACTGACCTACCTGAGGATAACAGGGACGAGATACCCACCCCTTCTTCCTGTCTTGGTGAAGACTCCCTTTTGCTGCCAAACGCGACTTTGAGCTCTGGCTTGTCTTCTGTCTCAGCCACAGGTTCAGGAATGAATGAAAATGGCTCTGAAGATTCATCTGCATCCACTGCTTCCGGTGCAGAAGGTCGTTCCCCTTCGGCAGATTCCAGTTCAGACGCTGCAAACACATCCTGCCAATTCTCTGATGGCTTTTCAGCCTCCGTCTGATCTTCCTGCGGTGAACCTGACCTGGAAGATTCGAAGTTCCAAACATTCGAAACAGCCACGTCTTCTGATGGTTGTTGGTTCAGCTCCGTGTTTGTATGTAAGGTCTCCACGGAAGGCTCCGCCCAGACAGATGGTGATTCCTCAGCCAGAGGTAGCAATGGCTCAGACTCCGGATAAGAAGCCAGTCGGTCTGCAGTCTCCGCCATGAAAGACGAGACGGGTGAAGGTGAGGCAGCCACTTGATTATCCGCTGCTTCATCTTCTTGGGTAATTAATGAAGGAGCGTTATCTTCAGCAGGTCTTTTCTGATATTCTTCTTCATCTTGATTCTCGAGCGTATCAGCATAGATCTGTTGCGGTGCAGGGGTTAACTGTTCTTCCGGCTGCGCATTTTCCTCATAACGGATGTTTTCTTCAGCGGCTTGCTGCGGATTCTCAGGAATTTCTGCTGCGTATAGAGACTCGGCCGTTATAGGCAGACCTTCCTCTTCACTGCGCTGCAGCAGATATTCCTGAGCAAAGGTGTTCAACCCAGCATCTGCATCCTCTGCCTCCGGGGCGCGGTTAACCTGCTGCGGATCAGGGGAGTGTACCACAGTAAACTCTTCCGCTGACCAGGCCTGCGGCTCTTCAACAGGAAAGCCCTCAATGCCACGCAGTGACAGCACACCTGTAATATTCAAGCTTCGGCTGGATAACAAATCCACATCAAAGTTTTCGATCTCAATCGAGATATCCTCAAGTGACCTTACCCGATTCAGGGGTACCGTGATCTCAACCGGAATAAAATGTTTCAGTTCCTCCGAGATTTCGTTCTCTCCCCGATACGCACCTGTAAGCAAAAGATGGCCTCGCAACGTTGCATGATCATCCTGACCGATGACTTGAATACGCGGGTATAACTCAATTTCCTCCAGTTCCTCAATGGCAGGGACTCCCTCGGACAAATGAACGCGCTCATAAATATCGAACCGCAAACCATAAGGTTGATTCAACAAAGGTGGCGTCCTCCTTTCGGCATATGTTCACCATGATCCTTCTCATGGGACTGATCCATGGTCCAAATCCTTCGTTACCCCATCTATATGCCATCGATGAGATGAGCATGCCACCTTTGTTCAAAGCTTGCCTTTTTATTAGGTTGTTCGTTCCCGCTGGACTAGCTGTTCAAAATCGGAAGGCCACGGATCTTGAACTTCAATCAGCGCTCCCGTGAGCGGATGATTAAACGTTAACACTTCACCATGAAGTGCCTGGCGTCCAATGGCATCTGACCTTCCTCCATACAGCTGATCGCCAATAAGCGGGTGTCCGGCATAACTCAGATGTACTCTGATCTGATGTGTACGTCCAGTATCCAGTATTAAACGCACAAGTGTAGCCCGCTCCCACACTTCCGCAATCTCTACATGAGTAACGGCTTCCTGCCCACTCTCGGAAACGCGTCTGCGCTGCTTATGATGTCTGTCCTTACCGATGGGCGCATCAATTTTGCTGCATTCCGGAGATACCTGCCCTTCCGCAATGGCTACATACTGACGCCCAATTTCTTTGCGACGCATGGCCTCATCCAATTTTGCCAGAGCAAAAGCATTTTTCGCATAGAGAACCGGGCCGGTTGTATCTTCATCGAGGCGATGCACATGGCGTACGCTGGTGTCGATACCGTTGATCTCATAATAAGAGGCGACAGCGTGATCCAGCGTAATGGCATGATCGGCACGAGTTCCATCCGGATGCAGCTTCATACCCGCGGGTTTATGTACAACCAGACAAAAATCATCCTCGTACAGCACCTCAATCTCTGCCCAACGGGGTTCAACATCAATCGGCTGAGATGCAAAAAGGGCCAGCCGAAGCCGGTCCCCTGCGAGTTGAATTCCGTGATTTGCCTTAAGCTGACGAAACAGCTTTTCTGGAAAAGAAAGTTCAGTGAGCAGCCATTGCTCTGCCGCAAGCTGTCTGTCTGGACTGCCTGTTACCACTTTGCCTGGCATCAGCTCCAGCCATTCCCCACGACGTTTCCAACTTTTGATCGTCATAGAGATTGCAGAGCCTTGCGGTTTGCTTCAATCGTATCGTCAATATCCTGCTCGGTATGAACACCAGAGACGAACATGCCCTCAAATTGGGAAGGTGCCACGCTTACACCCTCATCAATCATAGCTGCAAAGTAACGAACAAACTGATCCAAATTGCTTTCTTTGGCTATATCATAATTGGTAACAGGTACACTGCTGAAGAACGGACATACCATGGAACCAACGCGGTTAATGGTTACTGCAATACCCGCCTCTGCCGCATTCTTTTCGAAGCCAGCCTGCAAACGAGCCGACAACGTCTCCAAACGATCATAGACTTCCGGTGTCAACAGTTTGAGGGTGGTATAGCCTGCTGCCATGGCCAGTGGGTTACCACTTAGTGTTCCCGCTTGATAGATCGGACCGGTTGGAGCGATCTGCTCCATCAGATCCCGACGACCACCATATGCTCCGACCGGAAGGCCGCCGCCGATAACTTTACCAAGACATGTCAGATCGGGCGTAACACCATACCGCCCCTGTGCACAGTTCAAGCCTACACGGAAACCGGTCATGACTTCGTCAAAGATGAGCAGGCTGCCGTACTGGCTCGTCAGGCTGCGCAGGCCTTCAAGAAAGCCCTCTGCCGGAGGTACAACGCCCATATTCCCAGCCACAGGCTCAACAATGACAGCAGCCAGTTCCTCACCAAAACGTTCAAAGGCAAGGCTAACCGATTCCAGATCATTGTAAGGCACCGTGATCGTATTGGTAGCAACCCCTTCAGGAACTCCAGGACTGTCTGGCAATCCAAGGGTAGCGACACCGGAGCCCGCTTTGATCAGCAAGCTGTCCGCATGTCCGTGATATGAACCTTCAAACTTCAAAATTTTGCTGCGGCCCGTTACACCGCGCGCCAACCTGATGGCACTCATGGTTGCTTCCGTACCCGAGTTGACCATCCGAACAATATCAATGGATGGTACGCGCTCGCAAACAAGCTTAGCCATCTCGGTCTCCAGCAGCGTTGGAGCACCAAAGCTCGTTCCTTTCAGAGCAGTTTCACGCAGTGCTTCCACGACATCAGGATGGGCATGTCCCATGATAAGTGGTCCCCATGAGCCCACATAATCAATAAACACATTGCCATCAATATCGTAAATTTTGGATCCTTCTCCGCGTTCTGCATAGATCGGGGTAAGTCCTACGGATTTGAATGCCCGAACGGGGCTGTTTACGCCTCCAGGTATGTACTGCTTGGCTTCTTCGAATGCGCTGCGTGAGCGCTCATCGTTTCGTCTTTTTCCTGATTGTGCAGTCATGAACATCCTCCTTAATATGAAGGCCCCGCTCCTTATATGAACAGTAAACTGATCTATACAAGCGACATAACAGGCTCGTGCAGGGCCTTGCTATATGTTGGTAATTTGATAACGACTCTCTTAGCAAACGTGTAAATTACAAGGAACTATTACTTCTCAGCCAACCAGCGGGAGGCATCTTTTCCGTAATACGTGATGATCATATCCGCACCCGCGCGTTTCATGCTGAGCAAAATTTCCATGGCGACCTTTTTCTCATCAATCCAACCCTGCATTGCTGCAGCCTTCACCATGGCATACTCACCACTTACATTATAGGCCACAAGCGGAAGGTCAAATTGATCCTTGATTGTACGCATCACGTCCAGATAGGAAAGTGACGGTTTCACCATCAGCATGTCTGCTCCTTCAAGCACATCTGTTTCGGCTTCGCGCAGTGCCTCGCGGGCATTGGCCGGGTCCATCTGATATGATTTGCGATCTCCAAACTGTGGTGTGGAATCCGCTGCTTCACGGAAGGGACCATAAAAAGCAGATGCATATTTAACGGAGTAGGACATGATTGGAATATGGCTGAATCCATTCTCATCCAATCCTGCCCGGATTGCCTGGACGAATCCATCCATCATATTGGATGGGGCAATAATATCCGCGCCTGCTTTGGCTTGGGATACAGCTGTTTTTACAAGCAGATCCAATGATTCATCATTCAGAACATCTCCGCAGATATGTCCGTCCACTTCCACGGTATGCACCATACCGCAGTGCCCGTGATCCGTAAATTCACACAGGCAGGTATCCGCCACAACCAGCAGGTCGGGATACCAGGACTTAATCAATTTCGTTGCTTCCTGCACAATACCATCTTCAGCGAAACCAGAAGAACCAATGCTATCCTTTGTCTCAGGAATACCGAACAACAACACGGCCGGAATTCCCAGATCGGCAATCTCTTTTACCTCTTCCTGCAGACGGTCAAGAGAAAAACGGAATACGCCTGGCATAGATTTGATCTCGGATTTTACGTTTTCACCGTAAGTTACATAGATGGGTTGGATAAAATCATCCACAGTCAGATGAGTCTCTCTGACCATATTCCGGATGCCTGCGGATTGACGTAAGCGACGGTGTCGTACAATTGGAAAACTCATATAGATACATCCTCTCTTAGAGTAAAGTAGAGCAAAAAGGGAAGCGCGCCGGTATCCTAACGAATTCAGCACGCTTCATCAATCTGCTTTTGGTATATGGATACAATCTATTACAATAGCGATACAATTTTTAAATCAACGAGGCATAGCCCCTTCTGGAGAAGGCGTCCTTTTCCACTCCATCAGCGCAGAGATCATGCTTTCGATCGTTGCTTCTGCGGCCATCAGCGTTACCTTCAAGCCAGCTGCTTCTGCCGTTTTGGCAGTCACTGGCCCGATGCAAGCAACCTCGACATTTTTTAACAACGGTAATGGATCTTGGAGCCCCATCCGTTTAAGCATCTCCATGAAGTTCGTAACCGTTGAAGAGCTCGTGAACGTCACCGCGTGAATACCGCCTTCTTCCAGCAGCTTCAGAAGTTCATCATCATCCTCACCCGCGAGTACAGTATCATAGATGATCGCTTCCGTGACCTCAAGTCCCCGTTCCTTCAACTGGTCAGGCAACCAGGAGCGTGCCAGATCACCGTGGGGAAGCAGCACTTTCTGACCTTTTTTCAGTTCACTCTCAAAAGCATCCAGCATGCCTTCCTGCTGAAAAGGCCCTTTGACCACTTCGGCAACAATACCGTGCTTGCGCAAGGCCTCGGCAGTTGAAGGTCCGACCGCAGCGACTCTTGCTTGATGCATGGCGCGGATATCCTTACCTTGCTCTTCCAGATGACGGAAGAAAAACTCCACACCGTTTACGCTTGTGAAAAATACCCAATCAAATGTATTTAACGCACCGAAGGCATCCTTGACACTTTGTTTTGCTGTTTCACTCGTAGGCATCACGGTTTCGATAACTGGAAACTCATACGGTTCACCACCAAGTTCCTCGATGCGGTTCACCAGTTCACTCGCCTGACTGCGAGCGCGCGTCACCAGAATTCGTTTGCCGAACAACGGTAGTACCTCAGCCCATTTCAATTGCTCACGTTGATTCACCACTTCCCCGACAACAATAACTGCAGGCGGTTGGAAGTTGGCAGCAATGACCTTGGCTTCTATATTTTCAAGTGTACCCACAAGGGTATCCTGCTCTGCTCTTGTTCCCCAACGAACCAGTGCGACGGGTGTCTGTGCCGGACGGCCATGACGGATGAGCTGTTCACTGATATAGCCAATCTTGGCTACACCCATCATAAATACCAGTGTTCCCGTTGCGTTCGTTACTTTATCCCAATGAATGCTGCGATCGAGCTTGTCCGGGCTTTCATGCCCTGTAATAATGGAAATGGATGATGCATAATCGCGGTGGGTCACCGGTATTCCGGCATAAGCAGGCACACTTATTGCTGCGGTAACCCCAGGCACGATTTCAAAAGGAACGCCGTTTTTGCGCAGCAGGTCTGCCTCTTCGCCGACGCGTCCAAATATCGTGGGATCTCCGCCCTTCAGCCGAACAACCACTTTCCCTTCAAGGGCCAGATCGACGAGCAGCTGATTAATCTCTTCCTGCTTCATCGTGTGACGGTCAGGCCGCTTGCCTACGTAAATCTTCACTGCTCCAGGCTTCATCTGTTTCAACAATCTCGGACTGGCCAAGCGATCATAGACTACAGCATCTGCCTTGCCGATAGACTCCCATCCTTTTACCGTTATCAGCTTAGCATCCCCTGGACCTGCTCCTACCAAAAAGACCTTTCCCACCATGTCCTCATCCCCTAACTTCTGCCAGTATCTGCTCTGCTCCCCGTTCAATCAATCTCCACGCTACTTCTTCTCCAAGACGTACCGGATCCGTTCCGGTCAGAGCTTCTTTAAGAATCAGTCCGCCATCCGGCGTACCAACCATACCCGTTAATTGTAACGTGTTTTGCCCATTCGGGGAATCTGTATCTTGCTGACGATTCCAGACGGCATGAGCACCGATCGGCACCTGACAGCCTCCATTCAATACACTGAGGAATTTACGTTCTGCCAAAACGGGAGCAGCAGTCTCCGGATCGTTATACAGCTTCAACAGATGAAGCAGCTCCTCGTCATCCTCACGGCATTCAATCCCCAGTGCACCCTGTCCAACGGCAGGAAGGCAAGCCTCTTCGGACAGATACTCGGTAATCCGATCCTGCCAGCCCATTCGATACAATCCTGCAGCAGCCAAAATAATAGCATCAAGACCCTCCGTCTCCAGCTTGCGAAGACGTGAGTCAATGTTACCACGCAGGGATTCGAGCTGCAGATCCGGGCGGTATGCCTTTAACTGACTGGAACGACGGAGACTGCTTGTCCCCACTCTCGCCCCTTCCGGCAATTGATCCAGAGACAATCCCCCATTGGAAATCAATGCATCACGCGGATCGGCACGGCGCGGAACAGCGCCGTTGATTAATCCTTCCGGCAGTTCGGACGGCATATCCTTCATGCTGTGCACAGCCATATCAATGGTACGATCCAGCATGGCCTGTTCGATCTCTTTGACAAACAGTCCTTTGCCACCGACTTTGGACAGCGTTACATCGAGAATCAAATCCCCTTTCGTAACGATCTTATGTACTTCAAAATCAAATGCTAAACCTTCCCGCTCACAAATGCTTCGTAAATCCTGAATTACATGTCCTGTCTGTGTCAAAGCCAGTGCGCTTTGTCTGCTTCCCACTTTAATTGTACGCATGTCTACCGCTCCTCCTGATTACGGGATATCCAGTCCCCGATTTCTTCTTCTGTCCACCACTGGAATTGCCCTGTACGGATATCCTCCAGCACATTCATTTCAGTCAATCGCCGCAGTAAAATGCTTCGCACACGCGGAGACGACACACGTGACTTCACTTGAATTCTCATCTGATGCAGAAATTCAATATACGTCTCGTATTCTTCGCCAAATTGCTGCTCCAGTGTAGACCGAATCTCTGCAGCGGCTGCCGGTCCTGCTCCAGCCGTTGAGATGGCGATGCTCAGTCTTCCACGCCTGACCACACTGGGGGTGATGAAAGCACTGTTCTCGGAAGACATCGCATCATTCACCAGTATGCCCGCATCGTTAGCCTCCTGTACTACTTGTGCGTTGACTTCAGCGTGATCCGTTGCTGCATATACGAGAAAGGCCCCCCGCAAATCACCTTTGCGGTAGGACCGGGCTATCCACTCAATTCGGGAATCCTGATGCAGTTGTTTCAGCTCCGATGTGATTTCCGGACTAAACACCTTAATATGCGCTTCGGCGTGAAGCAAACCTTTGATCTTACGTTCGGCAACACGTCCGCCCCCAACAACGCAGCAGGTTTTGCCTGAAGTATTTACATATAACGGCGTATAGCGATCCATAGTTCTCACTCTCCTGTCCAACGATGAAACGCTGAATACGCATTGGTTAAAAAGCTCATAATGACAAAACCATATCCAATCAATGTCCATCTAGCCATGATGATGTTGGAAAACTGCTTTCTCTGCTTAGAAACGAAATAACCGATGTAGATCGCGATAGCGAGACCTGTTGCAATGACTTTCAGATCCAGAAGCAGATACCACCTGGTCTCAGCGACAATGGATAATACGGCCAGAACCACGGAGACGCCAAGTAACGGTGTTCCGATCAATGTTGCGCCATCCATGTATTTGCCAATGACTTCAAGACTCGGCATCCGCCGCATCGTATCATTCCATTTTTTGTTTTTCAATTTACGGTGCAGGAACAGATACAACATGGCGAAGACCGCAGCTACCGTGAGGGCTGCAAAGCCCAGATTTGCCAGCGTAATGTGCATGATCAGCAGCCCGTGAACGGTCTGCCAGTTATGCAGCGAGATCTCCCCGGCTGTAAACCACAATCGATTCAATACGGTAACTGAGAAGCCCACAATATTCAATAGCAGGATGACAAATTCCGAACGCTGGACACGTATCATCCCCAGGGACATCAATACGATACTAAACGAAAAGATAAACAGAAAATCGAACGTTGTATAGATCGGAAAATGGCCCTCGGTCCACATTCGCAAAATTACATGAACGACCTGAAGCAGCCAGACAACAACAAGAAACCCTGTGCCCGTTCGCTTCGCCCCCGCATTCCGTCGAATGCAGTCCGAGAAATAGAACAGAAGGCTCAGGGCATACATATAGATCAGAGCTTCATAGATTTGTTCAGAAAGGGTCAAGCTGTTCACCCGCCCTTATACACTTGCCGGAGCATAAGCCGGCATTGCGTCTTGCCGGTTGTCTTTAAGATGAACGGCGGCCGGTTTACCCAAGGCCGAGGCATCGCTTTGGTTTACTTTTTCTGCGGCCGTCTCCACTGCATCCTCCAAGGCAAAAATTTGGGTGAACATGCGTAGTGCTTCATCTCCATGCTTGCCGCCTGCCATTTCCTTGATCCGGTTGATCGGATCTGTCGTCATTTGATTCACGATGCTTTTGGTCAAACGACGGATAACCTTACGCTGATGTTCGTCGAGCTCAGGGAGTTTATTAAAGAGACTCTCCATCGTATCTTCATGAATGGAAGCTCCTTTCTCCTGCAATGCCCGAATCACCGGGCGAACACCTAATGTTTTGAGCCAGTGATAGTAGTCTTCCATCTCCAGTTCAATCATTTTTTCGATTTTGGCCGCTTCCACCTTGCGCATCTCCAGATTGCTCTCCACGATCCCTTCCAGATCATCAATATCATAAAGGAATACGTTGGATAACTCTCCGATGGCCGGATCAATATCCCGAGGAACCGCAATATCGATTAGGAATAATGGACGTGATTGACGGCGCTTCATGCTCTCACGGACAACGTAAGCATCCAGAACATATCGCTCTGCACCTGTTGAACTGATGACAATATCAACCTCACTCAGTCTCTCCAAAGCCTGCTCCATCGTACAAGGGGTTCCCCTGAACTTGGCAGCCAGCTCCTGAGCCCTTGCAAGAGTTCTGTTCGCTACAATGACCTCTGAGGCTCCATTGGCGTACAGATGCTTGACTGTCAACTCACTCATTTTGCCCGCTCCAAGAATAAGTACCTTCTTGTCCGTAAACATGCCAAAAATACGTTTCCCCAGTTCAACAGCGGCGTAACTGACCGAGACTGCACTTTCTCCAATGGATGTTTCCGAATGTGCTCTCTTGCCCAGAGTTACCGCCTGTTTGAACAACATGTTAAACCAGGTGCCTGTCGATTTCTCTTCCTGGGCAGTGAAAAAGGCCTGCTTCACCTGTCCAAGAATCTGTGTTTCACCAATCACCATGGAATCCAGCCCGCAAATGACACGGAACAAATGGCGAATGGCTTGATCATCTTCATATATATATAAGTGTTGCGTAAATTCTTCCCGCGGAACATTAAACCATTGTTCCATAAACGTACGAATAAAATAACCACACATGTGAAGACGGTCTACCACAACATACAACTCGGTACGGTTACATGTGGCTACGATTACACCTTCCAATACACTCTTGGTCAGCTTGAGCTGCTGCAGCGCTTCAGACAAGTCTTTTTCTGCAAATGTGAATCGTTCCCTAACCTCTACAGGCGCCGTGCGATAATTCAAACCAACTACAACGATGTGCATTGCAAGTTCACCTGCCTAATAAATTTCCAATCAAAGTGTTTTCTACATATCTCCATCCATTTATGCTTGACATGGTTAATTATATCACACATCATGACCGCGACTGGGCCATTTTTATGAAATGTTTATGAAATCCCCATGTAGATTATCCTATGCATTGTCATTTATTGTAGTGTCTCACCAATCTTCTCCGTTATTCGTTTAAATCCATTTCTTCAAAATATTAAAACAAATAGTCATGGAATAATTCCATGACTATTTATAATTCGGGACAATTGCTCATTCCCCATATGTGAACATTACTCATGTTTATCTACATCAATTAGACCAGTTCGATCGGTTGCACTGTCGGTGTTACGACCTGCAGTTCACCCAATCCACGCACCAGTTTCTTAGCGTACGTTTTCTCCGGTTTCAAAACGGATACCAGGTAGTCAATAGCCAGCTGTGGGTCTACTGTTTCACCACAAGTGTAGCAGTCAATCGCCGCAAACCCTCTCTCAGGATACGTATGAATGGAGAGATGGCTCTCTGACAATAGCACAAGCACTGTCGCTCCTTGTGGCTCAAACTGCTTGGATTGCACGGACATTACTGTCGCACCACATGCCTCTGCAGCTTCTACCAGTTGGGCTTGCAGATACTCTGCACTGTTCAGTAGATCAAAGTCGACACCCCAAACATCAACAGCAACGTGTCTTCCGAAAGTTGAATATTCCATCCTTCGGTTCCCCCTTCCTAGGAATAAAATGTTTGAAAATTTCATCCGCTAGGACCTACGTCATTCACTTCCCGAGGGAATAACCTCTCGCAACATATAATGTCCTGAGTGAATCCTGGTTCCTATATTCTTTTCAACGAGAATAAAAATAACATCTATTTTAAAGGAATGCAACCCTTTTTTTACAGTTAAACAAATAAATTATTGCCAGCCTAAATGAACGCATTCTTCACAAAAAATCCCCTTCGGAACCTGAACCGGCAAGTGCCTGCGATCAGAATCAATAAGGGGATGGATCAAGCATTAATAGTCGTATAACGGCCGTCTTAAAGCTCACTAAGCCTCAAGTTCAAAGAGCCGTTTTTGATGTCGAGCAAGTGTTGCATCAATCTGATGAAGCTCTTCAGGAGCTGATGTATGAATCCTAGTATCGAGAAGTGTGTCCACCTCAGCATATAATCGGTTAATTTCACGCTCAACATCCCGCGCCTGGAACTGACGCTGTAATTCAAGCAATGTGTTTTTGTATTCATAAATCAGGCGGGTATTTTCCCCGTTTTGTTCTACAATTTTACGAACAGAGCCTTGAGCATAAACATACGTCATGGTGAATTCTTCATAAATCCGATGAACAACGCCGTCACCCTTAAAGGTCATAAAGAGTTTACGGACAACGTTGGTCAGATGATGGTTTACCAGACGGCAAGACAACTCACAGATGTAAAACCCTTTCTGACGGTCAAAAGGAAAATGGACTTCCTCTCCACTGACATCTGCAAGCACAATTTCCTGACAACCATTATCAAGCACCTTAACCCGGTGATGAATCCGGCCATCGTCCGACATGCGCAAAAACTGATGCATCTGGGGTTCTGACAATTTAAAAGTGGCATTAACATACTCTGTGGCTAACCGCTGAGCCATACAAATCTCCTCAATTCTTCCCCGATTGTTTTGCCTTCCTGCTTATGGGCAGTCATCTCAAAATTCTTCAGGCCGGCAAAGCCGGTATTTTTGTTCCTGTGGCATGAACGCACCTACATTCATTATACACCACTGCCAAACCAATATGCTCCAGAACAAAACAGTGAATTCTCATAAAATCCCATGAAAATACGGATATAATCGATCATTCATTCTTTGTTCAGCCAGCTTACTCACTTTTCCGCATTAACATGGCGTAATCTGCCTGCTCATTCATTCACTTCGCTGATCTCTTCAGATTCAGATTCGTCGGAAGCAGATTGTCCAATACCTGCGTGGCGTGTAATGATCTCCCATAATTCATCTTTACCCAGTCCTAATTCAGATGAAAACGGTACAAACAAGTCTCCTGGACGCAGATCGAGCGCTTGCTTGATGACTTTGATATGTTTGGCTCTGCGTGTCTTTGGAATCTTGTCCATTTTGGTTGCTACGACTACCAAAGGCAATCCGTGATGGCGAAGCCATTCATTCATCATCTTGTCATCCTTGGAGGGTTCATGTCTCATATCCACCATTTGCATGACAAGCTTCAATTCCTTGCGGCCGAGCAAGTACTTCTCCATCATTTTACCCCAGGCAAAGCGCTGCTCCTTGGAAACTTTGGCGTAACCGTAACCTGGAAAATCGACAAAGTATAAATCCTGATTAATTTTATAATAGTTCAGCTGCTGCGTTTTACCCGGTGTTGAGCTTGTTCTTGCCAGATTTTTGCGGTTAATCAAACGATTAATCAGAGATGATTTGCCCACGTTTGAACGTCCCGCCAAAGCAATCTCCGGCAGGCCATCATCGGGATATTGTTCAGGCCTAACGGCACTGATAATAAATTCGGATTGGTTTACTTTCATCATATATCTGTCCTCTCTGGATCTCTTGTTCTTGCATTGGAAGCCAATAAACGTATTATGCCTTGGATCATTGTTCTATCATACCAAAAAAACCGTTCCAGCGGACGCCGAAGCTTCCGCAGAACGGTTCATTCTTCATACGCTCCCTCGGTTAACCGGATCTAGAGGTGAATTCCTGTCTGCTCCACGAGCGCATGCTGCAGCACCTGATCCATATGGGCTACTGGGACAAATTCCACATCTTCCTTGATGCTGTCCGGAATGTCCCGCAGGTCCCGTTCGTTATCCTTGGGCAATAATATTTTTTTGTAACCGGCGCGATGTGCTGCCAGTGATTTTTCCTTCAAACCGCCAATAGGCAGCACGCGACCACGCAGCGTAATCTCACCCGTCATCGCAATGTCTTTCGACACATGTTTGTTTGTCAATGCAGAAATCAAAGCTGTCGCCATCGTAATTCCTGCAGAAGGTCCATCCTTAGGAATAGCTCCCTCAGGTACATGGATGTGGATATCATTCTTCTCATGGAAGTCAGCCGGAATGCCTAACTGGGCCGCCTTGGACCGGGTATAACTGAATGCTGCCTGAGCAGATTCCTTCATGACATCACCCAATTTACCAGTCAATGTCAGTTTCCCTGTTCCAGGCACAACCGTGACCTCAATAACAAGCGTATCTCCACCTACTTCGGTCCATGCGAGTCCGGTTACGGTACCAATCTGGTCTTCCAGTTCGGCCATACCGTAACGGAACTTGCCAGGTCCGAGATAGTCCTTGATTTCATCCGGTGTGATAATGATCTGACCTTCCGCACCAGATACGATATTTTTAGCCGCTTTCCGGCATAGTGAAGCCATCTGCTGTTCCAGATTCCGCACGCCAGACTCGCGGGTATATTCACGAATAACACGGAGCAGGCTGTCATCGCCAATCTCCAGCTGTTCTTCTTCCAGACCATGATCACGCTTCTGCTTCGGCAGCAGATAGTTTTTGGCAATCTGCAGTTTCTCGATCTCCGTATACCCAGGAATATTGAGCATCTCCATCCGGTCAAGCAGTGGACGAGGTATATTGTGCACCGTATTTGCGGTTGTAACGAACATGACGTTGGATAAGTCAAAAGGCAGTTCCACAAAGTGATCGCTAAACGTACTATTTTGTTCAGGATCAAGTACCTCAAGCAACGCTGCAGATGGATCCCCGCGGAAGTCGGATGCCATTTTGTCGATCTCATCGAGCAGGAAGACGGGATTAAGTGAGCCTGCTGTTTTCATTCCCTGAATGATACGACCAGGCATGGCACCGACATACGTACGACGGTGTCCACGAATTTCCGCTTCATCCCGCACGCCACCGAGGGAGATTCTCACAAACTCCCGGCCCAGCGATCTTGCGATCGAACGGGCAAGTGACGTTTTCCCTACCCCCGGAGGACCAACCAGACATAGAATTGGCCCTTTAAGCTTTTTGACAAGCTTCTGAACCGCCAAATATTCAAGTACACGCTCTTTTGGTTTTTCCAGACCGTAATGATCGGCATTCAGCACATCTTCGGCTTTTTGAATATCCAGATCATCCTCTGTCATCTCGTTCCAAGGTAGAGCCAGCAGCCAATCCACATAGTTGCGAATGACCCCGCCCTCAGCGGAGCTGGCAGGCATTTTCTCCAGTCGGTCAATCTCTTTCTCGACCTTCTCCTTGACCTTGTCCGGCAGACCAAGCGTCTCCATCTGGTTACGGAGCTCCTCAACCTCACCTGCACGGCCTTCTTTTTCACCCAGTTCTTTTTGAATCGCCTTCATTTGCTCGCGCAAATAATATTCCTTCTGGGTTTTCTCCATCTGCTTCTTCACACGCTGGCTGATTTTGCGTTCAAGCTCCAGCACTTCACGCTCATTATTGAGAATGTCGAGAAGCTTCTCCAGACGTTCGCGAACATCAATGGTCTCCAGAATCTCCTGTTTATCCTTGATTTTCAAGGACAAGTGACTCGTGATCACATCAGCCAGTCGGCCTGGTTCTTCAATATCGGACACAGCGGCAAGTGTCTCGGGTGTTACCTTTTTGGACAGATTAATATAATTTTCGAACTGGTTCAGAACCGTGCGCATCAGGGCATCCGTCTCCGGATGGCTGTTCTCTTCTTCAGGCAGTTCCTGTGCCAGCACTTCGTAATATTCCTCGTTGTCCGTATATTCAATGATTTCAGCCCGTTCCAAGCCCTCCACCAGCACACGAATCGTTCCGTTTGGAAGCTTCAGCATTTGTCTGACCTTGGCTACGGTTCCGATTCTGAAAATGTCTTCTTGTGTTGGTTCTTCAATATTTACCTCGGCTTGGGAACATAGGAGAATCAAATGTTCTTCTACCATCGCTTTTTCTAAAGCCTTGACCGATTTCTCCCGGCCCACATCGAGATGCAGTACCATACTCGGGTAGACGAGAAGTCCTCTTAAAGGCAGTAAAGGAAAACGACGACCTTTCGTTTTGCTCGGTCCCATCGCTTTCGCACCTCCAATGGCTCTCAGGTTGTAGTCATTCATTATTCTATCAAATGTTCACATAAAAAACCAATTGAAGGGAAGCGCTTAGCAGCTTCCCGAATCAGTAACCTGTCCCGGACGGGTCAGGTCAGCACGTAAAAATGAAGCAGATGCTGGAGGGAAAATCTCTGCAGCGGGTGCTGCTGGCTCATCTGCGTGCTTCAATTGCTCCGCCTGCTGAGAATCAGGTACCCAGGCAAATACCTCACGAAAAACATCCTGAACCGTATCTACCGGAATGACGCGTAATCCATCCAGATTCTCAAAAATGGACTGCCAGTTTTCGGCGGGAATAATAACGGTCTTGGCTCCCGCCTGAAAAGCAGCCTCTACTTTGGCGAGCACGCCGCCAATCGGCTTCACCCGGCCATGAATGCTGATCTCCCCAGTCATCGCTGTCTCATGATCAACAGGACGTCCCTGAATGGCAGAGGCTATTGCTGTGGCCATCGCAATTCCTGCTGATGGACCGTCAATTGGTGTTCCTCCAGGGAAGTTGATATGCAAGTCATAGTCATTCGGACGAAGTCCCATGGCTTTTAACACGGTGATCACATTTTCAACCGAACCTTTGGCCATGCTTTTTCTCCGGAGTGTACGCGAACCGCCTCCAATCTCTTCCTCATCCACCACGCCTGTAATATTGATTCGGCCCTGGTCTTTGAGTACAGGCACGGCAGACACTTCGATCTCAAGTATGGTGCCCATATTCGGACCGTATACGGCCAAGCCATTAACAAAACCAATCTGTGGCTGCTGAGGCACCTTGCGATCCGGACGCGGCTGGATTTGGCTGCTGCCAGCAACCCACTCGACATCAGAGGCCTGAAGGGTCTCTCTTTTTTCAGTGAGTGCCAATCCGGCAGCAAGCTGAATAATATTCACTGCCTCGCGTCCGTTCGTGGCATATCGCTTGACCACTTCAACGGCATCCGGACAAGGACTGAAGCCGATTTTTTGAACAGCATCCTCAGCAATTTTCCCAATCTCTTCCGGCAATAATGGTCTGAAATATACTTCCATGCAGCGCGAACGAAGCGCTGGAGGCAGTTCATGAGGCGAACGTGTCGTCGCTCCGACAAGACGGAAATCCGCTGGCAGGCCATTTTGAAAAATATCGTGGATATAAGCAGGAGTATGCGTGTCTTCCGAGTTATAGTACGCACTTTCCAAAAAGACCTTCCGATCTTCCAGTACTTTGAGTAATTTATTCATTTGAATGGAATGCAATTCACCGATCTCATCGATAAATAACATGCCCCCATGAGCTTTGGTCACGGCTCCCGGTTTCGGTTGTGGAATTCCCGCAACCCCCATGGCACCTGCTCCCTGATATATCGGATCATGTACTGAACCGATTAAGGGATCGGCAATCCCGCGCTCGTCAAAACGGGCGGTTGTCGCATCCAGCTCCGTAAACTTGGCATCTGGCTTGAACGGTGATGATGGATTTTTTTTGGCTTCCTCCAACACCACCCTGGCCGCTGCTGTCTTCCCAACTCCGGGAGGCCCATAAATGATTACATGCTGTGGATTTGCACTGCACAAGGCAGCCTTGAGAGCACGCAAGCCGTCTTTTTGCCCCACGATATCATTGATAGTAGCTGGACGTGTCTTCTCTGCGAGTGGTTTTGTAAGTGAAATGGAACGTAATTTACGCAATTTCTCCAGCTCTTTGCGAGACTCGCGCTCAACGGCACTGCGATTGGTTTTCTGGCCCCGAAGCAAATTCCAGAAATACAAACCAATCACCACACCAAAAAATAACTGTATCAACATGAAGACCATGCCTAAATCACCCATATCTCAACATCCTCCTGTTCATCTGACTGTTCCCTACGGAATCATACTAATACATGGTAGTATAGCCGTTTCACCAACAGGTAAACGGTCCAGACAGAATTTATGGATGTTAAGACAGCAAGAGCCCGCCATTGCTGACGGGCTCTTGGTTAAACATATATGAAACGATCAGTGCGAGCGTCCAGGAATTACTCCTGTTGTTTCATAGGTTTCGACGATTTTATCGATTTCCTTTTTCAATTCCTCTACCATGATTTCCTCAGGCACTTTACGGATCATCTGGCCGTGACGGAACAAGAGACCTTCACCGCGGGCACCTGCAATCCCGATATCCGCTTCTTTGGCCTCACCTGGACCATTCACCGCACATCCCAGTACTGACACTTTAATCGGCACTTTGAGTTTGGAGATATACTCTTCCACCTCGTTGGCAATAGAGAAGAGATCAATGTCCAGACGACCGCAGGTCGGGCAAGATATCAACGTGGCGGCATTCGAAATGAGCCCAAAGGTTTTGAGCAGATCGCGTGCAACCTTGATTTCTTCTACCGGGTCTGCGCTGAGCGAGATCCGCATGGTTGAACCAATACCCATCGAGAGCAGAGCACCCATACCTGCAGAGCTCTTAATTGTACCCGAGAACAGTGTACCTGCTTCCGTAATCCCCAAGTGCAACGGATATTTAATGATCTGAGCTGCCTTGGAGTACGCTTCAATCGCCATCGGTACGTCCGATGCTTTCAGTGAAACGATAATATCATGGAAATCGAGTTCTTCCAGAATACCAATGTGATACAATGCACTTTCTACCATAGCATCAGCTGTTGGATATCCGTACTTCTCAAGCAAATGGTTTTCCAGTGAACCGGCGTTAACCCCGATCCGAATGGGAATACCCCGTTCCTTACATGCTTTCACGACTTCTTCCACTTTGGCACGTTTACCGATGTTGCCTGGATTAATCCGGACTTTATCAATGCCGTTCTCAATCGCAAGAAGAGCTAATTTATAGTTAAAGTGAATATCTGCTACAAGCGGAATGTGGATGCGTTTCTTGATTTCTTTAATGGCTGCAGCAGCTTCCTCATTATTTACGGTTACACGTACTATTTGGCATCCTGCTTCTTCCAATCGCAGAATTTCCGCAACGGTAGCCTCAACGTCTGCCGTTTTTGTAGTACACATACTTTGGATAATAACTTCATTACTGCCACCAATCGTTATATTCCCTACTTTTACGGGACGTGTATCTTGTCTTAAATACATGAGTGATTTCTCTCCCCACAACGTCAAAGCTCCACCCTGACAGAGACATGAATTCGCCTTCTGCCAAAGTGGAGAACTGACAAGTCTATATTTCAGAGCTGAGCAGGAATGCTGCCTTTAGTTAGGCACTTTCTTCCTGCTTATCGTCCTTCGATTGGCCAAGTTCAGGCACAACTCTTTTCTCAACGACTTCTTCGGTAATCACACAGTTCGTAACATCTTCACGTGAAGGCACTTCATACATGATTTCAAGCATGATACCCTCAATGATGGCACGCAATCCCCGCGCCCCTGTGTTACGTTTGATTGCCTCTTTTGCAATCGCGAGCAATGCACCTGGTTCAAACACCAGATTCACATTGTCCAGTTCAAGCAATTTTTGATACTGCTTGGTCAGGGCGTTTTTGGGTTCGGAAAGAATCCGTACCAGTGTATCTTCGTCCAGTGGCTCCAAAGTGGAGATGACTGGTAGACGTCCTACAAATTCCGGAATCAGACCGAATTTCAGCAAGTCTTCCGGCAGAACCATACCCAGGTACTCACCCGGTTTGAGGTCTTTTTGTTCCGCAACGGTATTAAAGCCAATGACTTTTTTACCGATCCGGCGTTTGATCATTTGCTCCAGACCATCAAAGGCACCACCACAAATGAACAGGATATTGGTTGTATCAATTTGAATGAATTCCTGATGTGGATGCTTACGTCCACCTTGTGGTGGTACAGAAGCAACCGTTCCTTCCAGGATTTTCAGCAAGGCTTGTTGTACCCCTTCACCCGATACGTCACGTGTAATGGACGGGTTCTCGGATTTGCGGGCTACTTTGTCAATTTCATCGATATAAATGATACCGCGCTCTGCTTTTTCCACATCATAGTCAGCAGCCTGGATCAGCTTGAGCAGAATGTTCTCTACGTCTTCACCGACATAACCAGCTTCAGTCAATGAAGTCGCGTCAGCAATAGCAAAAGGAACATTGAGGATTTTCGCCATCGTTTGTGCAAGCAACGTTTTACCTGAACCTGTAGGTCCGAGTAGCAAAATGTTACTCTTTTGCAGTTCAACGTCCTCAATCTTGCTTTGTGTATTAATCCGTTTGTAGTGATTGTAAACCGCTACAGACAAAGATTTCTTCGCTTGATCCTGTCCAATAACATATTGATCCAGAATATCGCGGATTTCTTTTGGTTTCGGTATATCTTTGAGGTCCAGTTCTTCGTCATGACCGAGCTCTTCCTCAACGATTTCGGTGCAAAGTTCGATACATTCATCACAAATGTATACGCCTGGTCCAGCGACCAGCTTGCGCACCTGTTCTTGAGATTTACCGCAAAAAGAGCATTTCAGTTGCCCTTTCTCATCGTTAAATTTAAACATGAAACCACCCCTTTAGGAATTGATCGGTCTGCTGAGCACCTGGTCAATAATGCCGTACGCTTTGGCTTCTTCCGCACTCATGAAAAAGTCACGGTCCGTATCCCGCTCAATTTTCTCAAGGGGCTGACCTGTACGATCGACGTATATTTGATTCAGTTTCTGACGTGTTTTAATAATCCATTCGGCGTGGATTTTAATATCCGCAGCCTGTCCTTGAACGCCGCCAAGCGGTTGGTGAATCATCACTTCGCTATTGGTCAGCGCATATCGTTTACCAGGCGCACCGGCCGTTAACAACAACGAACCCATGCTTGCTGCCATCCCAACGCAAATGGTAGATACATCCGGCTTGATATACTGCATCGTATCGTATATACCCATCCCTGCGGTGACAGAACCACCAGGTGAATTAATGTACAAGCTGATATCCTTCTCAGGATCGTCGGCTGCCAAAAATAAAAGCTGTGCTATGACAAGATTGGCTACATCGTCATCAATCGCACTGGTTAGAAAAATGATGCGATCCTTCAGCAAACGCGAGTATATATCGTAAGACCGTTCGCCTCGATTGGTTTGTTCCACAACCATTGGCACCAGACTCATGAGACCAACCTCTTTTCTACATGTAATTAGACATAGGCTACCTGTAAAGCAAACCCAAATTCATTCTAACACGTTCCTGTGACAATGTCATTTTTCACAAGTAGTGTCAAGCATAAGTTAGTTTACTTTTTAGCCTGATCATATTTAACCATGTTTTCTATGTATGTGCAAATCGAAGGAATCCTATGCCGTTTAACCTTATTTTATTTGCATAAAGTACATAGGAGCTTGAAGCAGTATATCCCTTCCCACATTATAACCATCCATATTATTACTGAATCATCTATAAAATGGATGCCATAATTTAAAAATAAGGCACGCAATGATTCACGTGCCTTATCCTTTATTCAGCTGCTTGTTGCCTTACAGCTTGTCTTATTTTTCGTCAGATTCTGCAGCAGCTTCTTCAGCTGGAGCTTCAACCGGCTCTACAACTTTGCTGTTCTCAACGAGAACATCGATCGTTTTGCGCAGTTTAACTTCATCGCGAAGGCTGTCGAGGGAACCATTGCTCTCCAGAATGCCACGAATCTCTTCAGCAGGACGCTTGTAGGATTCAGCCATTTTTTCGAGTTCTTGGTTCACTTCTTCATCAGAAACTTCGATGTTTTCCGCTTTACCTACAGCTTCAAGAACCAGGTTGTTGCGAACACGTTTGGAAGCATCGTCTTGCATTTGTCCTCTCAGGTCAGCTTGTGTTTGACCGGAGAAGCTCAGGAACATTTCCAGGTTCATGCCTTGGTTACGCAGGCGGTTGTCAAAATCACGCATCATGTTTTGCACTTCGCTGTCAACCATTGCAGAAGGGATGTCCACTTCAGCATTTTCTGCTACTTTTTCTACTACCGCATTTTCTTGAGCTGCTTTGAACTCATCTGCTTTGCGGGATTCGAGTTGTGTTTTCAGATCAGCTTTGTACTCTTCCAGAGTATCAAATTCGCTGACATCTTTTGCAAACTCATCATCCAGTTCTGGAAGTTGTTTGCGTTTGATTTCGTGTACTTTCACTTTGAATACCGCTTGTTTGCCAGCAAGTTCTGCTGCGTGGTAGCTCTCTGGGAAAGTTACTTCAACGTCTTTGAAGTCGCCTGTGGACAGACCCACAACTTGCTCTTCAAATCCTGGGATGAATGTGTTGGAACCCAGTTCCAAGGAATAACGCTCAGCTTGTCCACCTTCGAATGGTACGCCATCAACGGAACCATCGAAGTCGATAACTGCAACGTCACCGTTTTGTGCAGAACCTTCGTCGATTACAACGAGTTCAGCGTGACGTTGTTGAAGACGCTCAAGCTCTTCAGTCACTTCTGCATCTGTTACTTCGCCTTTAGCTACAGCAACTTCGATTCCTTTGTAGTCACCCAGGGTAACTTCAGGTTTCACCGTTACTTTCGCTTTGAACTTGAATGCTTGTCCTTTAGCGAATTGTTCGATATCTACATCCGGACGATCTACCGGGAAAATATCCGTTTGGTCGATAGCTTCTGTGTAAGCTTCAGGAAGCAAAATGTCGATTGCTTCTTGGTACAAGCTTTCTACACCGAAACGAGCTTCGAAAATTGGACGTGGCACTTTACCTTTACGGAATCCAGGCACGTTCGCTTGTTTTACTACTTTATTAAAAGCTTTGTCGAGTGCTGCAGTTACACGATCTGCACCAACTTCAACTTCAAGAACCCCAAGGTTCTTCTCTATCTTTTCCCAAGTTGCTTTCATTGTATACTTTCCCCTCCAAAATTCACATGTTCACGTAGGCGATCACGTACAAAATAACCATTTTAGTATAAACAAGATTACATTCTTTTTCAAGGGGAATCCCTTGATGCGGTTTGAGGTAAACGTTTCCGGGCCTTATTGGCCCCCCAAACCTGCAGAAACAAACTGCTTCATCGAGCGATATGCCTGCTCCAGACGGAAGCGCATTGCTCCAGTTACAGCATACATTGAACGGGTATCTTCTTCGTCGTGGGAGCCTCCCAGGCTGTCTGCAACGGTCATATGTAATGCTGCTGCCCATATATCTGTCATGGAATCATTATCTTCCAGCATGGAATCGTAGTCTCGTGTTCCATACACCGCCATGACAAACTGGATCCAAAGTTCCTGTGCAAAATAAAAGAGTGTCGGCTCATGAACTTCCGTCTGATCGGCCACTCGCTCGAGAATGCGCACGATCTGAAGCGGAAAATCCTCCGGACGCAGAGGAACCGTATCAATTTCCACTTCAACCTGCTCTTCCCCTCTTGTGAACGTGATGAAGCCCTGCGTACCGCGACGTCGCAAGGTTTGCAACACCCGGAACTGCAGCAATGGATGAAGAGACTTATCGGTTAACCAGCTACTAAGTGCCTCATCGATTTCCGGAAGTTCAAGATAGGCAAGCTGCTCCAAGGCAAGCATCGTTTGTTCGGATAGCGGTTCTTCCATTACTGTGCGAAGCAGCTTATCCGCATATCCTTGGTCCTGTTCCAGCTTGGACCTGGCGTGCTGACGTGCCATATCTTCCTCACTGATTTCCTCTTCTTCTTGTTCATCCGGGGCAATAGAGGAATCTTCGGCGTAATGAGGGAACGCAGCTTCAAGCCACTCCAGCAGAGCCCGCCATTCATCATAATGACGTTCTTCCTGTCCCTGACATTGCAGCAGGAAGCGGAGCAGATTCATGGCTTCCCCATATCGCTCATTTTCCAGCATGACAGTTAATTGAATCTGGTAATAGTCCAGCGTTTTAGGAAACAGAACAATATTGTTACTGTGCTCGTTTTCCGGCGTCGTGGATTCCTTGATAGGAGCACCTCCTCTATATCCTCAATCTCCAGTCGGAATCAACCATAAATAGATGTATATTAAACGAATGTCGATCTATTTTCTGAGTTCTCCTGATATTCTAACATAACCTTAAATATAATGAAAAAAACGTCCCCTACCGCCAAACATCATATACGAATAAGTTATTTAAATAAAACATTTGATATTCATCATTATTTATGATAAAATCATTTTTGCTTGAAAAATTCATGTCTCAGTAGCTCAGCTGGATAGAGCAACGGCCTTCTAAGCCGTCGGTCGGGGGTTCGAATCCCTTCTGGGACGTATTAAGAAAAGCTTCCTTCGGGAAGCTTTTTTGCGTTCTGGGGATGAGAACCCCCATGGTTCGTCGGAGCATCCTCTTCGATAGCACCACTTCGCAGTCTCGACTGGAAGGAGAGTATCCCTTCTGGGACGTATTAAGAAAAGCTTCCTTCGGGAAGCTTTTTTTGCGTTCTGGGGATGAGAACCCCCATGGTTCGTCGGAGCATCTGCCTCGATAGCACTACTTCACAGTCTCGACTGTAAGGAGAGTATCCCTTCTGGGACGTATTAGGAAAAGCTTCCTTCGGGAAGCTTTTCTGCGTTCTTGGGATATGTTCATCCCACTTCGTTGCCCAATGTTGACACCGAATGTTATGCTTGTTGGTATACGTATGTATCAAAGTATACATATTAGAAAAAAATAAATAACAGGAGATTTACCTATGCCATCCTCTTTACATCAACATTCGCCTGATCATGCAGTTGCGGATAACTCTACAGCGTCAGTGAAACTCGGACTTCTCCTTACAGGCATCATCCTGATTGCAGCCACGATGCGATCGCCCATTACAGCGACAGGGCCTATCGTTGATTTAATTCGTGCCGATACAGGGATAAGTCATACCATGGCGGGATTACTCACTTCCCTGCCACTGCTTGCTTTTGCGGCAATTTCCCCCTTTGCTCCGCAGCTGGCAAAAAGATTCGGTTTGGAGGCTGCACTGCTGACCGCTATCATTATTGTAACGTGTGGTATTGCACTGCGTTTTTTGCCGTCTGTCCCTGCACTTTTTGCTGGCACAGCCATCCTGGGATGTGGAATTGCACTGAGTAACGTGTTACTCCCTAGTTTAATCAAACGGGATTTTCCATTACGTGTAGGATTGGTTACTGGCCTGTACTCCGTTTCCATGAATATATGGGGTGCAATTGCCTCTGGAATTAGCGTTCCGGCAGCAGGATTCACCTCCATGGGTTGGCATGCTTCACTTGGAATGTGGGCTGTACTCTCCATCCTGGCTCTTATCCTGTGGCTGCCTCACGTTCGTAACGGACGCCGCGGAGAAGTCTATGTAGCTTCTCGGAATACCGAGAAACCGGTACGACTCATCTCATCTTCACTAGCTTGGTATATCACGCTGTTTATGGGAATACAGTCGTTGATTTTTTATTCGACCATTACCTGGCTGCCCGAAATTTTGTCTACGCAGGGTTTTAACCCATCTTCAGCAGGATTGATGTTATCCATGATGCAGATGGTCAGCGTTCCAGTGACGTTTGTTATCCCTATTCTTGCTGGACGAATGAAGGATCAACGCGTGCTGACAGCCATCACTTGTACTTGCCTCATTTTGGGGTATGCGTTCCTCTTAAGCGGGATCTCATCACTGGTGACGATCGGAGTGGTTCTCGCCGGTATTGGGGGCGGGGCTTCATTTGGCCTGGTTACGATGTTCTTTGTACTTCGGACTGCAGACGCAAGACAAGCTGCAGGATTATCGGGAATGGCTCAATCGTTCGGGTATATGCTGGCAGCGGGAGGTCCCTTGTTGTTCGGACTAATTCATGACTGGACGCATGGCTGGACCATTCCACTACTTTTGCAGGTTGCACTCGCTATCGTATTGCTGATTACAGGAATCATGGCAAGTAAAAATCGATTGATTGGTGATTCAAAATAAAATTTTGATTCGATGTGCAGATCTTTTTGAATTTTGCTCTCCTTGTGATGACTAGGATAAAACACCAGTCACTGTAAGGGGAGTCTTTTATATCAACAAGTATATGTTGTGTTGCCAATCAGAATAAATACTTCAGGTAACCTACAGTTTTAAAAAAATTCCAAAACAAGAGGCCTTCACCCTATTAAATCAGGATGAAGGCCTCTTAAGAGAAAAACAACGTTCTATACATATACTTCACTCAACGTGTATAGATAGTTTATTAGGCTTGCTATCTTACATGGATCTTATAATTGGACTTACTTGACCTTTACAGTAATCGTTTCGGTACTGGTAGTACCAGCTGAGTTACTTAACTCGGCACGATACTTATACGTGCCCGAAGATCGTCCAGAAATTGTACTGACCGCACTTTGCGCATAAGGTGTAGCCGCATTGAGTGCTTGGGTATCAATTAACTGATCATTTTCGTAAAGGCGGTACTCCGTAGCGTTGGTTCCCCACCATAAGTTCATGGTGACCTTATAATTACCATCGCCATCCCAATTGTCCTGAGAAAGCACTGCCTTACCAGGAGATGCATTGGTAACCCTCACAGTTAGCGTTTGACTTCGTGTTGTTCCCTTGTCATTCGTTAGCTCAGCTACATACGTATAAGTCCCGTTTGTTTTTCCTGTAATCTTCGTCTGAGCAAACTGTGCCATAGGCGCATTGTATGTCAACTTCTGCGTGTCAATCAATACTCCGTCTTCATAAAGTTTATAGCTGGTCGCATTTTCGCCCCACCATAAGTTCATGCTCACGGTATAGGAGCCTTCGAGCAGACCATTAGCATGTCCATTATTGTGAGAAAGTACAGGAGTGCCAGGTGCTTTGGTTGCCGGAGTCTCCGGTTCAGGCTCCGAAGATTCCAAGCTCAACAAAGTGTTGGCTGTACCTGAAAGCCCCTGCTGGTCCTTCACCGTCAGTTCAACGACATATTCGCCGGATTCAATGTCCTCTAAAGCAAGACCAAAGCTACCATCCTGTTGTATTTCAAAGTCACCCTCTTTAACGATCGAATCATCCTCTTCTTTCACAACATACGATGCTTCGAGGGATGCTGCAGGGTCAAACTCAATGTTCCACCCTTCTTGGAGCGCAGGAGCGACAACGAAGTACAAGTCTTCCACGTTTCCATTAATAACTGCAGACTCATCGTTTTTAAATTCCAGCTTTTCTGGAGCGGTTACCACTGGTGCTTCTGTTTTCACCAAAAATGGAGGAGTATCTTCTACATAGGTTTTTCCGTCTGTACCTAAAGCTGTGATATCAACGGTGTACAAACCATCCGGTATTTTCGTTGCTTCTTCTGTTTCATAATCCAAGTAATTTCCGGTCCAAGCCAGGTTATATCGGGTATTGGCATTAAAATTGTAGTAATTTCCAAAGATACTTCCAATGTACCCATCCTGATAAAAACCACCATCCGGGTTAAGACCATCAAAAATTTCTATAAGTGCAAAGTTCATTGGATTGTGGAACTCCATCGCTACATTTAACGTATCCAGTGTGCCGTCAGCTTTTAAAGGATAATGGAATGGATTCGTTTCATTACCATACTTCGTTTCAATGTATTTAACACCGGCCTCTGTAACATTGAAGTGAGCCACGTATGGTAAGCTGTACGTTTTCGCTCCATGACTGAACTGAAGATACCCTTGGGCTTCTCCAACAGTAGTCACGCCTTTTGGAACCGTAATCGTCACCGTTACCTCTTCTTCTCCATTCAATTCAAAGGACGTCTTATCAACGGAAACCGAGACATCATTAATGGTGCGAGTAGGATTAACGGATACAGAATATTCCCCGCCTGCCCCTTTTAATGACTGAACCTTGAGCGTTTTGCTGACCGTTTTTTCGTCTGTACTCAGAAAGTTGCCGAAATTAACACTGCCTGTAATGTTTTCTTTTTCTACTGCCACGCCGTTTTCAGTATATTTCGTCACATCCATGACTTTAACGAAAGTCTCAGGATCAATCGTCTCCGTTGCCTGTATACGTCCAGCACCTTGATCGAACACATCATAGTTCTCTGTATTCAGAACTTTGGCATTGTTCATAAGGGCAACTTTGATATCAAAAGGGGTCCAATCCGGATGTTTTTCGATCAGCAACGCAATCAGCCCGGCTACATGCGGAGTCGCCATGCTTGTTCCTGATTTACGTCCATACGCTTGATCGTAATTTGCTCCCGGCTCATCCTTGCCATACGCAGGAATGGTTGACAAGATGCTGGTTCCTGGTGCAACAATGTCAGGTTTAATGTCCAGTGTTACCTTGGCTGGTCCTCGGGAACTTGATGAGTTCATCTCATCTCCCTCTGTCATGTCTTTGACGAAATCACTGAAGCTGACTTCAACGTCTTGACCAGCATCGAGCTGAGCTTTGATAGCTTCTCCATCTTCCTTGCTCATGCTTAGGGTAGGGATAAATTCAAAATCATCCCCCAAACTAACGCCAATTGGCCCAGGAATGTTATTGTAAACAATAACCGCAATCGCCCCAGCCGCTTTGGCATTGGCAATCTTATCAACGAAAGCCAGCTCCCCGCGCTGAATGAAAGCAACCTTGCCGTTCATATCTTTTCCTTCAAAATCGGTTGGTTTGCCCAAGCCGGCGTACACCAAATCGTATTGTCCATTCAATACCGTTTCCGGATCCTCCGCTAGATTCCAGCCCATCACATCCAGGCGATAGACTGATTCTGTAACGGTTAGTGGAGTGGTGTCCGTTTCAGTTGGTGCTGCGACTTCCTCCTCTTCCGCAGGTGCCACTTCTTCCGTACTAGGAGTAGTTGTATTTTGTTCTGTTTCCAATGTAGTCTCTGCTTGCTCTCCTTGTGGCAGCGTATCCTCGCCTGCCGATTCAGGCTTTTCAACGGTTGGCTCTTCTGCATCTGGTGTGCTAGCAGGAATGTCTTGCTCTGGATTTTCTGGAGCTTCAGCTCCTGGTGCTACTCCCAGTTCAGGTGATTGCTCAACCTCAGGTGCAGGCAATTCTTCAGGTAGTGTACCTTCACCTTCCTCACCGATCCAAAAATGTGTGTCGGCTGTAATCATCTGACTAGGGCCCGTAGAGTTACCGACCGTGATTGCCATAGCCGATGCTCCCGGAGAACCTAGGGTGTAACGGTTCGGGCCTTCATTACCACTTGCGACCACTGCAGTCACACCTGACAGCATGGCATTATTGAGGGCAACCGAAGTAATGTAACTTGGATCATTGGCTAAATTCCCCAGAGAGAGATTGATGATGTCCATACCGTCTTTGACCGAGCGATCAATTCCGCCCAAGACCCAAGCGGTTTGTCCGCTGCCATAAGGCCCTAATACGCGGTAAGCATAGATTTCGGCTTCAGGAGCAATACCAATAACCCCATAATCTCCTGCTTCACGAGCAGCAATCGTTCCTGCAACGTGAGTACCGTGGGATGTATAGTAGGAACTGCCTCTTTCATTAAACTCGGGCTCTCCAGACACCTTCCACTCTTCTCTTGTTGCTTCATAAGGATCTTCATCGTTATCCACAAAATCCCATCCACCCTTATAACCTTCTGTCAGATTAGGGTGCTCGTAGTCAATCCCTGTATCAATAACGCCGACTTTGATACCATTTCCTTTGTAACCCAAATCCCATACTTCCGGGGCACCGATAAACGGAGCTGTATCCTTCATATAGGGATTAACTTCATCATTCTCTGGCGTTAACGCGATTTCAAGGTCAGGATACACACTGACCACACCTGGTATGCGAAGCAACTGTCCCATTTGGCTTCCATTCACTTCAATGGCTACACCATTCAGGGCGTATGCGTACTTTTCCAATACTTCGTGATTGATTTTGTTCTGAGTGAGGCTATGTACAAATGACTGTTGTTGTTGTTCGACCTTCGTCACAGCATTTGTTTCCATAGAGGAGGTAAATGACTTTCCTGAGAGGGTTGATTCACCTTGCGCTACAGCTACGGGTTTGTTTGAGAGTTCAACGATTACTCTTGTTTTCTCTCCACCTAGGCCTTCCAGCCTCTGATCCAAAAAAGGTTCTGCGGCAAGTTTCTCTTCCCGCTGGTCGAGAATCTCTCTCCACTGCTGGGCTTCAGCCTTGGAAGGCAAATTCCTGTCAAGCTGTACTTCTGCTGGAGCGGCTCCAGCCGCAGGCATGATGATGGAAAAAATCATAAGGACACTTAATAGCATGGATATTAATCGTTTATTCAAGGCGATGCCCCTCCTTCTTAAATATGAATACCTCACCAATCACTGGGGTCTTGTCCGAACAAGTACTGCAATACTTGTATAATGTCACCATCCCTTCCGCAAGAAGTTTGACCCATGGTAAATTATTCTACTAAATCATCAGATTTCCCTTCTAAAAAATTACAGATATGATATAAAAATTACTTATATGGTTCTTGAGTAAGAGGAAAATATCGAAATTGTATTTATTTGTCGATAAAGATATTGAATCTTGAAATAGTTCATAGGAAAAAAGACCACAATCCTCATTGAAGCATGAGAATCATGATCCCAGCAAGATACAGACTTTAAAGAGTGATGACCTTTCAAATTTCATTTAACAAAGAAAATGATACATTTATATTACTTATGAGGTTTAACCGCCTCCACTCGCAAACGCTTATAATCCGCATAGACGGCATCTTCTTTCCAGAGCTTGGGTACTACTATTTTACTCGTTTCAAGGCAAATACCCTCCATTTGTTCCTTGGTTAGACCAGCAAAATAGTCCCCTCCAAAATGAGCTAACCAGCCCTCAATACCCTTTTCCCCATCTTGAAGCTGGGTAGGGCGATCGTAATGATAGGCCTGCCGGACCAGGAATCCCTTCTCTTCCAAGAGGGAGCTGTACTCACCGATTGTCGGAAAGTACCAGGGATTGCGATCTGCAGCATGAATTCCTGTTTTTTGTTCGAGCACTGTCTCTAGTGCAGTTACTATGGTCTGAACGTTACCCTTTCCTCCAAACTCCACGACCAGGCGTCCGCCAGGCTTTAGTGCATTCCATATGCTTTCTACGACAAGTTCAGGAGACTTCATCCAGTGCAATGCCGCGTTGGAGAAGATTGCATCATAAGGTATGCTCACCTCGAATCGGTGTCCGTCCCCTTCCACGAATGTGATTTCAGGGAACTTCTCTCTCGCCCGCTGAATCATTTCCGGAGAGGCATCCATGCCAACCACCTCTGCTTGAGACATGGCAATCTCGTTTGTCAAATCACCCGTCCCACAGCCTAAATCGAGAATCCGTTCGCCTTTCTTAGGTTGAAGCCATGAAATTAAACTTTTTCCGTATCCCGATACAAAGGCTAATTTGTGATCGTACTCCTCTGCCTGCCATTGATTGATTGATTTCATCGAGACCACCGTCGCTTTCGTAATGATAAGTTTATTGTGGCATATCCAGACTTATTATCAAAATATATAATTTCTATCCAACTAATAGGTAAAGCCTATATAGTTCTATCCAGGAGTGACACTCCCCTTGCAGTCGAGACTGCGAAGTAATCCTCTCGATCCTTATCCTCCGACGAACCATGGGGTGTCTCATCCCCTGTACGTAAAAAAGCTTCCCATAGGAAGCTTTCTTGAACGTCCCAGGAGGGATACTCCCCTTCCAGTCGAGACTGCGAAGTAATCCTCTCGATGCTTATCCTCCGACGAACCATGGGGTTCTCATCCCCTGTACGTAAAAAAAGCTTCCCATAGGAAGCTTTCTTGAACGTCCCAGGAGGGATTCGAACCCCCGACCGACGGCTTAGAAGGCCGTTGCTCTATCCTGCTGAGCTACTGAGACAAATATGTATAAATAAAATTTTTGGCGCGATTTCTATTATACTCGGTTTTCTATATTTTTCAATACTTTTATAAAAAAATTAATAAGTTGCATCCTGTTACATACATTTACGTATAATTTTCATACGCTGCTCAACTGATCGAATATGATCCGGATTCGCAGGCAATATTGTTGAAGGCAGGGTTTACCCCATATACACCCTACGGAACATAGACTATTCATTGTCAGCGTGGCTGGGTAATCTTTTGCATACATACCTTTACATCTGAATTCATTCCAAGAAGGAGAGAATTATTATGAGACAGCTTTTGTCCGCCTTATCCTATTTCAGTATTTTCTTCGCTCCTTTTCTGTTCCCGATTATCATTTGGATTGTTGCGCGGGACAATTATATTGAGGGACATGCCAAACGGGCCTTGTTTTCACACATTTTCCCGTTTCTCGCTGCCATTCCCCTCTTTTATTTCTTCGTTACCTCCCAGAGCATCGGTGGCGCCATCGGGTATGTCATTCTGTTCTTTGTGATTTATGGATTAAGCTTTATTTACAATATCGTCAAAGGGATTCAAGTCCTTCGTGAGTATGCGTGACTTCTACACCGTCCTTACCATCAGATTACATGCAGAAACCCGCCGTTTCCAAAAAAACGGCGGGTTCTTCATTCCGGTTACTTGTTTCCCTTACGCCATGGATTTCTAAGCGTAGGACGCTTGCTGTTAACGGCGAGCACTTCCCCGGCAAACTCGGTATGATGCGCGTAAAGGTTTCCTTTGTTTTTCTTGAACTTGGAAGCCATTGCTATCACCTCCCCGGAACTTGGTTGTAGTATGCTCCGGGTAAGCTCCATTATCCGTGCTGGAAGATAATTACGCCTGACCAACTAAGTAGCGTTTAAGGGTTGAACCGAGCAGGCCAAACGCAAACAATTCACTTTGGAATCGGGCTTTATCCTCTCCTGCGGTTACACCTTCACTGTTCTGAAACGCTGTCTCTGTTGCATCCTCAAAGGCAGTGTGCATATTGTTGTTGTACCAATCCAGAACAGCATCCGAATGGTTACGTACAATCCTTACCACTTCCAATGTGCTTCCAGGCTGAGTTGCTGCTACATATACTAATAAAGAAGGATCTCCTGCGTTCGCTGGTTGTACCTCCACTTCAGCACAAGACAACCCATCCACTTCGGTTAATCTACGGATCTTGGCATCCTGAATTGCATACATTGTTATCGCTCCTTATCATTTCATGTACTTTGTTCGATCTCTCGTCTTGTCTCAGGTGTCCCCAAACGGTAAATCTCTTGATACACCTGCTGTATAGCAGCTTCATATGCCCGATTCACCGATTCTTCAGGTGTATCCGGCCACGGGAATACCATTCCTGGAAAGGCCTCTTCCTCTTTTTCCTGCATCAGGTTGAGGAGTCCCACTAAATGATCTACTTCGTGAGGTGTCGCCTGAATAACCCATTCATAAGCAGCTGCGTGCTGATCCTGCAAAACGGAACGTCCACCCACAGAAACATAATAGGTTGTTTTGTCCACAGTCCATTCTCTCCTTCACAGGCATGCTGAGGCCGTTGTTCCTAGATATAGTTTCCGAAGAGGACAGACATTTTATGCCTGCTTTCGGCATATATTTGTTACGACTTCTGACGAAAAAGACAATATTCGCTGGCTCCATGCCATGCAACACTCTACAGGATCAACGAATCGACTAAGAAAGGATGAACAACCATGTGCGGTATAACCGGCTTCATACAGTGGAATCGGGATTTGACCCAGGAATCGGAACTGCTGCTCCGAATGACGGACAGTTTGTCGAACCGGGGGCCCGACGCTTCAGGTACATGGATCTCCAATCCTTGTGCATTTGGACATCGCCGGCTCAGCGTAATGGACCCGGAGAACGGGGCTCAGCCCATGCATGCGTTACAGGGAGACACCTCCTATACCGTCGTGTATAACGGAGAACTATACAATGCACCCGAATTGAAAAAAGAGCTGCTTCAACGGGGGCACCATTTCCGTACGCAATGTGATACGGAAGTTTTGCTCGCCTCTTATATCGAATGGGGACCGGCATGTGTAGACCGTTTTAATGGCATTTTTGCTTTTGCCATCTGGGATGGAGGACGCGAACAGGTCTTCATGGCACGTGACCGCCTTGGCGTCAAACCATTGTTTTACAGCAACGCAAAAGACGCTCTCGTGTTCGGCTCCGAACCCAAATCCCTTTTGCTTCACCCCGATGTCGAAGCTGCTGTGGGTCCCGAGGGCTTGGCAGAAGTATTTATCGTAGGTCCAGCCAGGACGCCTGGACACGGTGTCTATTCCTCGTTGAATGAACTCAAACCAGCACATGCGCTCATCTTCAACCGGAATGGAATACGAACCTACGCATACTGGAAGCTGGAAAGCCAGCCTCATGAGCATGATCTGGATGAGACTGCCGCCGAGGTACGGCGTCTGCTGCAGGATACGCTTGAGCGTCAGCTCGCTTCCGATGTTCCAGTCTGCTCCCTTCTGTCAGGGGGACTCGACTCCAGTGCTCTGTCTGCCCTGGCCGTAGACTATTACAACCGCACGGGTCAAGGTCAAGTCAGTACGTATTCTGTCGACTACGTGGATAATGCCAAGCACTTTCAGGCGCACTCGTTCCAGCCTGGTGCAGACGGCCCCTGGATCCAGCGTATGGTGGATGAACTGAAGACAGATCATCACTGGATCGAGATTGAGAATGGAGAGTTGGTTCATGCCTTGAATCAGGCCATGTTAGTTCGGGATTTGCCCGGGATGGCGGATGTGGATTCTTCTCTCTATTTGTTCTGTAAGGAAATCAAGAAAGGGGCTACCGTCGCCATCTCGGGGGAGGCAGCCGATGAAGTGTTTGGAGGGTATCCCTGGTTCCATCGGGACGAGATGCTGAATTCGGGAACGTTCCCTTGGTCGGTAGCACCTGACATGCGCGCAGGTTTATTATCTGCAGACATTCGGGAGTGGATCAGACCGCTGGACTATCTTGCCGACCGTTATTCGGATGCTGTGGCTGAGGTTCCTTTGCTGGATGGGGAGACCGGAAAGGCAGCACAAATGCGTGTCATGTCCTATTTGAACATCACCCGCTTCATGCCTACCCTGCTTGATCGGAAGGACCGGATGAGTATGGGGGCAGGGCTCGAGGTTCGAGTTCCTTACTGCGATCATCGCCTGATTCAATATGTATTTAACATTCCCTGGGAAATGAAAATAACGGGCGGCCGTGAGAAGGGAATCCTCAGAAAAGCGTTAGAGGGTGTATTGCCTGATGATGTTTTATATCGTAAAAAGAGTCCTTATCCCAAAACACATAATCCGGAATATTTGGCGGCCGTCAAGCAGCAGGTGCTGGATATCCTTGATGATGCATCTTCGCCAATTCTGCCTTTGATTGACAAGGCCCAGATTCGCAAGCTGGCATCTTCACCTGATGCTTCGTCTAATCTGCCCTGGTTTGGGCAGCTCATGTCCGGTCCACAGCTGTTTGCTTACTTGACACAGATTAATTCCTGGTTGCGCACATATAAGGTTGCCATTCGTTAACAGAATGTAGTTTAAAAAGAGGGGTGCCTGGTAAATAGCATTTATGCATTCACCTGGGCACCCCTCTATATTTATTATCATGTCTTAGTTTAGCTAAAAGTATTAATCAGAAGAAGCATTCATGATCTCGACCTTACATAAGGGAATCATCGAGTCATCACAGCGGATTCCGGGTTTCGTTCAAGCAAGCCACGGCCATAAATCTCCCTGAATGGAGAGTCCGTCATATGAACGTATCCAATATAACAGCCGCACTTTTTCATCCTGCAGGGCCGATCCGCAGACAGCTTTTCCAACCCGTCACGGTACAAATGGCCAATAATCCGGCGATCCTTATAACATCTTTTTACATGCCCCGAACCCTGCACATAAAACACTTCCGAGCCTGCCGCACAGCCTTTGCCATAACTCTCATAATCCCGTAAGTTCCCCTCAAACAGCGGATCGATCGACCGCAAATAGGCAACCTCTTCCGGCTCGTAATAATTAGGCTTATCCTTAAAGGCATTGATCCACATGTAGATATCGTCCGGCAGCGACTCTCTCATGGACTGAATGGCAGGAAATGCACTGCGGAGGCCCACCGTGCCCACGCTGAATTCAAGACCCATTTCACGCAAAGTAAGGCATTGTTTAATAAAAGAAGATTCCTTGGTCTCACGAGGATGATAGGTTGCCCAGAACGCAGCTGTCTTGGAATTCAATTCACGGGCCCAATCCAACTTCACGGAAAGGTTGGTCTGCACAGCAATTTTATGGATGTGGCGCATATGTGACAATTCCACCATGGCTTCCCTGTACCAGCGCCGTACCAGCGCCTCGCCATATGGATTGAAGAAAATGGACAATTCGTGTCCCACCTCTTCCTGAGCCTTCACCCAATCCACGAACTGACGTAATTGTTGTTCGTCTGTTTCCAGCGTCTCCTTGGAATCCACAGTTTTGCTAAACGGACAATAGGGACAATCATAATTACAGGACGACAGCTTCCCCCGATAATACAAGGTTGCTCTCATGAGAACACAAACCCTTCCATTTGCTCGCGAATCTCGGCAGATATTAACCAATCTCCAATAGCATCGGAATATCCCAGACCTTCTTCGGTTAAACGCAGCACCTGATGTTCATTCTCCTGCTCAATTACAGCCATTCCCTCTGTCAGCAGTTCTGAGAGCCAGGCGTAATCCGTCATAACTTCACTTCTGAACCGCTGAAGATAATCATCCAAAGTCAGACCTTCCCGGTGCAGCAGTGCTTTTAAAATAAATCTGCGTTTCTGCTCTTCCCTGCTCAGCACAATGCCATAATCGGCAGCATCATATCGCTCGGCAGCCACATAATCGGCGATGATGCTCTGGGTAGCCTTATAGCTCACACCATATTTCGATGCATAATGTACTTCGCTGGTATAGGAACGGGCACCGCATCCAAGACCAACCATGCCTTCCTCCTGGCAGCTGTACGGCAGCAGCTCTTTGCTTGCATGTGAGGATGACTCTTTTGCAAATCTCCGCATGGAATACTGAACATATCCCCTGCTTTTTAAGGTTTCTCTTGCCGCAGTGTATAGCTCCATGCGAATATCCGGCCCTTGACGCTGAATATCCTCCGGCTTCACGATTGTATTCTCGCGGGTGTACAGCGGATAAATGAAAATCTCTCCCGGCTCATAAGAGAGGACACGTTCAAGGGAATACAACCACGACTCCACCGTTTGGCCGGGAAGACCATAGATCAAATCCAGGTTCAGCAAAGGAAAGTCGTACCGCGTAAGCTTCTCCAGTGCGCGCTCTACTTCCTGTGGTTTCTGCGGGCGATAGATTGCGGCAGCCTCCGCTTCAATAAAGCTCTGGATCCCCATACTGACGCGGTCCACGCTGCGTTCCTTCAGTAACGCAAGCTTGCCTTCCGTCACGGTGTCAGGAGAGGTTTCTATTGAGATGGAAGCATGGGCGGGATCAAGTCCCATCACATGTTCGGCAATGTCAAACAATCGGTTTAACTGAACCTCATTCAATAAGGTTGGCGTCCCGCCACCAATGGCAAACCTGGAATACGGTCTGCGTGAGGTTAGGGGAGCCCATTGCTTCGCCTGGCGTTCCAGTGCATCCACATAACGTTCATGTGTATCGTCACGCCGGTCAGGCAAAGTGAACAGATTGCAGAATCCGCAGCGGGCAGCGCAAAAAGGAATATGCATATATAAAAAATAAGTGTCAGTATTCTCGCGTTCCCACAAAGTTCCCAAGGGCAGCGGCGGGTCCAATTTCCGATATGCCGTCTTATGCGGATAAGAGTATAGATAAGAACGATAAGGTAAAGTCAGTACTTCCCTAAGACCTGTAGCTCTATTGGATCCGGACGCTGCGGAATGACCTGTTGTTGTAAACTCAGACGGATTGCTCATCGGTTTCCTCCTGTCTCCGGTTGTTTTCACTCACAATAAAATGGTTGCAATGCATGCTATAAAACAAATTCACGATAAGGTACATTCCAGACAACCTCATGCGCCAGTCTGTGTCCCTGATACCCATCTTCGCCATAAGCTGTTCCATGATCCGAAAATGCAAGACAGAACGTTGGCCGCGTACGTCCCCGCATGGCATCAAACAACGGCCCCAGCGCCTGATCCACATACCGAAGGGCAGCCCGTTGAGTCTCAACAGAGTCCTCCCTTGCCCCTTCCACAAAATAGCGATTGGGACCATGAATGGCCGACACATTCAAAAATAGAAATACTTTCTCATCCTGTGGTATCTGTTCAAGCAGCTTCAATGCGTGCTGGACCTGATGCTCTGTCGAGCGAGGATTGGTAACCCCAAAGGTCATTCGCCAATAACTCTGCTGAAAGTAGCCCGGCAGCACTTTGGCCAGCGGATTTTTTTTCGTAAAAAATATGACTCCACCGATACAAATTGTGCGGTATCCTTCCTCTGCCAAACCAGATACGATATCCGGTGTATCAAACAGCCACGTATGCGGATGAGTCTTCAATCCGGTATTACGGGAATGAAACAGCCGGACATGCGAGGCCTTGTCCGTATTGGCGGGCGTAGGCATGAAACCACCAAAAAAGGCATGATGTGCTGCATATGTAAAACTTCCTGGGGTATGGCGTTTCTCCCAGGGGCCTGATCCGCACAGATTGGGACAATTCGCTTCCTCCTGCTTCGCTACGTCATATCTTAACGTATCCAGAGTAATCATTAATAGATCATGGGAGCCAACAATGGTGTTCATATCAGGCATGTTCGTAAGGCTCCTTTCGCAGAATGTCCATCTCCCACTCATATGTTCCAAGTCCGTTGTGCTGTACGTGGTACAGCAGATCACCGAACGGATTTACATCCAGAACATAGGTACGTGGGTTATCCCCACCGCTGAGCATGACATCAATGCCTGCAGACCATGAATTCGGAAATGCAGCCATCGCTGTTTGGGCAGCGGTTTGGACCAGACCCAGCCTATAGCCGTCCACGCCCGCTTCCTCGGGCAGCATCCGCTCGTTGCGTAAATGCAAATTCGTTATAGGCGTCTGGCTTAGCCTCACAATGGCATGACCTGCATGACCGCCAGCCACAAGCTGACGAATATCAAATACACGCGAGCCATATGATGCCTTGGCCATCCACCGTTCAATTTGAGCCCCTTCTGCACATAACCAGTCCAGCAGAGTCTTAATTTCCTCATTGCGGGTATACCTCTGCATGCGGCCTTCGTTGTAGAAAATCGGCCTGCCCTTAACCACTGCCATCCCCACAGTGGTAACAGCAATCTCAGCACCCGTTCGCGGGTTAATCTGATAAGCAACAACACCAGATGCCGCCGAGCCACAGGCAAGCTTAACAAATACCCGGTACATGCCTGAAGCCTGCATGGCCGCGCGCAGTTCCGAATAGCTCAATATTTGCTCCGGAGACTGGAGAACGGGAGGAACATCAACTCTGTGAGCCGATAAATGCTGTTGGCACTTCCTTTTGTCAAACATGGTAGCAATATCTTCTGGATCATTCAGGAATCTGGCAGAAGGCCACAATTCACCCGCTTCCCTTCCAATTCGCTTCAGACAGCCTTTCCAGCCATTAAACCACTGGGCAGGTGCATAGATGCGCCCCCAATCCTGCCGCAGCTCAAGCGCCTCCTCTGCTGTAAACGACTCTCTGCTTAATGATTCAGTGTTGGGGTCGCCATCCTTCGCCCCAAGAGATAACAATTCACGCTCCACATCCCATTGCTCTCCCGGTGCATCCATTCGAATCAGGGGTGCCACTTCCGCTGTAGCCTTGCGTTGTAAACCTGGATTGACCACATCGGCCAAGGATCCACCCTGTCTCCAGGTCTTGAGCACGTCGGCATAGGGGATCACTTTAGCAGGGCTCAAGCCACATTCCAGCCTCGCCTGCTGCAGGCCTTTGGTTCTGCGATTATCCGGGTTTCCGATCAACCAAAACGGCCGTTCTATGTGCCGCTCATTGCTCTGGGATTGGGGTTGTCGTCTCTGATCTGTCTGGTTCGCTGTAACGCCTGACATCTCTTATTCCGTTAATGACGGATAACGCCAGTCATCTTCATCACTCTGCTGCTGATCGCTGACATCAACGGATAAGCCTGAACGTTTCCAGCGAATGAGCATTTCGTCTGTCATGTAGTGGTAGCTGAGATCGAGATGCTTCAACTTCTTAATCTTGTCGCTGGCAAGCAGAGCCTCAGCCCCTTCATCCGACAATGTGCCTTGGGAAAGGTCCAGTACTTCGAGTTGATCAACAATGGGTGCCTGTGCCACGGCTTTGGCGATGTCATCCTGAATTTCACTGTCTTTCAGGCCAAGGTACACCAGCTTGGGGAATCGTCCCTGTTCCAGCAGCGGAAGCACATCTTCAAGTGAACCGTCGAAGCCATAATCATCTACACCCAGGTACAATTCGAGCTTGCGCAGCTCAGGCAATTGAGCATTGGTAATGGAAGAGAGTACCTCCTGAGGCAGTCCACCACAGATAATGACCAGCTCTTCAAGCTTGGCATGTTGCAAGGGTTCAAGGCTTAATCCGCTACTGCCTTTTACCGTAAAGGACTTCAGTTCTGGAAAAGCCTTTAGAAGCGGGGTCAGATCAGTCTGAATAATCCAGGAAACTTCACACTCTTCAAAGCCCATATCTCCAATGAACAGCTTTTTTAATGACCGAAAACTTGGCGCCAATTCAATAAGAACATTCATGAATTCGTCCGGAGAACTCTCGTAAGCTTGTCCCCAATCTCCGATAACCAGACTTTCCAGTGTACCCGCTTCGGGGTTGGCAGCCAATTCCCTGATCAAATTCTCCATACGGATACCGTTCTCATAGTCATCGAAAGATACCGTTAGCTTCACTTCCTGCATTGATTAATCCCTCCGATTGAGTTCATTCTTGATTCGTTAATTCGAATGTTACCCCATCCTGCATGAGGCTTGCAACTTCTTCCAACTCCGGTCCCATGATGATTCTCAAACACGAAATGGCTATACATCATTAACTAGGAAAGGGAACGTATGTTCTTTTTCGATTTGTTTCAAAAGGGTGATTCCGGTTAGGTATATAGGTGGATATAAATTAAGATCACCAATGGTTATCTTGGTTCTATATACTTCGATTCTGCGCCCTTCTTGGTAATATCAAAAAAGGCGTTAATAGCCGGAGTCCATTCCACAATCCTCGGGAATGATACTCCTTCCATTAACGCCTTCATAGGTTGTTCAGGTTGTTATACCTGATTCATAAGATTTCCGGTTAACCAGGATTCAGCCTTCAAGCCGGGATACAAGCGCTCGTAATGCATGACCACGATGACTGATAGCCTGCTTTTGTTCCAGCGTAAGCTCAGCCATCGTCATCTCGTATTCAGGTACATAGAATAGAGGATCGTACCCGAAACCGCCACCACCGGCAGCCTCGCTCGTAATCCAGCCTTCTGCTGTTCCCTCCGCTTCAAACTTGTCCCCTGTTGCCGGGTCATACAGAACCAGGGCACATACAAAGCGTGCCGGACTGAGCAGCGGCTGTTGTGTATCCTCACCGGATTTGATGGATTCCAGCGCTGCAAGCAGCTTGGCATTATTCAGGGCATCTGTTGCTCCTTCGCCAGCATATCTTGCCGAATACACACCCGGCTCCCCATCCAGCAGATCCACACAAAGTCCTGAATCATCGGCCAACACAGGAAGACCAAGTGCATCTCCTACCGCTTTTGCTTTCTTCCAGGCATTCTCGGCAAAGGTTACCCCGTCCTCCACGACATCCGGAAGCTCGGGGTAATCGAACATGCTTTTGACCTCTTTGCCAAGGGGTGCAAATGCATGGGCAAACTCTCTTACTTTACCCTGATTCCGGGTTGCAACAATGATGATTGGGCTGTCCAGATGCATCTTAGGCTTCTCCTAATCCACTAGCACCGATCTTGAGCGCAATCGGTCCAAGCACTTCTTTTTGCCGCTCAATCATCTCCAGGATTCCCTGCTCACCCAGTTCCAGCATGACATTAAGCTCCCGGCGATCGAATGGGGCTTCTTCACCTGTTCCTTGCAGCTCTACATATTTTCCGCCACCGGTCATGACGAGGTTCATGTCTACTTTTGCCTTGGAATCTTCATCATAGTTCAGATCCAGAACAGGCTGTTCTCCGACTACACCTACACTCACAGCTGCAATGAAATCCGTGATGGGGAAGGTTTGCAGGCGATGCTGCTGGGCAATTTTGTTCACAGCCAATGCCAGCGCCACAAACGAGCCGGTAATGGACGTTGTACGCGTCCCTCCATCGGCTTGAATAACGTCACAGTCCAGGGTAATGGTCCGCTCGCCAAGCGCCTGCAGGTTCACCACAGAGCGAAGTGCACGGCCGATCAGACGCTGGATTTCCATCGTACGTCCAGTCAGCTTCCCGCGGTTCGCTTCACGCTGGTTCCGGGTATGTGTAGCACGGGGTAGCATGGAATATTCCGCAGTAACCCATCCCTTGCCTTGACCTTTCATGAACGGAGGAACGCGTTCCTCCACCGTTGCGGTACAGATAACCTTGGTATCCCCGACTTCAATCAGTACAGAACCTTCGGCGTATTTATTTGTGTTAATTGTTAAATTCATCGGCCGCAGCTGTTCGCTGGTTCGTCCGTTAGATCTCATCATTTCTGCCTCCTACGACTTAAGCATCCTGTAATTGTTGAACTGAGTCACACTTTACTAATCCTTTTTATTTTACCAAAGAGTTCTGTTAAAAGCATCTATCCGCCAAAGACTCTGTTACCCATCCCCAATTTTGTCCCCATCCTAGATCGGAATTTCATTGATATACTCGGGCTTGGAGACCGGCGAGCTATAATCACGGTTATCATCACCCATGACTGTTTTTTGGCCGTTCCACTCGATTTGAACCTTGGCATCCTTGCTCGCTGTATTTTCTGTCGTTGTCAATACGACCGATTGCAGCAGCTCGCTTGGCACAGCATCTCCTTCGACGAACATATCGTCTTTGAGTGCAACCGTAATGGTTCCATCCTCCGCCGTTTTGACGGATTGCAGTTCGGTGCCGCCTGTCATGACCTCTTCCAGTTCACCACCCTTGGCTGGCCCTTTAATCAGCTCATTGAGCGCGGCTTGCACCCGGTCCGTACCTGGTGTGACCAGGCGCGTAACCGGAACATAATATTGAATGCCCGCAGGCGAAGCAGCTGAGAAATACACGGTGACTGGACTGCTGTTGGTGGTGAACGTGTCTCCCAAATCAAGATTGATACCTACCGCCCGATTCAGCGGTTCAGGAAGCGGAGTACTGTTTACCGGCATTTGAGTCAGCTTTTTGCCGTCCACCCAGATCTGCACGTTCTCCACATCCGGTGTACCAGTCAGCGTCCACGTGACGGCTTCCAGCATTTTGCGCTCATCCTTGGCGTCGTATTTGGCAAAGTTACCTGAGAACTCCACGACTGCAAGCTTGTCGTCCGGATGAACGGTCACATTCTGCACCACCGTGCCTTGTGGAAGAACGCCTTGGAATCCTTCAGGTAGCATTCCTGCATAAGCACCACCTGTTACTAGTGTATCCAGGGCCGTCTTCGGACTACTAACGTCCGAACCTGCCGGAAGCGTCAATGATACCGGAGCGAGCAATCCCTGCTGATCCTGCAAATAGACTGTTGTGAGCGGAAGGGTTGCGAGTGTCCCATTGCCCTCGGCTGCCTGAATCATGGCTGCCTCCTGGATGGGCGGCGGTGGATCGATAGCCTCGGATGACTGTGCATTAAACATGCCGCAGCCGGACAACACCATCGGAATGCTCAGCAGCGCTGCTGCTGATGCCGTACGCATATATCGGATCTTACTCATGATCACGTTCCCCCTCATCATTTTTACAGTTTGTACTACCATGTATACGAGCCTTCGTCCAAAAAATAACTACTTTTTAAACAAGCCCTGATACACCAAGCAAAAACAATATTGAAAGAAAGAAACACAAAACGGGTTAATACGTATTAGGAATCAAGTGTAGGGACATTGCTAACTTCAGAGGAGGAATCGCCCATGGAACATCCAGAACAAGAAAAAATCCCTTACAGCCTGAACAGCCGCAAAGTCGCGGACGCTACAAGGGAATGGCTGCACAAGCGGGGCGTCACGATCCCAGAGATCGCAGAACTGGTCATGTTATTGCAGAAAAAGTACTATCCGGATCTCACGATGGAAGAATGTATCGATAACGTGGAGAAGGTTCTTCGCAAGCGGGAAGTGCAGAACGCTGTTCTGACAGGCATTCAGCTGGATCTGCTCGCAGAGCAGGGTCAACTCATTTCGCCTCTGCAGGAGATGATCGAAAATGATGAAGGGCTGTACGGCGTGGATGAGATTCTTGCCTTTTCCATCGTCAATGTATATGGCAGCATTGGATTCACGAATTACGGTTATGTAGACAAGCTTAAGCCTGGTGTACTTGAACGGCTGAACGATAAAAGCCTGGGACCTGTACATACGTTTCTGGATGATATTGTCGGGGCCATAGCCTCGGCAGCAAGCAGCCGAATCGCGCACCGCAAACAGTCGGAGCTGGAAGAAGCGTTAGGCCAGAAACCGGTCAGTGATGATGTCGTTTAACCCCCTTTTGTCATATGGAAATGAGACATGCCTATAAAGGACGAGCTCATGGAAAAAGCGGCCCTTGGGCCGCTTCTTTTTCGTATATACATCAGGTGTGATCATGCCTATTTTAACCCTTCCTGTCTCCCCGCTCCAACGAGTCCGTATGCTTCGCCCCAGTTCCGTTCCATGGCTGGCTGTGACTGTGAACGATTCGGTCCAATCGTGATTTGCGGTCCTTTGCGTTCACGCAGAAGCCCCCGCAGCACCGTAATACCAAGGATGGATAAGCCGGTAAAGACATACATTAAACGCATCAGTACATTCCCCGAATCGGAGCCTGTAACCATGCCATGCACCAGCAAACCGATAAATGCAGGATAGGACAGCATGTGGAACATAAACCACCATTTGCGGCCCAGTTTATTACGCAGATCACTGGAGAGCAGCACGATCAGCAGGGCGTAAAAGGACAACGTCCCAAGTCCGCTGCCAACCGGATGTACAGACGCGCTAAACGGAATAAGCAGTTCACTCCAGGTAAACGGACTGTAATGGTCGATATACAAGGTTAATGCGTGCAGGATACCAAGTCCAAAGGCAAGCCAGGTCGTCCGGGTATGCCACTGGTACATGGTGGCTTTGGGTTTGCCTTTGGCGGCAGTCATCCCTTGGGCAATTCCCAGAAAGACACCAGCAAAGAGCAGCAGATAAGCGGCTATCCCGCTAATACGAATAATATTCCACGTCGGTACATGATCAACAATCCATTGTGCCATAGCCGGCTCCCCCATATCTGATAGACTTATCGTTTCATCACTTTGCGTCAATATAAAAAACTGGATACAGGATACTCATCTTTAGATAAGGCTGAAGCAGTGATCCGGTTCAAAGCCTGGCCACTGCTCTTCGAGTGCATCCATATCCCCTCTGAACCAGAATTTACCTTCCCGGGTCACCCATAAAACATCATGCCGGTCATAATGCCTGTTCAGCCAACCCATCGCTTCAGCACTTCCGAGGATACAGACGGTCTTCGCGATAATCTCGCATTGCGAGACATGCTGGCCTAGAGCGGTGCATTGCACCACATCTGTATCAGCCGGCTTCATTGCCCGCGGGTCAATCAAATGATGGGACAGACTTCCATCTGCCTGCTGCCACTGTCTTCGTGCAATTCCTGAAGTCGCAACCGCCCCAGCGTCTAACTGAATGCTTCCTGTCAGATTGCGTTTATCCAGCATAGGATCCTTGATATAAACAGTCCATGCAGAAGACGCAGGTGTACCCCACATCTGAATATCTCCTCCCGCATTAATCATGCCTGCAGGAATGTGAAGTGTGCGCTGCAGCCAATCGGCAATGCGTTCCGTTGCCCAGCCTTTCACAATGCCGCCCAGATCCAGTTCAATCCCGGGATCCAGACGTACCATCCGGCTGCCCTGTCTGTGTATCCATCCTGGACAGGAATAATCGTGCTCCTCTTCCAGAATTAGTGCGGCAACCGTGGTTAAGGTATGCTGCAGGGAGGGCGTCATGCCTCGCTCCTGCTGCCCGATCTGATCGAAGCTGACATCATATCCCTGCTGCCGAAGAGCTTTTGAAATACCCGGTTGAAAGATCCCTTCTGTCTGACCTATATATCCGTATGCCAAACTCAATACCTCATCCATGGCAGCAGAAACGGGCATCCATCCCACTGAACGGTTCAGACGATTCAATTCACTATTGGATATAAACCGACTGAAGCGCTGCTCTTGAGTTTCAAACCAGTTTTTTACGAGCGCTGCTGCATGCTCAGCTTCTTCACGTCCGGCAGTTACCAGCTGAACCTCCACATCCGTATTCATGGCACGAAATTTGAACTTAAACGGACGCGCCGTCTCGTAAGCGCGACTCATGATGCACCTGTGCGTGACTGGTAACTGCCACTGCCAGTTCCGAAGTCAGATTCACCATCAGACCGACCGAAGTTCCCGCCATAGGATCTGCTCCGGTCTCCACGCTCCTCTTCCTGATTCGGAACAAAGCTGCCTGTCCATTCATCCATCACATCGTCCCGGGTATTCGACTGACTTGCAGGTAAACTATCGGTATCTATTCCATTTGCTGCTGCATATGCAGCATCAAAGGCATCAGAGGATCTTACATATTGAAAGAGTGCAGCCACCGTTAAAGTTGCAACTGCTGAGGCTTGCCATTTTCTCCATTGATTTCGTTTCTTTCTGTTCATCGCTTTTCCCTACTTTCTCTAGCGAAGTTCATGCACCTATCTTATGTGCCCTGGATTAAAAGCAGATGAATGAACCGTTAAGAAAGGCTAAAGCTTTCCATTTCCTCCGATTCCATATACACAAAATAGGCCCTGAACGGGAGAGATTCTCCCATTACAGAGCCTTAGCCTTATGAATGTTTGCTTTTGCTTTTCCTATTTTCGAATGAACTCCGTTATGCTTTTTTGAAAAAAAATGATTCATCCGCTCTCTGTTCCTGCACAATATGCCCGCGCCGGATCAACTCCTGAAGATGAGCGAGCGTTTCGCTCATGGCAAAGCGCAGTTGATGTGTGCCCAACCGATCACCAAACAAGGAAACACAAACGTCATACCCGTTCGACGGGTGCTGAGCAATATGTTCATCCATCTTCTGAAGCCGCTCCTCATGATGAGCCAGCAGATGAGAGGTTCGGTCTGTAAAGTGGCTGAATGGTTTTCGATGCCCCGGATATGCCTTCTCGACATCTAAACTTCCTAGACGGTGCAGCCCCTGAAGATAAGAAAACAATGGCTGGTTATCACTTCCTGGCTGCAAGCTGATATTGGGCGAAATCTGTGGCAGTACGGCATCGCCGCACAACATTTCTCTGGATTCTGGTGCATAAAAGGATAGATGCCCTGGGGCATGTCCACCTGTCTCGATGGCTACCCACCTTTTGCCGCCCATATCCAGCCAATCCCCATCTTCAATGAACGTCACATCCGGCAAGGGGGTAATCTGAGAGACGAATCCCTTCATATGTTCAGCAATTTGTACGGTCTTCTCATCCGGCATTCCATGTTGGCGATAGTATTCAGGCAGTACCCTATCAATGGTTGCACCCGGGCCCCACATGTAATCTGCCTCTTGACGAGACCTGGCAGACATGCGTACAGGAGAGCCCGACTTCTGCTGCATCCAGCCTGACAAGCCAAGATGATCAGGATGATGGTGGGTCAACACGATTTGACTAATGTCCTGAAAAGACAATCCCAGATTGGTTAGAGCTTCCTGCCATTCCTGTTCTGTTCCCTGGTTGCGCGGGCCTGGATCAACAACGGTTATCCTTCCATCAGCATCATAGAGCACGTAACTGTTCACCCATCGCAGCGGGAAAGACATCGTGATCTGGAGCCGATGCATGCCCTCTGGCATGCTGATTGCTTCCGTTCGTTTCATTTGCTTCTCCTCCCTGCTGTTCTTACTCCACAGGCCGATGACCCACAAAAATCATGCGCGGGGAATCCTGCTCATCATATTGCTCTTCGTCATAACCTCCATGAACCTGATCTACCACAAGCCCCGCCTCCTGCAGCAGCTCACTTAATTGTTCGCGGGTGTATAGCTTGACACGTTCCTCATGAATTCGGGGTTTCTGACTGGACCCTGAATCTGTAATGTGAATTTCTTTCTGCACAAATCCGTCCTTGATCTGGCGAAACTCCTCAATCCGATGCCCCTCCGTCTCTCGTTTGGAATGCGGAACCAAATGACGGGTTACGTAAGCCGTATTCATAAAATCAATAATGTAGCTGCCGCCAGGCTTCAGCATATGACGGATGCCCTGAAGCACCTTGAGCTGCTCACCATCCTCACGAAAATAACCGAACGATGTAAACAGGTTGACTACCGCATCAAATCCACCTTGGAGCGGCAGATTACGCATGTCGGCATGAACCCATTCCACCCGATTCTCGGTGTCCATCTGCCGCGCTTCACGCAGAAGCACATCCGACAGGTCAATTCCGGTGACCCGGAAGCCTGCGTCTGCCAGAGCCAAGGAATGGCGTCCCATACCGCAGCATAGATCCAGAACCCGTGCCTGCGGCTCAAGTTTTAACCAATTGATCATTTTATGTACTTCTTCATATGCTCCCTGCACATCCCTGTGCTTGTATACGAGAAGGTAGTCTTCTCCAAAGCTATCTTCATACCATTCCGTCATTCGTATCGCCCTCCACATGGTCAATGGCCCTGTTCTCTCTGTATCGTACTTGATATAGGGCTGATCATACCTAAGCTTGTAGTCATTGTATCTTCTTTATTCTTCAAACTCAAAGATTTCCAGCGGCTCCCGTTCGTTGAACGGCCTGAGTTCGCCCTATATAATGTTAAACATAGTCATGAACCCGCAAACCGGTTAACTATATATAAGCTTTTCTAAAGGTTTACCTGAGGACTGGTATATAATCCAACCATTCAGAGACATACACACTTGAATCGCCATTGGACTATTTAGTAACAGCACAGCAGGAGGTGTTATTTATGATTCATATTGGACTCACAGGATGGGGAGATCATGATGATCTGTATCCCGATCGTACCAAAGCCAAGGACAAGCTGCGTTTATATGGACAGTACTTTTCAACCGTAGAGGTCGACAGTTCCTTCTATGCTGTTCAGCCTCGGGACCGGATGGCACGCTGGGCAGCAGAAACACCGGATGACTTTTCGTTTATCGTCAAAGCGTATCAGGGGATGACCGGGCATCTAAGGGGCAAACCTTATTTCACCAGTACCTCAGACATGTACAACGCTTTTCGGGAGTCACTTGAGCCGGTAATGGAAGCCGGCAAAATGCGGGCAGCCCTGTTCCAATATCCGCCGTGGTTTGACTGCAATCGTGATAACGTTAACGAGCTGCGTGAGGTGAGACTACGAATGGAAGGCATTCCGTGTGCGCTCGAGTTTCGCCATCGCAGTTGGTACGAGGATGGCATGCGTGAGCGCACACTTGCTTTTCTGCGGGAACAAGGCTGGATTCACAGTGTCTGTGACGAGCCCCAGGCGGGCTCAGGCTCCATTCCGATTGTGCCGCAGGCGACGGATTCGGAGATGACGCTCGTGCGAATGCACGGACGCAATGTGTCAGGCTGGCACCAGAACGGTGCACCCAACTGGCGGGAGACCCGTTACTTGTACCGGTACAACAAGGAAGAATTGATGGAATGGAAAGGATATCTGGAACAGCTGCATGAGCAGAGTAAGGATGTCTATGTGATTTTCAATAACAATTCGGGTGGCGATGCAGCAGCCAATGCACAAATGATGATGGAACTGCTCGATATGCCGATCCGACCATTTCCAGATCGCACACCTGACGAGGAAGAGGATGGGCCTGAGCAGCTGGAGCTATTTTAAAAATCAGGGCACGACCATTATATACAATGACATATCGATTGGAGGTGAGATTATTTTAGCTTGAATTTATCGTTTCAGACATTCATTGGTTAATCTGAAAACATCCAACAAGGAAGTGACTGATGAGAGAACAGAATCGAGCTCTAGTGGGTGGAATTATAGGAATCGTCATTGCAGTCGCTGCGTTTGCGATTTATTATTTGGTTACCTTGAATACAACCTTTCAAAAGGCTGTTCTTGATGAAGTCCATAATGTGGATAATGCGTATCTAACTATCGTTCGTGTGCCTACTTCACTAGAGACAACTGAAGGAATTCAAACATTTCGAATGGATATGAATGGCTTGCAGGACATTTTAAATCAATTATCAATTCTTGAACTTCAGAAAATAAGTACACCAATTAAAGATAAAAGCTCGCTTTATATCTATAACATTTACGTCTATGATAAGAGCGATCATAGAGAAATCGTTAACTTTGGAGTTGATAATAGCAAACAAATTTCAATTGGCAGTACGAAAGGTTATCAAAGATACGAAGTAACCAGTTCATTTGATTATGATACATTTCGTGCCTCTGTTGACAAACTTTTTACTGAAACTCAATGATGTCGGAATACATATGTGCTGAGAATCAAAGTTTCCCTTCTTTCAATAGAGCATAAAATCATATAATTAAGATCACAAAAAGAGGACTACTACAGGTGAAATCCCCCCTAAAATAGTCCTCATATAATTAGTTGAATTATAAATTTGTTCAAGCCTTCTGCATCGTACCCTCTTCTTCAGTAACATCCATCCCGCTGAGCTGCAGGTTCATTTTATGCACTTCAATCCCTGCCAGGAGTACAATGCCGATCCCATGAGTATCGTTCAGAATCCAGCCCAGATCGTCTCGATAATAGAGCGCGGTAAAGGAATAACCCGACCCGCGGCATACGCCATATATATTGCCTTTGTAGTCAATGGAAAGTCTTGTGATGCCTTCCCATCCTTTGCGGACAGCTTCCAGATACGGGGTCGGTGTCTCAAGCCAGCCCTCGCGAATTCCACGGGCATAAGCGTAGATGAACATCGACGTACATGAGGTTTCCTCATAGGAGTCCGGACGGTTCAGGACCTGATGCCACAGGCCATTTCCCCCTTGCAGCGCCAAATATCCCTGACACAGATCACGGTAGAAACTCAGCAATTCCGAACGCCTTGCATGATCCTGAGGCAGAATGCTTAATAGCTCCGTCAGGGAGAAGAGAACCCAACCGTTTCCACGCCCCCAGGGGATGCCTGTTGCCCGTCCACGCACAAAATCATACACATGCGACATGATCTGCTGCTCAGGAATATAGAGATATTGACGGAATAACAGAAACTGGTTAATGGCATCATCCCAATACGCCGTATTGCCCGTCAATTGACCATAACGCATCAGGAATGGTGTGCTCATGTACAGATCATCACACCACATCGTTTCGTGACGCATCTCTCCACTTCCGCGAACACGATAAAAGGCTCCATCCTCCAGCCGTTCCTGTTCATCTGTAATGTAATGGGCAATGCGATCCGCCGTATCTCGGCCCCCGCGAATGTCACCCAGTTCCATCGCAGCCAGCAGCGTTGATCCGAACGAACCGCAATCGTCCAGACTGTCGATCGCTGACAACTGGTTGTTAATTCCTGCCGCTCCGTAGGTTTCCCGATCCCATAGACTGTAATGGTCAAATGAAGTACTCAGGCCGATATGCTCCCGAACATACTGGATGTAATCGTCACGTTTCAGCTCCTGCCCGATACGCAGAAGTCCAAGCAGCGTAACCCCTAATGGATAATTCCATTTTCCGTAATGTGTATTTTCGAGATATGGGCGAACACTCGTATCAGGTTGGTCCACATGCCAATAGACTCCTTTCGATCCATCATCAAAAACAGTATGGGTCACGACAATATCTGAGGGTGAAGGTGCAGATCCTGGAGCAAATTTCCCGGTATACAGCCATACATCTGAACTACCGGCAACCGAATGTGGAGAGCTCAATCTCCAGCCATCAGAACCCGTGACCCCGGGCGATTCCAGCGTGAACCCCCAATGGTCCTCCCCGGCCTTGGTTTCCCCTCTTGCAACCAGATCAGATAATCCATAGCGACGCGTCAGTTCCACGCGATAAGGTCCACTTTTGTCTGAGGTATATACTTGCTTACCGTCCAGGTACAATTGTAAGGCACCTTCATGCTGACCTTGCAATACTACAGGAGATGATCCCGGCAATGTTACATCCAGCTTGGTCCACGCGTAGGCCACCCCTGGTTGCTCTGTACCAAAGATCCTCGAGAAAGAGCCGGCCTCCCGCTCTTCTTCTGTCCATTCTCTTCGTGGATACCAGGAAAGCCCTGTTTCTTCTTCCGTCATTCCGTCATGAGGAATCGAAGTTACGGGTTCATCAAGAGGCTCGGAATACAGCCAGCCTTCCTGACCTTGCCGGTCCACTCCCGGAGTGAGGAAATGAAGCGGGAAGTTCTTGAAGGAAGCGGTACCATAAATGCCGCCGAAACCAACCTCTGTTTTGACAAAACAAAGCAAGACGTCATTCCAGCCAGCCTTCATAGAAATCGGAATCTGGGTTCTTCGCTCGGGGAATAACTCCTGCAGCAGCTCGGATTTGAAAGCCTCTACCCCGTTGACATAGATCGTTACCGGACTGTAGCAATTCAGGCCAGTGTTCAGCGTAGTCTCCTGCTGGCTCCATAACTTGCCCCATACGTATACGTACTGGCCAGCACTCGCTTCTGGCCACTTGTCGTCCAGGTTCAGATCGTAACGGTAATCCCCCAGTCTGCGGAAACCTCCACGATGGTAGGCCCGGAACAAAAAAGAATGTTTCGGATGATCGCCGATATAACGCTGGGCGACCGTCGTCAGAATATCCGGAATGGAATGATGCACCTTACCTGCAATCGACTCGTTTGCATGAAAATAACGAATGCTCATCAGCCCCTTCCCTGTACCTTGATTCGTTCGGTTAAACGCAATGTCTCCCCTGCACGCACTTCAATAACCTGCTGATCTGCCGTGAACCAGACGGATATGGCTGACGGATTATGAATGATGGATCGATCCGCTGAACATTCGAGGCGTTTGATCGCTTTCCAATAGGCAACGATCTCGATATTCGTTGCATACCATATATCGTCCCTGCCGCCGATCTGCTGGCCAAACTGCTCAATGATCTCCCAATTATCATTATCATTGAATTCATAACTGTGTCCCCAAACATAGAGCAGGAGCGGTGTACCCGTTTTGGAATGCTGGATAAAACGCTCGGCATGTGCTGCCAGGTCATTTTTATGATGACAGGTTGGGCGCCATTCAAGCGGGCGTTCAGGCAGCGTATATCTCCCGTGGGATTCAACCGTCCGGGCATAGTCCAGACCTAACCATTCCAGTTTGGTGCTTAGTGCACGATCAAACCCTCCATTGGGATAGGCCATTCCCCTCACCGGATAACCAACAAGCTGCTCCAGTGCTCGGCGATCTTCCATGATTTCTTCGTTCAACAGCTCATCCGGTACATAAGGCAAAGTAGGATGAGTAACCGTGTGCACAGCCACTTCATGCCCGGCGTACAGTTCAGCGACTTCCTCCGACTCAATTCGCCCAGGTTTCCCGAGCGTACCGGAGTTCAGATTGAAAGTGCCTCGCAGTCCATAGCGATTAAAAATATCTACCAGCCTCCGGTCGTGGACCACACCATCATCATAACTAAGCGTCAGTGCCTTCATCACACCGCCAGGATATCGATCAAACTGAATGCGATGTCCCATCTTGGACCTCCTTCTCACCCTGTTATTCCACCGTTTCGTTCACCTCAAAATATCGAAAAACGCCTTCTTCCGATTCATCTGCATGCAAATGGTTATCTGGCTGCTTGTATCTCCAAATTTATTCTTCAGCTAGTCCAACACCAAACTCATGCAAGCTATGGCTATCCGAATCAAAATAGGTACCTTCGAGCAGACCAATCAACGTATTGGTGATGCGAACTTCGATCTCGTTGTCACCTGAACGGAGCCAGGACGTTTCTCCACTCCAGCGATACGGAGACCAGCAGCGCACGCCAAGGCTATAACCGTTGACCAGAACCTCCGCCACATCCTGCACAAGCCATTCACTGAATTCGAATTCAAAGGATTCGGCGTCTGCATCAGGCTCATCCAGCCAGAAGCTGCGTTTATAGCTCATCTCTCCTGCATAATACGGATACAGCGGCTGTGGCTCAGGTGTGATCCGAATGGCCGTATCCGGCTCACGGACCAAGGAGACCATCCCTTCGTGATGAAACTGCACGCCAAACCGTCCTTGCAGATACAGAGGATCGAGGATTCCTTCCTCATCCTTCGTGACCTGTACCGTAATCGTGATTTCATTCAAACCCGTGCGCAGCCACTCATTGATGTCACAGGCAATGTTGGTATAATCTGTGATCTCCACGGATTCGAATTGATCCGGTCCTATGGTGTGGCCGTTGATTTCCATGATCCACAGCCCTGCAATGGCTGCCCGATCCATAAATAGACGGCACTCCGGCAAAGTCGTTCCCAGTTCAAAAGCTGTAGTGTAACGGCACTGAATCGGATAGGCAATTGCTGCTTTCTTCGGCGTGCCAAATACTTGATTAAATTGAACAGGTAAGTGATGATGCCCCGATAATTCAGCCGCTTGATCGATAAAGGGCTTCACGCCTGCATGCTTGTTCTCCAGGATCACGCCATTATCATTCGTTGCCGTAAGATGGAACTGTCCCATTCGAAGGGTATTGGGCTGAATGGCCTCCAGTCGCCATGGCCCTTCTACAGGTAAAATAACGGATTCAGATGGCATAGATGCAGCATCAGGCTTGAATGATGCAGCCGCTCCGGTCTTGCCTATAGCAACGAAAGTGTCGTCCGAAGATTTTGTTTGCAGAGTCAGCCGCACAGCGTGTGCTTCATATCCGGCAAACCCGAGTGAGATACACCACTCACCACCGCTGCTGGTCAGTGGCAAGACTTCCCGTTCTCCTGTCTCCAGATTAAGCCGCTCTGCCAGCACACGTTTATCCGATGAGGCATCCGTACTGCTCCATAACCGCTTGGCAACAACCTTCAATTGTCCCTTTAACTGCTGCCCCTCCTGGTTGGACAGGAACACCATATATTCACCATCTGATAACTGGCGGGTCTGCATCAACAAGGAAGCACTCTCTTCCTCCATAATCCAACAGATAGGCTCTGGCAGCACCTGATCCAGCAGCAGCGAGATCAATTCAAGAGTTGAATCATCCCCCTGACCTGCACCAACCGGAAGGAAGTAGACTTCCCCCTCACCTTGCAGGCACATTAATTCGCTGCTGGCCTGCCTGATCTCACCGGCATGCCCCCAATACTCTTCCTCGGGTTGATCCCCTGCACCGAAGAAAGTTGCTGCTTCACTGCCTTCTGGACTCCCTTCCTGAATTGAAATGTACGGAGGCAGTCCGACGGATATGACGGTTCCTCCTTGCTCAGCAAACCGTCTAACCTGCTTCCAGGCATTCGCCTCCAGGTTCAGCATCGGTGGAAGGATGAGCACTTCGTATTTGGCAGCACCAATCTGAATCGTTCCACCCGTAATTTCGGCTTCAGCCAGCAGTTCAGGGTCCAGATGGTCATAGTCACGTCTGTTCTCTAGCAGATGCACACCAATTCGCATCCAATCATTCGTAAGGCGCTCCAATCTCGCCCGTTCGGCTTCATCCTCACCGCTGTATTCAAACCCATGCAGAGGATTGCCCATCAGGCTCCAGAATGTGGTCGTCGGATCAAGAACGGCAATCCGAATATCGGCTGTCCCCGTGCTCATGAGATAACTTATTCGTCCCGTGTAATCTCCAAGCTGACGGAAATGCTTCCAGTATGGATTCTGCAGAAACTGGGATGGCGGTGCATCATGCTTCGTTAACCCGCCAATCGTATAGAAAAAAGCGTGGAAATTATAGAAATTCGTGCCCATGGCAGCCATCCGGTCAATCATCCATTTCGCATCCTGCAGCGTCATCGACCAGCCCACACTATGAAAGCACTCGATCAAATTACGGCTGCGTCCCAGCTGTCTCGCCAGGGAACTGACCATCTTCGGATTATCACGCATTCTTTTGCCGTACCGTTCCAGAATCCAGGATAAGGGACGCCCAATCTTCTCATGTGCAGAGTCTCCCCCTGGCATATGGCTAAACAACTGAGTCGTCATCCGTACGCCAGGAACCTCTGCGGCATACTGGATTCCCGCATCCTCGCACCAGTCATGCACCTGCTGATGGTATGACTCCCTGAGAAGCAGATGCAGCGATTGATAATAGTCATACCGAATACGAGCCGAGTCCGGAACATCACCGTATAACAGGGCAGGAAGCGAATCTATCAGACTGTATCTACAGCGTTCGGCAAAATATGCAGGCAGCTGAGGAGACCATGGAATACGTCCGAGCGGTGCAATTTCATCAGAAAACATACCTTTGATAACGCTGTCAAAATGACTTCCAACAGCCGCCGCATATCGGTCATGAGTAAGTTCAATAAAACGGCTCATCGCTTCCTTATGGCACGGGTCAACAAAATGGCCGTAATATTTGAAATCACCCATCTCCACTTCCTGAAACAGGATTACATCCCAATTCCCTGCCGGGGGGTCCCACACCAGGCGGAAAGCCGTGCGATATGTAAAAAATCGCTTGCGATTATAAGACGTCAGACCCGTCTCCTGATAGACCTGATCGGTCTGGACATTGCCGATGTTGTGTCGCAAATCAATAGACTCATCCCATAACCGATTACCCTCTGTGTCTCTTGGAACGGCTTTGGCAACCAGAATTCGCCCCCACGGCAGCTCATGATTCACAACAGCTTCTCCGCCCTGCACATGCAGCTGATGATGCACAAGCTGGCGCTGCTTGGCTTCAGGAAAATCCAGGGTGACCTCACCACCTGCCATGCCGCTAGGATAGGGGTATTCGTCATACAGCCATACCTCCATGCCGCAGGTCTCGGCTGCTTCCACCGCAATTCGAACCTTATCAAACCAGGCATCCGACAAATAGGGGACCTGCAGCCCCTGACGCGGACAAATGAAAAAACCGCCCACACCCTGTGATGACATTTCATTCACTTGCCGTTTGATCTGCTCTTCCTCCATATCCCCATTCCAAAACCAGAAGGGATGAATCCGGTACTGCGCGGCAGGATTCGCAAATGCCTCCCCGTTCCACATGTCGCTTTCCTCCCTGTTAGAAAGAGTGTTTTCATTTTCCATTACAGTTCATTTGTGTTCATATACGTTTTTTTGGCTAAGATTATACCTTAAAAAAGCAATTAGGGAGCCTGTAAATACAAAATGTTTTAAAAAATTGATATAGATGGAAATGCCCGACAGCTTCTGTTGTACTTACGTACGGCTGCCGGGCTCTCGATCTTGGCTACTTCAATGCAGCGTACAATTCGTTGACTTCCTTCACATATTCATCACCGCCGCTGCTCTTCCACAGTGCGATTGCATCCTGGAATCCCTTCTCATCAATCTGTCCCACGATGAATTTGATACGGGCATCATTGATGATGTTATCCAGCTGGGGCCCTTTCTGTGCATAAATGTCAGAGATCAACGGCTCACCCGGATTCGGAACAACGATCTCCTCGTTGGCCTTTTGTACCTCTGCTACCTTCTCACGAACCGGCGTCGGTTCAACCCGGAAGGCGCGGTCTTCCGGAAGGAACATCAATATTTGGTTCAGACCCTGCAGATCTCGCAGTGCAAGCTTGTCGGTGGTTGGAACAACATATTCCCCTTTTTTCTCATATTGTTTACCTTCCAGACCATTGGACAGCAAAGCCTGGAGCTCCGGCTCGTTCAATTGATCCAGGAATGCGAGCACCTTTTTCAGGTCTTCTTCCGTTTTCACACCACTTTTGGAGACGGCGATCATACCGGAGTAGCCTGAGGTTGGCATGTCACGCAGCCCTTTGGGTCCTTCCACCGCCTGAAGCACATCCACCCGCCCGGTGGCCGATGGGTCCTTCTCCAGAATTTTCTGCTCCATCCGCTGTGCGTTATCCGCTACGTCAATCATGACACCCGCCTGCCCGTTGACAAACGGATCAGGCAGCTTGGTCGCATCCATCACAGCAAAGTCCTTGTTCACCAAACCTTCGCTGTAAATCTGACGGAAAAACTTCAGTGCCTCCATATACTCAGGCGTTTCGTGTGCTGGAATCAAATTACCGCTGCCATCATCGCCCCATTTGTTGGGTGCACCAAACCAGATTTGCATGTTGTCCCACGGCCCGTTAAATTTGCTCGCTACCAAACCGTACGTATCATCCTTGCCGTTGCCATCCGGATCATCTGTAGTGAATGCTTTCAGCACATTATAAAGATCATCCAGATTTTTGGGTGCTTCCAGACCCAGATTCTCCAGCCAATCCTTCCGGATCGTTATCCCGTTACGTCCCAGCGGCCTTCCCCGGTAGATGCCGTAGGTTTTGCCGTCAATGGAGGCATTGTTGGTAATAATTTCGTTCATCTGGCTCAAGTTTGGGTAGTCTTTCAGATAAGGCCCCAGCTCCCAGAAAGCCCCGGTGCGTGCAGCGTTAATGAAGCTTGGGGATTTGCCGAGCACGACCATCACGTCGGGCAGTTTGCCCGAGGCCAGAGTAATGTTGAATTTGTCCTCATAAGAGCTGCTCGGTACCCATTGCAGATTCACATCCACTTTGGTTAATTCCTCAAGCTTCTGGATGACTGGACTGTTTTCAGGCGGATTTTCGGCTTCAAAGTTCGGAAGCATGATGGTAATCTGATCGGTTCCACCTGCAGCCGCTTCGCCCGTATCGTTGGTTTTGTCCGTGGAGCATGCTCCCAGAACCGTGCTCAGTAACAATGTTGCCGAAAGTACAAGTGCTGTTTTTTTGATTCCCGCTTTTTGTCCCATACGTTCTCCCCCTTGGCCTTAGCCTTTGATTGAGCCTAACATGACACCTTTGGCAAAATGCTTTTGCAAAAACGGATACACGAGCAAAATCGGAATGGTACCTACCACGATGACAGCCATTTTAATGGACTGTTCCGGTGGCTGTACGAAATTGGGATCCATATTGGCCATATCCCCAACGCTTGCCTGCGAGAGCAGAACAATCTGCCTCAGCATCACCTGCAGCGGCCATTTGTCACTGTCAGAAATGTACAGGAGTGCCGAGAAGAAGTTATTCCAATGCCCTACGGCATAAAATAACGCAAACGTGGCAATCACCGGTTTGGATAATGGCAGGACAATTCGCCAGAGTACCCCGAGATCCGAGCAACCGTCGATACGGGCCGCTTCCTCCAGCCCGGGCGGCATTTGCTGAAAAAAGTTTTTGACAACAATTAAATTAAAAGCGCTGATTGCGCCAGGAAGCATAAGGGCCCAGTAAGAATCAAGCAATCCTAGTCCACGGATGACGAGATACGTCGGAATCATTCCTCCGCCGAACAGCATGGAGAAGATCACCATGTTCATCATGACGTTTCGGCCCCAGAAGTCGCTTCTGGATAGCGGATAAGCCATCGTCAGCGTGAAGAACAGATTGACCAGCGTGCCTGCTACCGTTACAAATACGGAGACGCCAATGCTGCGGAAAATGGTGGACGAAGAAAAAATATATTCATACGCGCTGAAGGAGAAGACTTTCGGAATGAGAAAGAAACTGCGTTCCGTAATCTCGGCTTCGGTTGCGAACGAATTCCCTATAATATACAGGAAAGGAAGGACAGTCAGTATGCCCAGGATACCCAGCATGACGTAGTTGAAAATATCAAATACTTTGCCGGCTGGGCTGTTGTAGAGACGGCTGTTCATGAGCTTTCCTCCTTATGGAATCATGCAGAATGCCAGTTTAATAAATCCCTGGATGGCCAAATCTTTTGGCAAGTTTATTGCTGCCGAGGACTAGGATGATCCCCACGACCGATTTGAATAATCCTACTGCGGTACTGTAGCTGAATGCCCCTTGCGTAATCCCTACCGTATAGACATAGGTATCAAATACATCGGCCACATCCCGGTTAAGCGAATTGGTCATCAGATAAATCTGTTCGAATCCCGTATCCAAAAAGTTCCCCAGTCTTAGAATGAGCAGAATCACAATGGTTGTGCGAATCGCCGGCAGCGTAATGTGCCACATGCGTCGCAATCGTCCCGCACCATCCACAATAGAGGCCTCATACTGCTCGGTGTCCACGCCTGCGAGTGCGGCCAGGAAGATGATTGTTCCCCAGCCCATCTCCTTCCACATCATCTGAATGATAATCAGTGGACGAAACGAACCCGGACTGGATAATACATCAATTGGCTTTCCAGTTATCCAGGCAATCAGGTCGTACAGTACCCCGCCTTGAGGGGTCAGGAAGACGTAAGTGATACTGGCGATAATCACCATGGACACGAAATGGGGTACATACACCAGCGTTTGAATCGTTCTTTTGAAGAACGCGACCCTGATTTCATTTAATAAAAGGGCAATAATGATCGGTGCCGGGAAAAAGAATATGAGATCATATATGGCAAGAACCAGCGTGTTACGCAGCAATCGAAAAAAGTCCGGGTTGGAGAAAAAAGTCGTAAAGTTCTCCATGCCCACCCATTCACTGTTCTTGATACCGAGAAAAGGCTGATAGTCCTGAAAGGCAATGACGATTCCCCACATGGGCAAATATTTAAAGATAACAAAGTACAGAAATCCGGGAAGCACAAGCACGTACAGCCATTTGTTGCGCTTGATCTGCCTCTTCCAGTTCGACTCTCGCTTCATCGGCATCGTGGTCATATCCGCCTGGGCTGCAGCTGCGGTATTTCCATTCCATTCGGTCTTCCCGTTCATAATCTCTCCCCTCCCTCATTTATGTAAGCGTTATCAATTAAGCTTGTAATTCAGACTATACAGAGCCCCCTTTTCCGGCAACCTTCATTTTTTGCTCACGTACTGTGCGAGGCCACAAAACCCGCTATGACGCCACTTTTGCTTCAATTTGGACATTTTGCATAATACCCCATTGCACATTTTTGCAGCCTTATCCTTCTTTGTTTCCATCCTTCTCCACAAGAAAAACCGGAATCCGATGGTTCGGATCCCGGTGAGACAGCAAGGTGGTACACAGATCATTTGCCAAACCACTGATCCCGATACTGGCTTGGCGTTACTCCCTCCTGTTTTTTGAAGATGCGATTAAAATAGCTGTGCTGATAACCAACAGCAGCTGCGATATCATTAATTTTCATCGTTGTCTCACGCAGCAGCTGTTTGGCCGCCTCCATTCGGACCTTTGTCAAATAATCAATAAAGTTCATGCCCGATACTTGCTTGAAGGCTTTGCTGAGCGCATAGGGTGTCATCTGTTCTGCATCTGCACAGCCTTCCAGTGAGATTTCGTTACGATAATGCTCATCCATATACAGCATCGTCCGTTCCACCACCTGTTTCAGCGGCTCCTGCGATCGCAGCTCGATTTCCTGTATATAGGGCAGCAGCACCTTACTCATCATCCACTGCTTCATCTGTGCAGGTTCGCGGATTGCTGACAATCGTTCGTACATATTGCAGCCTCCGAACAGCTTATAAGGCGTTACCCCCGTCTGCAGCATCATATGCTGAACACTTCCGAGCAGCTGCAGCATCATCTGCTGCACCTGAAACTCCGTACTGCCCGTCCGGGCGATTTCGCCCATAAACTGTTCCAGCACCCGATCCGCTTCCTCCTGCTTGCCGAGCCTGATTGCCTGAATCATCTCACGTTCCAAGCCCAGCGGATAAGTCGCTTCTTCCGCCCTGCGAAAACACTGCTCATCTTCCAGATCGAGTATCTGACTCCCTTCCTCAATGCTGCGATAAGCAACAGCCTGTTCCATCTCAACAAAGATGCCGGGCAGCTCATGCAAGGAATCTGTGGAGTGACTGATCATGACCGTGACATTCATTTTGAGCGTCTTCCCGATAACCTCTACCAGCTCCTGACCCCAGAGCAATGCCTGCGGCTTGAGCTGTTCATCCTTCGGTGCAATGACAAGCATGGCTGATGAGAGGTCATGAAAGTTCATCATACTGACTTGGTTAAAATAGCTTTTGGCCACCTCTTCAATAATGTTTACAGCTGCAAAGGTCACCAGGCCGGTATCCTGGCTTCCAAATCGTCCCTGCAGCCGGGCATAACCCGTAAAATACATTTGCAGCAGCAAAAACTGCTGGCCCTCCACTTCGAATCCGAGATTCTTCATGCGCTTCTGGAGGTCTTCCTCGTTGTAGGCATATAAGTGTCCTTGAACCAGCTGCAGCACAAAGCTGTCACGCAAATGAGGCAGCTGCTCCTGCAGTTGACGGTGTGCGGTAAGACTCCGGGAAGTTAGCTCATTCCACTGCTGTTCCAGCAGCTGGAATTCGTCCAGCCTCGGATTGGCCTGAGCCTCATGTTTGCCTGGTGTCAGGAGATGGAGCATTCTCGCCACAGGAGAGTAAATCCGCCGTGAAGCAAGCCAGGATAACATGAGCCCCAGCAGCAGGCTGCCTGCGCTCGCAATGACAATAATTTTGGATACCAGCTTCACCGGTGATGTCACAGATGTCAGCGGTACAGCGGAGACATACGTCCATTCGGAATCAATTCGGCTTAAGGAGCCGTAGGATACGGAGTAGGTCTGATCTTCATATTTGAACAAAAAAGATGTGCTGTCCGCATGCTGTGCAACCTCTTCCTTCAGCTGCTGTTCAAAGGCTGAATTCTGCTGGCCCCCTCCCGGATTACCGGTGACCAGCGTGTTGCCTTCCTGATCCATAAGAAAGGTTAAGCCTTCGTCATAAGGAGTAAGCGTTTTCAATAAACTGGCGACTTTCTCGTTGTCCAGGGTAATGATGAGTGCACCGAACGGGTTATTATGTTCGCCCGGGATTTTATGTACCAGAACCAGCGCGTTGCCTGCATCGGTATGCAGCAGACTGCTGTTCTTGGCAGCTGCTGGTTCAATACTTGGGTTGGATACCCAGTCTGTCCAGTACACATGATTGCCCATGGCTAGGTAACGGTCATAGGCTTTTATTTTCGCATCATCTAATAATTCGTTATACTCCCGGTTGAACAGGATCGGCTTCGGTTCCTGCAAATACAGCTGTGCAGACTTAATCAGGGGATGTGACCCTTCCAGTACATATAATGTGGTAACGATCTCCTGCGTTTCATTAAAATAATAGACAAAGTCCAGCGTTCGCAGTGCATTGCCAAACCTTGGTTCAAAGGCCCAATGTGACAGGGTCATCTCCAGGTAAGCGAGCTGGTCGTCCACATTGCGTGCCCGATTCTCGATCTGGCTTTGATGCATGCGATTGAATTCATTTTCCATTCTGCCAACAACCATCTGGTACATCACGATACCTGTAATCAAGCCGGGGATGCTGGCAATGAGCAAAATAATCATCAGGCTATTCCGGTAAAAACGTCCTTTATGGCGTCCGGAAGTGAACCTGGGTAAACGCACCAATCGACCTGGCGGTCTCTCTCTTTTAGTCGTTTCCATCATCATTCACCTGCCTGCTTGCATGTGGTCTGACTATCATGGGAACTTCCCCAACTCCCCTGCTGAGAAAATATGGATGAAATCCGTTTCCTGTATTATACTCACAATTTCCGGCGGAATGGAACGGTACACAGCTGATCATTTTTTAACCAATGTTTTATTAAGATGCCAAAATGGATTACAATAGGATAAAGCAAAACATGAAGGAGGCTTTTTTAATGAAAGAACAGGCTTATTTTCAAGAGAATAGAGAAAAACATCTGGCAGAACTGAATGAATGGCTGTCCATTCCCAGCATTTCGGCCATTTCGGCTCATAAAGAGGATATTAACCGTGCTGCACAATGGGCGGCAGATGCACTGACACGTGCAGGCATGGAAAATGTAGAGGTTATTCAAACCGCTGGTCATCCCATTGTTTATGCAGACCACCTGCATGCACATGGCAAACCAACAGCACTGATCTATGGACACTATGACGTGCAACCTGTCGATCCGCTTAACCTGTGGGAAACGCCTCCCTTCGAACCTACTGTTCGGGACGGAAAACTGTTCGCACGTGGGGCGACAGATGACAAAGGACAAATCTTCTTACATATTAAAGCCGTAGAAGCCCTGCTCGCTGAAAACAAGGAACTTCCGGTTAACGTGAAATTCTGCATCGAAGGCGAAGAGGAAATCTCCAGCCCGAACCTGCCGATCTACCTGAATGACAATACAGACAAGCTTCGTGCAGACATGGTCTTGATCTCCGATACTTCCCTGCTCGAAAAAGGAAAACCAGCGATCTCCACAGGCCTGCGCGGTCTTTGCTCGCTCGAGGTAGATCTGAATACGGCCAACACCGACCTACACTCCGGCTCCTTCGGCGGTGGTGTACCGAACGCACTGCATGCGCTCGTATCCCTGCTCGCTTCGCTGCATGATGAGCAAGGCCGCGTGAGCGTGGATGGTTTCTATGATGGCGTTCTCCCCCTCTCTCCGGAAATGAGAGAAGAGTTCGTGAAGCAAGGCTTCAATGAAGAGCAGCTTCGCCAGGATCTTGGACTGGAACAATTGTACGGTGAAGAAGGCTACTCGTTCGTGGAACGTGTTGGCGCACGTCCAACACTGGAGCTGAACGGTGTATGGGGCGGCTTCCAGGGTGAAGGTACCAAAACCGTCATTCCAAAAGAGGCTCATGCCAAAATTACATGCCGCCTTGTTGCCGACCAAGACCCTCAACAGGTGCTGGATCGCATTGAAGCACACCTGCGTGCACACGTACAGCCAGGTGCCACGCTGCATGTGAAACAAATCGAGAAAGCCTTTGCGTTCAATACCGATCCGACCGATCCAATCCTGCAAAAAGCGGCTGACGCTTATGAGCAGGTGTATGGCGTTCGTGCCCTGTTTACCAAAGATGGCGGCTCCATCCCGATCGTTGAGAAGCTCTCCCGTGTACTCGGCGTACCTGCCGTGATGATGGGCTTTGGTTTGCCGGATGAGAACCTGCACGCACCGAATGAACACTTCAACCTGGAGAACTTTGATAAAGGGTTGTTGACGATTGTACAATTTTTGAAGAGCTTGTAAAGTTAAAAAACTCGTTACACGAGGACACTACGCTGGGAGAACAAGCTTCCGATCGCTGTTATCCCCGGATTTCTTTGATTCCCTTTGTTAAAGGGAGAAATCCCGGTGATAAACGCGAACGCTCCGCTTCTTCAGCTTTTTTCTCCCCGCTCCGTTAATCGTGTAAATAGTTATCCAACTTAAGTATAGATAGAGGAATAACAAAGAAAAGCGATAGCCCTAACGGCTGTCGCTTTTATTTGAGTCGATTTCGTTCCCTTCACTACTTTTCAGCATTTCCCAAAACTTATTTTACGATTGAGGCTATCTTTACATGTGGATAGAGGTTAAGTGTAATCAAAAAGAAGAGTGTCCCGTTTGATTTATAACGGGGCACTCTTTTTGTCGGTAGAAATTGTAGTGCTAGGATAGAAATTAATGCTTAATCTGAGACCTGGACCGTTTAACGAACTGAGCGAGCGTTATTAAGCGATTATCATGAGATGGTTGGTTTAACGAATCCGAGACGTGTTATTCCATGCTGTAGACGTACCTCGAGTAGGAAAACGTTGTGTTAACGTGACTGGAGTTCGTTATCTTTGGCAGACTGTATGGAGCCTTGCGATTAGGTGGTATGGTTTCGTTAGGGTTGATCGAATACAAAAGCGAGACTCCCTTCGGGTAAGTCTCGCTTAGTTGATATTTCTATGTTCTAAACGTCGTAAATCTTAGCATGTGCACCAACTGCGTCAGATGGGTAATCTCCTGCTGAACGTTGGACGTATCCGTGCCCGCCATCGCCTGATTGGCCCGCAGCGTTCTACGGGTATTCAGCATGCCATCGATCAATTTCATGACGGTGTTTCGTCCACGATGATCGACAATCATATATTTTTTGCGTGCATCCAGCTCTACCCATACGATATTGCGGAATGAGTTAAACAGGTGTCTGCGGTACTGCTCCATATCGGCTTCATTGTAATGCTCACCATAAAAGGCATAATATCCGTGCACGTGCAGTTTTTCCGCCAGCTCTGTGAGAAATGGATCGAACTCGAGCATAGCGTTACGTTCCATGTTTCACGCCTCCGTTATGCGTGATCCGCAGATCCCGTCTTTTTTTGAGACTATTTTAACATATTACTCACCCGATTGCCTCTCCAGCGAAAAACCGTCATGCTTCTGTCTTACTCCTGATGATAAAGTTCTGTACCCTCACCCACTACCTTAACCGCCAATCATTCTGCCTTTAACCCATACACCCTCAATACCCAATTCCTGGTTAAGCAAAACGATATCTGCCTGTTTCCCTGCAGCCAGGGAACCGGTGCGATGATCAATCCCGAGCAGGCGTGCCGGGGTGAGACTGGCTGCGCGAGATGCAGCGTTCAGGCTCATGCCTACGTCCTGTACCAGATAGCGGAAGCCACGAATCATCGTCAGGGTGCTTCCCGCTAGTGCGCCGCCGTCCTTTAATCGGGCTACGCCCTCCTTCACGATCACGGGCAGGTCGCCGATTTTGTATTCCCCGTCTTCCAGTCCGGCAGCGGACATGGCGTCTGTGATTAGCACAAGCTGATCGGCAGACTGCTTCAGCTGGGCCAGGATGGAGATCGCTGCAGGGTGTACATGAATGCCATCAGCAATCACTTCAGCGCTGATTCTTGGATCACTCAGTACGGCTCCCGCGGCTCCGGGATTACGATGATGCAGCGGAGTCATTGCATTGTACGTATGTACCGCGTGATGCAGCCCGGCTTCAACCGCTCGCTCCACCTCTTCGTAGGTCGCATCCGTGTGACCGAGCGCTGCAGTAATCCGCTGCTGACGCAGCCATGCAATAACTTCAAGTGCCCCTTCCCGTTCCGGCGCCAGCGTAACTTGGCGAATCAGGCCGGGATACTCTTTTTCCCATTCGGCGAGCCATGATACATTAGGCAGTACAATATGGTCCGGATTTTGTGCTCCAGGCCATTTTGGACTAAAAAACGGCCCTTCCAGATGCACGCCCTCAAGCTGGGCGTATGGCATGGGCTTGGAACGATAACGGTACACTTCAGCGAGCACCTCATCCAGTCTGTCCTTCGGAGCAGTCATGGACGTTGCAAGCATGGCAGTGGTACCCTGCGTACTGTGAAAGGAAGTAATCTTGTCCAACACTTCTTGGCTTGCATCCATGAAATCTTCTCCATAACCACCGTGGACATGGATATCAATGAACCCGGGGACGATAACGCCCCCAGCGGGTACAGGCACAGGAACCGCCTGATCACGGATGGATGCCGGCAGACCTTCCAGTGACCCGGCGTATATGATTCTCCCTTCGGTCCAGGCGAGCAGGCCATCCTGCGCCAGACCTTCAGGCAGTACCATTTTACCGCGAAGAAGATAAACGGGGCTGCCGCTCTCTTTGTTGGAGTGGGCTATGTCAGTTCCGTTCATTTTACCAACCTCCCGGCAGCACGATCCAGCAGTACAACCACATTCGGATGGCATTGCAGCAAGGACGCAGGACACTGGGTTGTGATCGGCCCCATGAAGGCTTCGCGAATGATTTCGGCCTTTTCCTCACCGCGGGCGATCAGCAAAATTTGTTTGGCTTTCAGAATCGTACCTACCCCCATCGTTATGGCCTGAGCAGGGACTTCATCAATACTTGCAAAAAAACGGGCATTGGCCTTGCGGGTCTCTTCTTTCAGATCCACCACATGCGTGCGTCCGGTCAGTTCATTCCCCGGTTCGTTAAAGCCAATATGACCATTGTGTCCAATACCCAGCAGCTGCAAGTCTACAGGTCCCAGGTCATCCAGCCGCTGTTCATACAAGGCACATTCCTGGTCCAGGTCTGCTGCTTGCCCGTTCGGTACATGCGTTTTAGCCAGATCCATATCAATATGATGAAAGAGCTGCTCATTCATGAAGCTGCGATAGCTCTCCTGATGCTCCACCGGAAGCCCGACGTACTCATCCAGATTGAAGGAAGAAGCCTGCGCGAAGCTCACCAGCCCTTTCTGGTACAAGTTAATGAGCTGTTTATAAATGCCCACCGGAGAACTTCCCGTTGCAAGTCCGAGCACAGCCCGTGGTTTTGTTTGCAGCAAGCTGGCAATGAGGCCAGCACCTGTAGCATTCAGGTCTTCTTCATTTTCAAAAATACGAATGTTCATCTCACGCACCTCCATGTTGTTGAACTCGATAGGACTGCACATTGTGATACGATTGTTCCAGTTTGGGGATAAAGCGGTCAAAATCGGCACTCATCATGCCTGTGAACAAAATATCAATGACATGCAGCAGCGCAATCCGGGAAGCCATATCTCCCCGTCTCATGCCCTCTTCCAGTGAAGACGTAAATAGCGGAATATCGGATACTCCGGCGAGCTTGTTGTTCCCGTAGGAAGTAAGTGAGATCGTTGCAGCTCCCGCCTGTTTGGCGCAATGCAGGGCATCGATGGTCTCAGGCGTTTCACCCGAGTAGGATACGGCCATGGCCACATCTCCTTCACTTAGCGAGGAAGCTGACGTAATCTGCATATGTGAATCCGAAAAGGCCGTACAGCTTTTGCCGATTCGCACGAGTTTCTGATAGAAATCCTGTGTCACGATGGATGAGGTCGCCACACCGTACAGATCAATGCGACGTGCTTGGCATAACAGCTGAACTGCATGCTCCAATCTGCCCAAATCCAGCAGCCGGGTGGTATCCGCAATGGAGGCAAGGTGGTTGGCCTCGATGGCCTCCACAATTTTGGACAACGGATTGCCTGCCACGATATCCTGATAAGCCGTTTTATCCGTTGAATGAGACAGCTCTGCGGCGAGCTTCATTTTAAAATCCGGGAAGCCCTTGAAGTGAAAGGACTTACAGAAACGAGTGACCGTTGCCGGACTGGTACCGCTTTGTTCAGCAAGGTAATTAATTGTCCAGCCGGGGATATCCGACGGAGATTGCAAGATAACCTCTGCGATTCGCCGTTCCTGTGATGGAAGTCCATCCAGCTCTTGCTGTAAGGCATGTATGATGGCTGCCATGAGTATACTCCTCTGAAAATAATTTTTATATTTTTATAATAAATAAAGAAAATAATTTTTATAACTTCATTTTAATCAAGCTTCATCTGCAAATCAAGGGAATTTACTCCATCTTCAAAATGAAAGTTTACATCATCGCTTCTTGAAGCAGACAAGACGTAAGGCTTATAGTAATGATGAATGCAGTCTATCGATCAACGAAGGAGCACCCCCAAGTGAATCAACGACAACAACAAAAATTATCCCTTCCTCCTGGGTTATTGCTGTCAAGCAAAGCGGTGGTCGGGACTATTATGCCCTGTATGCAATCGACTGGAAACGTGGCGGAAGAATGAGCTGGGAAGGATGGCACCGCCTGGAGGACTTGTTGCAGTTTCATATTCCGGTCAGGCGAAAAGCGGGAAGTCGGAAGTCTGCTTCGCAACCAGCTGCCAAAATCGCCAAAAAGGCGCTCTATCTGCATCTGGATCAGGCCCGGTACGAGGCGTTGGAGCAGCTCTTTTATCAGCCTTTTTCGAAGAGCTCATGGAGATTGTTTATTCGAGAAAACAGCCTTATGTAGGGAGTTCATTTCTTTTCAGGTTATAACAAAAAGCCTCTCCCTAATCCGATGAAGAACAGGGAAAGACTCTGAAAGAACCCAAATATACTGCAGTCCATTCCGTTAACTCATCTTATACATGGTGTGGCAAGGCTAGCTTGTCTCCAATCGATAAACTACTCCAGACCATCATACCGCTTCAAAAACTCACTGGCCAGGCTACTTTCTGTCATCAATACAACCGATTGATTTTCCAGTTCTTCAGCCTCATCATCATCGGTCATGGATATGAAGAACGTAATGTCTGCCTTGGATTGTCCGTAACGGGCAAAAACTTCATCAGGTGTTTCACTCACGACCTTGGCAATAATCTGTATCATCTCATCCTTATAATGCTGTACATCTTCCGCAGCATACAACAATCGGCTGATATGGTTGAAATGCGTATCTTCGCCATACTGATACTCTGAGCAGCCCCATCGATAGTAGATTTCGTCCTGCTCACTGTCACACAGGCCTTCTTCTTTCATCCTGGCAATATGCCTCGCAAGCGATTCCTCCGTATTGGCCGCCATAAACAGGGTGATCCAGTCACTGTCTGTTCCAAACGCACAAGCATATACTTTTTCATGCTGCATCTCTTGCAGCGTTTGCTCCAGATCGGGAAGAAAGCCGGCTCTGAACTTGTCCTCAAATTCATTTAAGAATTGATCCATTTTTCTTTCCTCTCATTTCTTATGTAGTCATGATCTATAAGCTTATTATGGTTGATTTTAATAATAGCGGCAACCGCTATCACTTGATCTTTACTGTTCACTTCATGATCGGCTACCCCGTCTAAAAAGCAAAAAAGCCTTGCCCCATTCTTCAACGTTGGAGAATAGAGAAAGGCTTTCATGCTGCTTCGACATCTTAACTGTTATTCGCAACTAAATCTTCAGTTCTCCGAGCTTAATCAGCTCTACAACTGCTTGCGAACGACCCTTAACATTGAGTTTCTGCATCACATTCGAAATATGGTTACGCACCGTTTTCTCGCTGATGAATAACTGCCCTGCGATGTCACGCGTCGTTTTGTCCTGAACCAGCAATTCGAATACTTCGCGTTCACGGTGGGTCAACAAAAATTTGCTTTTATGATCGATACCCTTCAATGTTCACCCCTCCTTGCTCGGGTTGTGTTGGTGTAACAAGGTTAAGGGGATACAGTCAACTCATCTTATGTCAGGTCAAGGGCGATGGTTCAGTTTTATGAAAAAAATGGGCTGTCATTTGTTGATCCTTCGTAATGGAAGATACACAGCGTTATGTAGTTCTGCTTTTTCGTAGATGCTGGGATAAAAAAATATGCCTTTGCCACTGATGTACCCATCCGCGCAAAGGCATATTTGTTGAGCTGTTTTTACCGATGATTAGGATGCATAATGCCATCATTATTGTTGTTGCGGTTTAACACGCCATCACCAAGAATACCATCACGGCGCTGATTCATGGCGTTGGTGGGGAAGATGCGTTCAACCATCGATTGGAACGTATCAATCATGCCGCTAACGGGTTTGCCGTTACGAATATCCTTGGCATAGGACTCCACATGCTCGACAAATTCCGGATTGGCCGATACATAGACATTCTCTACATTCGGTGCAAATTGCTTGATTTTGGCTGCAACTTTGCCTTTGATCTCTTCAGACGTGTTGTCATCCGAGCTGTCCTGGCGTTGTCCTACGCCCTGTCCTTCACTTTGCATTCCATAATGGCCATCACTCATCGTACGTTCTCTGCCCGTGTTCGTGAGCCCGCGCATCATGCCAAATGATCCGGTACCCATTGTTCCGTAAATGCTGCGGTCGTTCCCCATATGGCTGCGGTCTGTAGCCGAACCGGTGTTCAATCCTGGCGCAATACCACTGGTCGTGTACGGTGACATCGTTCCGTCGCCCGCATGAACGCGCATACCACCCAGATCCTGATTCATGCTCTCCGTTCGCATGGTTCCACTCGCACGATTCCGCAAAGTACCGTTCATCGTGCTGTTATGGTTACCGTTACGATTCGATTGACTATCCATCTTGCCGGCATGACCGTCAGTTAAACGGACAGCAACATAAGCGTTACGGTCGGTTAACAGTACATTGGCCGACTTGATCTCTTTCATTTCGGTAATGCGTTTAGCCAGTTCGTCACTGGATTTCAGGTCAGTGACATTATGCATGCGATAACTCTTGGCACGAATGCCATCCATTCCATTGGTTTCCACACCATAACGGTTCAGGCCTCGAACTTCCTGACCCGCATTATTGGTTTGCAAATTGTTGTTATCCCGGCCATCACCGCACCCTGTCAGTCCGGCCATTACAAAAATTGCAGTAGACAATGATAAGCTGATTGCTTTCGCCTTTTTGGCTGCTGGCATGTCTCATCCTCCAATGTGTATGGTTTAGGTCACAAGGATAGGATGCGCTTCTGAAGTACCCGATATGCTGAAAGGATATGGAACCTGTCCTGCGCAACAAAAAAACAAAAAAGCGGCGCCAGCACGTTATGTGCGACACCGCTTTTTTTCCGAATGAACCTATGGATTTAGTTTATCTAACTGCGTATATCACATTTCCAAGACTACTCTGCTGATGAGGTTGAATCTTCACTTGCACTTCCTGCATCCGACGATGCGTCAGCTGCTTTCACCGTATCAGGAAATTTCTCCGCATCCTGCAAGGCATCCGCCTGTAGGGAATATGCCCATTGGCCATCTGGTGTTATCACGTAAATGATATCCGGTTCGGATGCAACGTTAAGCCCCCGATACACATCGGTTACATTCTCTCCATTTACCTTCTGCTCCACAGAAAGTGTGAATCGGGGCACAGCATCCTTGAGCTCGGAGGCTTTGCGAACGTCGTCCGCCGTGGAGAGATTTTTAATTTTGCCGATGAGAGATACGGCTTCCGTGGATTCAACCGTCTCACCATTTAGCGTCCATGTCCGCTCGGCCGCACCGCCTTCCGAAGCCGACTTCAGTACCCAGGTCGCTGCTTCTCCTTCCCAGTCCAGAGAAGCCACATTCGTATCATCGAGATTAAACGGTGTCGTATCGAGCAGATCATGCCTTGTCAGCTCCATATTGCTGATCGACTCCGACTTCACAGCAACAACAGGACCGGAATTCACCTGAACATAACGGGCATCATCTGCCGGAAGCTGTCCGCCGATCTTTAATATGATGTCACGGCTGTCCTTGGTTTTGATATCCAAACGGGCAGCAGTCGAACCCAATCCATACTTCTCCAGATCGGTCGGTGTCTCTTCCACCACCAGTTCCTGTTCTGCTCCGGTTAGCGCATCAAGCCAGCTACTGATGGTATAACCGTTAATCGGGTACGCCTTGGGTTCCACCATGCTCCATACGCCGTCTTTCAGCTCCAATTGGGCAGATAAAGAGGAAGAAGCATCTTCGTCCGTCTGATCTGTACTCGGGTCATGAATGGTGATCGACTGGATATCATCAGACTGAATGCCAAGCAGCTGGACCTTGACCGCCTCTTCTTCGCGAAAATAATTCTGATTGGCCGCATAAATCCAGCCCACAATCAGTACCAATACGACCAGAATCGTCGGAATCCATTTCTTCATACGCGTCTGCGCCTCCACCATAAGAATACACCTATGATAACAAAGATAAGCGGGAAACCCACAATCGCAGCGAAAAAAATCGTTCTGGCCTGCTCACCATTCAGGTAAGCCACTTCATAACCAGCCTGCACCCGCGGGGGAATGGTTAACCCGTCCTCTTTTTCACTTAAATAATTAACGGTATTCAAAATGAAGTCACGGTTACCGCCATTCCCGATTTCCGAATCCTGCATGAAGATGGAAGATCCAAGGATTACGGCTTTTGGTTTGCCTTCAGTCGTATCTGCTGCATAACCGAGCTCGACAGGTCCCTGAATATCCTGATCCGGATCATTCGCGGTTTCGTTTTGCAGCAAGCCCTCAATATTCGTCTCGCCGTAACTATCATCCGAAGATTGAATCAGTGGCGACAGTGTATACTTCTCCTGTTCCTTGCTTGTCAGGGCAATCGACAGGGATAACATCGGATACAACTGACTTGCGGACAGTTTATCTGTAATGGCATGTGTACCGTATTCGGGTACAACCCATAGTGGTCCCATCGTGCTGGCCTGCTTGTTGTCCACCATCACGGCATGCTCATCAACCACTCCATAATCGGCCATGAGCTTGTCGATATTTTTCCAGCTGGATTTCATATCCTCCACAAAACCGAGGGACAACATCAGCTTGCCCCCATTACTCAGATAGGTTCGAATGGCTTTTAATTCAGTGTCGCTCAGATCACGCTGCGGGCCAATGATCGCGAGTACGTCCGCATCTTCGGGAACCACTCCGGCCTGATTGAGCTGCAGTTCTTCTGTTGTAATGTTGTTTTGCTCCAGGGACGAACGAAGCGTGGTCAACTGATCCAGACCAAGTTCCTCATGCCCTGTCAGGAATACCATTTTCTTCTTTTCGGTGGAAGAGAGATTCATCAGAGCCTGCGTTAATTTTTCCTCCCCCGTGAACTGGTATGACCCATCACTGCCATCCCCTACTGCTGTAAACAGACTGGCTATATCAATAACTTTATATTGATCCCCCTGCTCCAGGACGATGGAACTGCCTGTGATGCCGTATTTCGAGGCCAGCGTCGGTTCCTGTGTCAGATTATACTGTTCCATCTTGAGCTTGCTGTTTCGTTTGGTATACTCCTGAACCATGTCCATTACTTCGCGATTCAAGACGGTATTGTTGGCATTCTCCACCGTTAATACCTTAATGCTAACGTCATCCTTTACATTTTTGATCGCGGTCAGTGACTGGTCCGATAAGGTGTATTGTTTGTTTGCCGTCAGATCCAGCTGGAATCCGCCAAGCGAATTCAGAAACAGCGTAAGCAAAATAAAAATGCCGATGACCGCTACAGACAGCACCGTACTATTCGTATGACTCAACCATTTTTTCATCTTCTCACCTCCACCGCTTCCGTTCCACGATTTGAATGCTCAGTAGCAGAAATACGCCTGATAGCGTCACATAATACAAGATATCCGGTCCACTGAGCACACCCTTCGTGAAGCTGTCAAAACGGTTCGTCAGCGCAAATGGATCAAGCCATTTCTGCAGTGCAGAACCGGTATTGCCTGCGAATGAATCAAGCATCCACAATACGAGCAAAATAATAAAACCGGCCACCGCAGACACCATCTGATGCTGAGATAATGTAGAAGCAAACAATCCGATCGCCATCATGCTGCCGCCCAGGAAGAAGAGTCCCAGCGCCGACAGCCAAACCGAGGTCAGATCCAACGTTCCAAAGAACGACATAATGAACGGATAGACCAGACTGCACAGAATGAGCACGATCAGAATGGCCAGAGAGGCCAGATACTTCCCAAATATGACTTCCGTTACCCGAGCCGGGGAGGTCAGCAGCAGCTCATCTGTACCCTGCCTGAATTCCTCAGCAACCAGTCTCATGGTCAATAAAGGCACCACAAACAGCAGCATGGATAAGATATCACCGAGAACTAGGCGATAATCCACAATACTGGGCTGGTAATACACGAAGCTGGAGTAAAACAATAAACTTGTCATCAGCACATAGACCGCAAAGGCGAAATAGGATGTGGGTGACAAAAAATACGCCTGAAGTTCCTTATTGCAAATAGCCATCATTCGTCTCATTTGGATTCCTCCTCTGTTGGCGAATCCGCAGAGTCTTCTCGAGCCGGGTCAGGCGTATCTTCATCCGGTGACTCATTGTCCGGTTCCGTTGTAGTCAGCTTCAGGAAGATCTGCTCCAGACTGAGATTTTCCTTCTTCATTTCCAGGATCGGCAGTCCCGCTCCGGATAAAAGATAAAACAGCTCTTCCCGGAAGTCCTCGGGTGAATCTCCGGTAAGCAGCATTTTAACCGTTCCCTGCTGATCTGTGCTGCCGTTTCCGTCCGTGGGTTGAATAACTTCCCTCCTCACCTTCTCCCAAGGTGTCAGCAAATGATGTAGCTGCTGCTCTGTCGCCTTGACTTCAATGGATACCTTGAACTGATCCCCCATTGAAGAACCAAAGTGTTGTGGTGAACCGTCAAGTACGAGCTGTCCCTGATTAATAATCAACATCCGGTTACATAGCGTGCTGACTTCAGGCAGAATATGTGTACTGAGCAGCACCGTATGATTTTCGCCGAGCTCCCGGATCAGATCACGAATCTCCATAATCTGATTCGGGTCAAGCCCTGATGTAGGCTCATCCAGGACAAGCAGATCAGGCTTGTGGATAATGGCTCCCGCCAGTCCCAGTCGCTGTTTATAACCTTTGGATAGTCCACGCACCAGTTGTTTCTCCCGCTCCTGAAGCCCCAGCCTGCTGACCATCTCACTGATCCGCAGTTTAATCTCGCGTGCCGGAACATCCCTCAGGTTCGCCACGAATTTTAAATAGGACTGCACCGTCATGTCCGGATATAGCGGCGGTGTTTCCGGAAGATAACCGATTTTGGAACGAACAGCTCTGCCCTGATCATGCACAGATTGTCCATCAACCACAATCGACCCGGCGGTGGGTTGCAGGTAACCGGTGATCATGCGCATCGTTGTCGTTTTGCCGGCACCATTGGGCCCCAGAAAACCAACAATCTCACCGCGCTCCATTGTGAAATCCAGTTGATGCACGCCGCGCCGTCCATCATACACTTTGCTGACCTGTTTCACTTCGAGCACATTATTCATCCTTTCCCGTTAAAATACCCGTGTGCCATCAAGCAATCCTGATGGTCTACACGGGAAGTTCCTTGTATTTTACGGGGGCTATCCTAAACCCAGCTTAATGACACTTAAAAGAAAGATTAAAAAAATATGTCCAAAATGTGAACAACTTGGGTTTCACCCACACCCTGTGCATTGGGGATACGTACCATACAGTACAGGAGTCAGCATTTTGCATCATTCGATTCCACTCGCTCCTAGGAACAATATTATAGACGAATAGGACCATCTCGATCTATATATTGAGGATTGGAAGTCGCTTATTGGATTGATGCAAAATGCTCAGGAGTATGAGTTCCTGCACAAAAGTCAGAGGGTGAACCGTGTGAAAGTATTATTCACGTTTTTTGTACCAAGCGGTGGCGTGGATACCTTGAACCGCTTGCGGACAGCCGTTCTGCAACGTCATGGCATTGAAGCGCATCTATTGTACCTTTATACAGGATCAGGTTTGCAGAACAGCACCGGCACTCCGGTGTTCACCGCGTCCAATGATGAAGAAATACGTTTTTTGATTCACAGCCAGCGTTATGACGCCATTATTGTGACTTCGGATATTTCCATGCCTGGCAGATTGAGAGGACTAGGCTATACAGGACGAATTATATTTGAAGCTCAGGGTCTCGGTACGAGAGATCAGGCACTTGAAACGATTCAGATGGCGATTCCTTACCTCCAGGCCCATTGTGACGCTGCTGTTCTGCCTCCTACCGATCACTTGCTGGATATGTTTATTCATATCTGCCCTTGGCTGCACCGATTTGTTATCCCCAATATGCTGGACACCGAGACGTTTGCTCCAGTTCCCGTTGACACTCCACCCTATCCGGTTTTGGCTTGGGTCGGGAGGCTGGAACACAACAAAAACTGGCGAGAATATTTGAGCATATCAAGCAAGATCATCAAAAAAATCCCCAAAGCCAGACTTTGGCTGTTTCATGATCCAAGCTTGGCCAATCCCGAAGACGAAGTGATGTTCCGTCATATGCTGGCTGAATATGGTTTGGAGGACCGCATCGGCATCTTTGTCAATGTTCCTCACTCCCAGATGCCTACGTTCTATTCCATGATTGCAGCTTCTGGAGGAATCATGCTCTCCACATCCCTTCTTGAAGGCTTTGGTTATGCGGTTGCTGAAGCCATCAGCTGCGGATGCCCCGTACTCAGCACCGATTCGGATGGTGTACGTTCGTTCATAACCCATAACAAGACAGGCAAATTCTATCCTCTGGGCAATGTAAATGCAGCAGTAGATGAAGGGATCGAACTCATGCGTAACCAAAAGTTGCGTGAATATATCCGTGAACAGGGCAGAGAGCATATGACAGCCTCTTTCTCTCCGGATCGGTACGCTATTTCCTTCCGGGAAATGATGACCGCCCTGAGCATCTTCTCATGAGCAATGCAAAAAGGCAGTTCAGATATGTTCTGAACTGCCTCGGATTAAAGAGATTAAGCACCTATTCATAAAATAGGATGATCATTAGTGCCCCATCATCATGGCCGGATCCGGTTCATCCCCGGTCTGGAGCGTTTCTTCCTGCATTCGTTTTGGTTTACGGAGAATAAGACTCAGTAAACAACCGAACAATGCAATGCACGCGGCCAGGAAAAACGTATCGTTAAAACCAGACACGAGACCCTTAATGACAGATGCAACGTCCGTACCACTTGTGTTGGACGCAATTCGGGAAGTCAGGAAACCGGTCAAACCAGCAACCGCAAAAGATACAACGACTTGCTGCGCAGCAGCGGTAAGCGGTGTGACCCGACCAACCAATTTGCGCGGAGCAGCGTTAAGCACATGGGTATTCAGTGGCATCATGGATAGACCCATACCGAGTCCCATCATCACGAGACTCAGAATAATTAGACCCAGGCCCGTCTCCGATGTAATGGAAGACAGGATGAAGAGTGCCCCCGAGATGATACCCAGACCCACGAATGCAAGGGGTCTCGCCCCGATTTTATCAAACAAACGGCCACCAAGCGGCATGCCTACACCGGATGCCAACGCTTGTGGTAGCAGGATTAACCCTGTTTCCAAAGCCGTGTAGCCTTTGATCTGCTGCAGGTAGAGCGGAATCAAAATCATGGCCCCAAACAAAGCAATTTGCGAAACCCACGCCAGAATAATGCCTCGTGTGAAATCAGAGGATTTGAACACCCGTAGTTCCAGCAATGGATTTTGGTGACGCAGCTCCACAATGATGAACAGGATCAACGCCACGCCTCCAACGATTACACCTGTCAGTGTTGAGGTGGACGTCCAGCTTGTGCCTCCCTCACTTACACCATAGGCAAGCATAGAGAAGGCGATCGGTGCGAGAATCATGCCTAACAGGTCCAGCGCAGGTGTTCTTCCACGGTCCGTATCAGGCAGAAATTTGATACATAGAATAAAAGCAGCGATACCGATTGGCAGATTGATCAGAAAGATCCAGTGCCAGCTGAGGGACTGAATGAACCAGCCAGACAATACCGGTCCCAGCGCAGGAGCCAGCAGCATTGGAATCCCGAGCATGCCCATGATGGAGCCTCTTCTTTCGGGAGGAGCCAGACGAAAAACCATAGCCATCCCGATTGGAGCCACCATTCCTCCGCCAAGTCCCTGGATAATCCGATACACAATCAATTGCTCGGGAGACTGTGCAATCGAGCATAATACCGATCCGAGGGTAAACATGGCTATGGTGAAAAGAAAGACTCTTTTGGCACCGAAACGATCCGTGAGCCATCCGGCTAATGGGATCACTGCCGATAATGCCAAGGTATAGCCCGTTACGGTCCATTGGATTGTCTTCAGATCCGTCTCGAAGTACTGTACCAGATTCGGAATGGCGACGTTCACGACCGTACTATCCAGAATGACCATAATCATACCAACGATGATGGCCAAGAGCGGAAGAATAATCGTTTTGATCGAGAACTCCTCCGGATTCTGGTGAACTGCTGTTTGTTGTTTCATTGACCACTCTCTTTTCCGGCTTGGAGGGAAAGCCCTCGCGTACAGCCTTATAATCATGACTGATTCAAACATTTGTTTTAAACCGTCGTTTTAAACTTTTGTTTTAACCATGGTTTTATTTTAATGAAAATACCTTTGCTGTCAAGCCATTTTCTTATGTAAAATTCAGTATAAGCAAACACAAAAAAGGGAACAGGCTCTCCCCTGCTCCGCCGATTTGGCTAGTTCTCCATCATTCGCCTTGCCTAACTAATCTGCCAGCTTAATCATCTGGTGTTCAGAGAGCACACCCAGTGTCTGGCCGCAAGCACTTCTGCAATACAGCCGAACCGCCAGATGATAGGGTCTGCTCTTGTTGCTGATGATTCGCAGCTGCCACATATGAGATGAAACGTTCAGGTCATGAATGATGTGGTTACGGCTGCTGCCGGTCAACTCTGCTCCAATATGAAAGATATGCCGATACAGTTCTCCACTGGTTGGGCTGATCCCGCCGACATATACATCCGCTCCGTCTTCCCCTGCGAATGCGACCTCCACGTCGATATACTTAATCGGAATAGCTGTTTGGAGCATGCCCTCATGGACTTCCATTATATATGCCCCCACACTTGTGCCTCCTTCTGCTGTGTACGACCTGTAAATAGTTTATGCTGCCCTACATCCTATGCCAGTTGTATTCACCCATTTTTGACAGATGTACCTTCCTGCCCGGCCTTTGGCACAGCTTCTCTCATAGAATAGAAGGATAGCAGAACCGCCTGTGCAGGCCGTGACAAGGAGGTACTTATGAAAGTTCTGCTCGTTACCTATTGGGAGCTTACGCAGATGGGAGGCATCTGGACCTATGTGAAACAGCTCGCCGACAGGTTGATGGCACTTGGCGTCGAAGTCGATATCATGGGAACGAACGGCGCGAAGAATGAAGTTTATATCCGTAACCTGAATCGGAACTTTTCCAAAGAAAACGTATGGCCTATGCTGCAAGCCAAGCTCAATCCGACAGATCTTCCGCAATTTACAGCCGACCCTCTCCTCGCGTATTACGAACTGAATCGATATGCATTTGAAATGGCTGCTGCCTGTCTGGGTGTAGAACACTATGACATGATTCATGCACAAGATCCCGTAGCAGCCGTCGCGATGAAACGTATTCTGAAGAAGAACACCCCCATGGTAACCAGTTATCACGGGGCACTTGCACGCGAAACCTTTTATGATGAGCAAAAATCCAAACCGCAGCTTTCGCTTCCAGCCTATTTGCAATCCAGACGGGGACGCTATTTCCTCTCACTGGAGCAGCGGAGCGCCGCACAATCCGAGCTTATTCTGGTATCCAGCCGCTGGATCAAAAGTACACTCACATCATTGCAGGTTCCTGAGGACAAATTCCGGCTGATCCCTTATGCTGTGGACCTTCCCGCTTACCGTTCCCAGGCCTCCGTCCGGTTCCGGCAGCGGCCCCCTGCAGGCAAGAAGGTCATCGCCTTCACAGGCAGACTGGAATTTATCAAAGGCGTTCATGTCCTGATCAACGCTCTGGCCAGCCTGAAGCAACTTCGCTCTGATTGGGTCTGCTGGATTGCGGGAGAAGGGAATTTGATGGAAGACCTGCGTTCCCAGGCTAATGATCTTGGTGTAGCAGGAGATATCGTATTTTGGGGCAAATTGGACAACATCCCTTCGTTCCTGCGCCGTGCCGATATTTATGTACAGCCCAGCCTGCAGGACACGCAGCCCTTCTCGGTTACGGAAGCCCAGCTTGCCGGACTTCCTGTTATCGTAAGCGGTACGGCAGGCATGCCGGAGATGGTTGAGCCTGCTCATACCGGTTGGGTCGTTCCTCCGCAGGATGCGGACTCCCTGAGCGCACTATTGAACGCCCTGCTGCAGGATGACGCCACTCGTCTGCGGGTCGGCGCACAGGCCAAGGCTTGGGCAGAGAAGTATCGCTCCCTGGAGGAAATGGGAATGCGCACACTTCAGGTATACCAGGAAGCAATTCAAAAAGGAGGGCACCTGATATGACCCTGCTGGTACCTAGTGATTTATATAATGGCTGGTTTTCCGTCCCTGTCTCTACCCCCCACATTGAAGTGAATTACGAGATTATGAATGCCTTGGTAGAAACACTCCCCAAGGGGTATACCCTGCCTGATCCGGAAGCAATGGCTATTATGTGCTCTAATGATTAATCATATTGGGGATGCTGACCCTCTTGCTGCAAGAGGGTTATTTCCATTGAAAGACGATCTGAATCATGAAAAAGCAAAAAGAGAGCATCCCCACTGGTCCACAACTCAGGAGAACCAGAAGAATTACCCTCTCTTTTACGTGCTTTTTATCTTTCTTATGTCGGATTGTACCCATGATTACTGCCAATAACCGCCGATCTGAAGCAGATTCAGCAAAATGGGCCGATGTTTGGCCTGAACCATTTCCATCTCGGCCTTTAATGCTTCAAAGTGTTTTTTGGTACCCATTGAATCATGAACCCGATAACACATCAAAGGCTCGTTAAAATAAAACAGCTCATAGACCGGGAATAATCTCAGCCACATCTCATAGTCATGGGTATAGCGGAACTCGGTGTCAAACAAGCCGAACTTCCGAAATGCATCCATCTCCAGCATCACGGTACAGCCGTTAATGGGACAGCCTTCAAGCAGCACCTGCAGCATCTCGAGACGGCTGCCTACTTCCGGCTGCACCGTATCCATCCATTCACTGTTTTCATTGACATAATGATAGGCCCCATGGCAGAAGGAGGCTTTAACCTTCAGCATGAATTCCAGTTGTTTCTCTACCCGATCCAGCAGCATGACGTCATCCGAGCTGAGCCAGACGAAATAGTCCCCCGACGCACGCTTGATCCCTTCATTCAGGGCTGTAGCCGTCCCCCCATTTTCCTTTCGAACATAGGTGATACGATCCATAAATGGTTCCAGCTTCTCCACATGCTTCGTAGACCCGTCATCCACCACGATAACCTCGATATGAGGATATGTCTGGTTCAGAGCACTGTGAACAGCCTGCTCAATATAAGCACAGTTGTAAAACGGGATGACAATTGAAACTTTGGGTTCCATTCGGGCCTCCCCTTTCCTCGCCTGTCTCTATAAAACTCCTACCCTTATCATATGATGGAACTGTCTCCGGTTCGCGGGCATCTGTGAGGGAAAGATCAAGAATTACGCATGAGCGGATACATAGAAAGAGGGTATTATGGCGACTTGCTCCCATAACCCCTCAATCCCTTCATACGGTTCAACCACCCATGGCTGCAATTCGCTGCAGCAAAGGTTCACGATATCTGGACCAGACCATGGAGGCTTCCCTGCCAATCGTCTCCGCATGACGCACCGACCCCATCCCGCCGTGCCAGCGATATGCCGTAAGGGGTTCATTCAGGTATGGAAAACGATATCCATTCAGCAGGATACGCAGCCAGAGATCCAGATCATGCGTATATGGAAGCAGCTCATCGAAGAGGCCTACAGCTCCGAACAGATCCTTGCGGATCATGACGGTACAACCATTGACAGGATTGCCACCCACAAAACGGCGCAGCCATTCAACGTCAGCCATCGGTTCTGCTCCACCATGCAGCTTGGTAACCGCTGAATGTTCATTGATGTAATGAAAGTTGGTATGTGAGGCAAGCACATTTTCCCGCTGCATGAACTCGACCTGATAACGTATTTTATCCGGATAGAGAAGATCATCCGAGCTTAGCCAGACCACATAATCACCCGAAGCATGACGAATGCCGTGATTCAGAGCCGAGGCTGTGCCGCCGTTGCTTTTGCCAAGCACATAGATATGAGGCAGGTAGGGCTGGAGAAGCTCCGCATGCCTTGTCGAGCCGTCGTCCACCACAATGATCTCCACGTTGGTATACGTCTGGTTGATCGCGCTATGGATCGCCTGCTGCACATAAGGGCAATTGTAAAATGGAATGACCACGGATACTTTTGGATTCATTTGGCCCCTCCCCCTTGCTTCCGAACATCGCTCAGAATATCCTGAAGGGATTGGGCAAATGGAATCTGAGGCTGCCATCCCAGTTTACGCAGGAGCGACAGCTCCTCCTCCTTGCCAGCCCCATCCGGTCCTGAAGAGGCTCCGTCCCAGCGGACAGGCACTTCTGCCTCTGACATGGAGAGCAAGGTATCCGCGATTTCGCCCAGACTGCGCTCCGTCCCGGAAACCACCGGATAGACAGTCCCCGTAGTTCCATGCACAAGAAGTGTGGCATAGGCTCTGACCGCATCCCGTACATCCAGGAAATCCCTTGTATTATCCCGTCCGGATAGACGGAAAGCTTCACGTTTGCCCTCTTGCTCACAGGCAACCACATGCCTTGCAAGCAGTGAACAGATCCCCGTAGAAGGACCGGCCCCGATCAAATTCCCGGGTTCAGCCAGCATGATCTGCTGCCCAAACAGGGACATCCATGACAATGACACCATCTCTTCCAGTGCTTTGCTGAGACTGTAAGGATGAGGAGGCTCTGGTTTTCGGCCTGGTTCGACGGTGTATTTCAACCGGGATCCCACGATGACGGTCCGTGCCGATGGGCAGCTCCGAAGAGCATCCAGTAAATACAGAACAGCCATCACATTCGTTTCCAGTACAAGCAGCGGGTCCGACCAGGAGTCGGGGACTGAGTTTTTCCCAGCGAGATGCAGCGCGTAATCCGGCTGCACCTCATCAATCAGCTGACGCACCTGCTGTTTATCATTCAGATCACACACATGTACAGCCACGCCTTCGCCAAACGAATGCACGCCTGCTCGCCGCACCACGGCGGCAACCTTAGCGCCGACGCTCTTGAAATATGCTACAGCATGCCGTCCGGTAAAACCGGAGGCCCCTGTAATCAGCACGTTCTTGCCCGTTAGCTCTGCTCCATCCATAATGCCAGCTCCTTCAGCATCGTAGAATAATCCGGAAGGTCTGTCTTCACATCCTCGCGTGTGGAAACGAGGGTACGATCCTGCACAAGACTGTCATCAGGCACAATATTCACATCTTGCTTATTCCAGGTCTGCTGGAAAAGAAGCAGCAGATCGTGCTTGCTAACCGGTTCAGGATGCGCCAGATGAATCAGGCCACTGACAGGTGACGCCAGATAATGATCCACCCATTTTGCCAGCTCCAGTGTAGTTACACCGTTCCAGAACACACGCGTATATCCACCCACTTCACCTGTGCGGGACATAAACCAATGCATCAGGCCGATGCCGCTCTTCCGGATTTCCGGCCCAATTATCGAGGTGCGGATCGTGAGGTGCCCTGGATCATGAACCTCACCCAGTGCCTTGGTAATCGCGTAGGATGATGTCCCATCCGTAACATCATTCTCCGTATAGGAACCACGGTCCCCGCTGAAGACACAGTCCGTGCTGATATGAATGAGTCGGGCACCAATGGTGTCGGCCACCCTCCGCAAACGATGCGGAAGGAAGCCGTTAATGTGATACGCGGTAATTTTATCTTCATCTGCGAAGCTGTTCAGCACTCCAACAGCATTAACGATAACGTCCGGGTGCACAGCCTCCACCAGACGATCCACCATATAGCTGTCATTTACATCCAGCAGCAGACCGTTCGGGTCAGACACATCCCGCGTGGTGTAGAAGACACTGTGCAGACCTTGACGGCGGAAATAGTCGACCATAACATGGCCGGCCATTCCGTTTCCCCCAAGTATCAGGAGCTTCATGACAGGAATCCTCCGCGTTTCAGAATGTCGCGAATCTCCTCTTTCGTCATCAACTGATGTTCTGAACTGAAGCTGCTAAAGGAAACCGGAGGGCAGTTCGTGTAATGCTCACGCAATCCCGGTATGCCGAGTGTAGGGAGAATGACCAGATATTGTTCGTCGTAAACAACCGTTGTCATGCTCTCGAATTCACTCATCAGAATTTCATGAATTTTCTCACCAGGCCGGGTACCACGTTCCACAATGGCCACGTTCTCTACGCCGGAATCCTCAATGAGCACTTCTGCAAGATCCACAATTTTGCACGTAGGCATCGTCATGACAAAAATCTCCCCGCCTACACTCTCTACGGAAGCCTTGAACAGCAACGTGATGGCATCCTTCAGTGTGAGGAAGAACCGGGTCATATTCATATCCGTGATGGATACTTCACCTTTCTGACGAATCTGGTTCTTGAAGAGATGCACCACGCTGCCGTTGGTACCAAGTACATTTCCGCCCCGTACAGTCACAAAACGGGTATTGCTGTGCAGCAAATTCGCATATACGATTAATTTCTCGCCGATCGCCTTGGTCATGCCATAGAAATTGGATGGGTTGGCCGCCTTGTCAGTCGAGATATAGATGACTTTTTCAACATGGTTTTCGATGGCAGCCTCAATTACGTTCTGAGTACCAATCACGTTGGTTTTGAGCGCTTCATAAGGCTGATCTTCACATACCGGCACATGTTTGAGCGCCGCCAGATGGAATACATAGTCCACTTGCTGGCAAGCCGCCGTTAATGCTTCCTTGTCACGAATATCCCCAATTCGGAAGTGAAGACGAGGATCCTCGAACTCGCGGCTCATGGCCACCTGGCTTGATTCATTACGGGAGTAAACGATGATTTCCTTTGGATTTTGGGGCAGCAGCTGGGCCACGAGTTCATACCCCCATGATCCAGTACCGCCTGTCACGAGTATACGTTTATTTTCAAACATGTATTTTCCCTCCAAGCAGAAATTTGACCACTTTACCGGATACATCTGTTGCCTTGTAACCTTGCGGGCATTCCCAGTCACTTGCCATCTCCGTCATGACCTTCACACATCCCGCAATGCGGGCTGCATCCAGCCCGGAGACTACGTTGCTGCCGCAGTCCACCGTCTCTGGACGTTCGGTTGTCCGCCGCATGGTGACTGTGGGTACACCCATGATGCAGCATTCTTCCTGAACGGTACCGCTGTCCGTCAGTGCACAGCGTGCATGACGTTCCAGCATGACGAAGTCAAAAAAGCCGAACGGTTCGTGGAATTCCACAAGCGGATTCATCTCCAGCTGCAAATGTTCTGCGATACGGATGGCCGTTCGGGGATGGATGCTGCAGATCACCCGCAGGCCGTGCTCTTCCGCAACCTGGTTCAGTCCTTTCATGATCTCCAGCAGATGAGGCGGATGATCTACATTTTCTGCCCGGTGGGCGGTTACCAAAAAGTACTGCCCGGACTTCAGCTTGAGCTTTTTCAATATTTTGCTGGCGTTCACTTGGGCGTCATAGTGACGCATGACTTCGTATATCGGATTGCCCGTGAGCACAATTCGCCGACTGGGCACACCTTCATTAACCAGGTGCTTCTTGCTCTGTTCGGTATAAGGCATATTAATGGTCGATATGGCATCAATGACTTTTCGATTTTTCTCTTCAGGTACATCCAGATCGAAGCACCGATTGCCTGCCTCCATATGGACGACCGGAATCCCCATGCGTTCAGCCAGCACGGCACAGAGTGCACTGTTGGTATCACCCAGCAGCAGCACTTTGTCCGGCTTTTCCTGAAGCAGCAGATCTTCCATTTGAGTAAACATGGAGGATAGCTGTCGGCCCAGCGAGGCAGCTTCGTCCTGAAGGACGTAGTCTGGCGCCCGCAGGCCCATTTCCTTGAAAAACTGACCGCTGAGACTTTCCGTGAAGTTCTGTCCTGTGTGCACAAGAATATGCTTGGACGCGTACTGGTCCAGCTTGGAAATGATCAGGCTGAGCCGGATAATCTCTGGTCTCGTGCCCAGCACCGTCATGATCTTCATCGTTATCCCGCCTTCATCGTGTATTGGAACCTTTCCGACGCGCCCGGCGCCTTGACCTGGAAGTCGTGCGCTTGCGAGCCGTTGGTTTCGCCCTGTACAGATGCTTTCTCTTTTGCTGAGCTGCTTTTCGGGTTCGCTTCTTTACCCCCGTTTTCCGTTTCCTGACCTTGCTCGCCGGACGCTTTTCAATCACATCAGCGGGAACAGGGTGGCCTACGGCAATCGGCGGAAGTGGAGAGAGTGGTAATGCCTGAATAACCGACAGCGGGAACAGAAGTGCTCTGACTGCCCCGGGGTCCAGGGCAAGTACGGTACGCAAACCGCCTTCTCCCCAGGTATACACCGGGCCATTAGGTGCCTGAATGTAAGGGAACCAGCCAGGGTATCGCAGCAACCACTGTGTCACCATCGTATGCATGCCAGCCCTGTAGGTTTCAATTCCATACAATCGTTCCGCTTCTGCCCGGCCTCGCCAGGCCATATCGGACGCCAGCTCCGTGTCATTCAGCAGGGTCGTCGCCAAGACGGCAAGTGCATTGCTGTCTCCAGGAGGAGCAAGAAATTGGCCGCTGCCGACTCCTTCCAGCAGCTCCGACAGACCGCCCTGGGCAAAAGCAATAACCGGTTTGGCAAAATAAACGCCCTCCAGCGCAGTCATGCCAAAGCCTTCCTTGACCATGCTCGGAATAACCACCATATCCATCGCTGTATAGGCAAGAGATACATTCTCTTCAAATGTCGTAAAGGTAAATCTGCGGGCATATCCTGACTTCTTCACCCGTGCTACGCATTCGTCATAGTACTTTTTGTCTGCTGGCGCACCAATGATCCAGTACCTGGCTTTTGAGTGGGTTTCGCAGAGCTGCAGTGCCATGTCAATGAAAGGTCTCAGCCCTTTGGCATCATATATAAAAGAAGAGATATAGCCGATACAGACATGCGAGTTCCTGAAACCGAGCTCCTTGCGCTTGCGTTCACGCAAATGAAGCCAGCGGTCCGGGGCAGGCAGTGCGGGGTCCCAGGTTGGTGGAAGAACCGACAGCTTGCCGCTCATGCCCGCATGTTTGAACGGGGCCGCAGCCGTCTCGGATATGCCGATAATCCAGTCCGAATATCGGTCGATCATCTGCACCGCTTCGTCTGTATGAGCATTGATCTGAATAATCTCCGTAATCTTCCAGATGACTGGAATCTGCAGCGATTTGGCTGCAATGGCAGGCAGCACATTCACACAGGTATTCGTCAATACCAGCGCAGGAGAAGTTTCCCTGATAAGGGAAACCACGTCCTGATAAGCTGGTGTGTAACGAAGCTGTTCTGCATCATTGGCAATGCCCTGGTAGGGTGTGTACACACCGTGAAGCATGGGCAGCGAGCATATCTTGACCTGAATATCGAATCTCCGCGCAAGTCCGGCGAGCTTGCCTTCCTGCGGAGCAACAAGCACGCAGTCGAAGATGGAGCCCATTTCCCTCATAAAATGGAGCAAAAGTTTCTCTGCCCCGGTAATACTCCGGGTATTGCACACATGGGAAAACAACATGAGTTTCGGTTTAGTCGCCATGGCTGCACAGACCTGCATGCATATCGGATGCAGGTCTGTGCACACCTCCTCCCGACCGGAAATTAAGGGAATATAATGGTCAGCATTTCATTAATCCTTCTGCCATACGTGTGTTCCTTGAGCGTCCGTTCCAATCCGCGGAGGGCGATTTCACGGCGCTCTTTCTCGTGCGTAAGATAGTATTCAACTTTATCGAGCAGCTCTTGAGGAGAAGAATAGGTTTCGATCTCTACACCCGGCTTATAGAACCGCGCCAGGTCATCACGTGCATCCGTCAGCTGCAGTGTTGCGGAAGCCGAGATCTCGAACGTTCTTGGATTCGGCGAAGCTGGTGGTATTTTGAGATGGTTGTTATTGACGGAATCATCCTCGTGGGAACGGTGCAGGTTGATCACAATTTTAGTCCCGTTATATACATCATTGGTTTCCTGCGGACTCATCCAGCGTCCATGCTCAATCTTCTCGCCATAGGCTTCATAGCCAGGCAGACGGTCCCACCAGATCCCATTAAATACCGTATTGTGCGACATGATCTGTGCCATGATTGGATTGAAGAAATAAACCCGGTTCCAGTAAGCCGATCCGATAAAACTGACGTCCCGGTGCAAGGGAGATGGCGTCGTGATCGGGAAGTAATGATTGGTGAATGCCGCAAACGGCAGGTAGTGTACAGATGCACAGCCGCTCTGACGGTATAGTTCTACGCAGTTCAATTCGAGTGTGAAGATATGATCGAAGTGATGGACACGTTCCATCGTCATATCCGTGTAGTACGGATCATCCGTCAGCCAGATTGCTGTCGGAATCCCTGCCTGGCGAATCGCATCAACATGCTCGAGCGGAATGTCCATGCCATCCAGGACAAGAACCAAATCGGGGCGATTTTGCAGCGCAATTTCAGATACCGGCTGCCGCGGATCAGTCAGCGACACCTGAGCAACCATGCCTTGCAGGGTCGCCATAATCGCCTCATCCAGCGGTGAATAGGGGAATCCTTTACCCGAAGAGACGTACAGGACGTGGATCTGCCGGAAAGGCAATGGTTCCTGTGCGCAATTGACAATATAGTTGGCACGCCCGCGCAGGTACCCTTCTTCCTTGCCTGCATCATAACCGGCATGCTGCCCGTTTTTGCGTGCCTGTTCAGCCAGGCTGAGTACTGGCGTATGGTAATTCCTCTTTTTACGGTGTTTGATAGACATACCGCCACTCCTTCTGTATGAAATAACGTTCGCTGTATTGCAGGTTTGCTGTTCTACACATGTTCCAGCAGCTGGGCGATTCGGCGGGCAAACGTATGCTGGTTCAACGTGGTCAACAGCCCCCGCCAAGCCATGGCCTGCCGTTCTTGCTCATGCTTCAGGTAATATTTGATTTTGCTCTCCAGTTCAGCTGCTGTCGTAAACGTCTCAATGTCGTAACCCGGCTGGTAAAAGCGGGGCAAGTCACCGCGTGCATCCGTAATCTGCATTGTGCCGCAGGCATTGATCTCATACGTTCTTGGATTAATGGATCGCCCTTGCAGATGATGCGTATTGCGATTGTCCTCGCCATTCTCGCAGGTCCGGTGAACATTAATGACAATCTTGGCGCCGTTGTAATAATTAACAGTTGAGCTTGGATCGATCCATCCCTCATGGATAAAAGGGCCGAGTACATCCGACCGTGTCAGCCGGTGCCACTGGCTGCCGGCAATGAATACCTTTTTGGTCGCCAGAAAAGGGGCCAGCTCATCGAACAAGGCGATCCGGTTCCAGAAGCCTGTGCCGATAAAACAAATATCGTATTGGTGCTGAGGCTCGATGCGACGAGGCTGGAACATGCCGGGATTAACCGCGAGTGGCATATAGATGACTCTGCTCGCTCCGTTCCCTCCGTAAAATGGAACCGCAGCTTCTTCATGCGTGAACACCACATCGTAATGCCTGCAGATGGTCGCCGTATCTTCGGTAAAATACGGATCATCCACAAACCATACTGCTGTCCGAATACCGAGAGCCCGTATCCCGTCTACCTGTTCCAGGTGATCCGCAGGAAAAACGTGCAATCCGTTCATGACCAACACGACATCCGGCCTGTGCTGACTTGCATCCTGCAGCATGGTTGCCGGCGACCCGACAACACATTCACGCACAGACTGCTGCAGAGCTAAGATGACACCTTCATCGATGGCATCAAATCCTTGCGGAATGTACAGTACTTTCATATCCCGCATGGTCGGCTCAAACATCTGAACTCGCTCCATCATGGCCTGACAGCCGCCGAATCTGCGGCCTTCAGCATATCCGCTGCGGTAAGCTATCTTCGCTTCCGGAAGCGATCGGTGTCGTTTTTTTGCCACATCCTTCACCCTGTCTTCCTTTCAGGAGATTCCGTATCCGTTTCTCCCCGAGATTGGTCTTCCCTCTAAAGGATATGCCCCGGGGTCAGATGCATCATGGACGGGTGTCCTGCAAGGCGCAAAATTGGCGTCTGCCCTCCACATTGGCCTGTACGGGCATGTCCGCTTCTGCGGCCATGCAAATCACCCGGAGGGATAAATCCCCCGGGTGATCCTATGTGCTGGACCTGCAGCAATCCGTCTGCCACTGATCAGGCCTATTCGGTTATTGTGCCTTGTACGCCAGCTGATGTCCGTCCTCGAAACCCTTGGCGAAACCCGCGTTGAATCCCTCGTTGTACGCCTCGTTGTAGCCCTGACTGTACGCGTTGTCCGGGTTCGGATCGGTAGGGGTAGCCGGGACGACTGGTTGTACGGGCTTCGGACTCCGGTGCCGCCGGACCGAACGTTTCTTTTTTTTGAGCCACGCACTACGTCCTTTAAGCGTGCGTTTGTGCAGTACACGTTTGCCTTTGATGGCACGCAGCTTACGGACTTTGCGCAGACGTGCACCACGTGTAAGCAAAGCTCTTTTCGTTCTAAGCTTCAACTTTTTCTTTCTCAACATATCAACATTCCTCCTGTATGTCCCGAACGATACGTACCGCATATTCAGGTTCTTTGAGCCACGGCAAGCCGGGCTCCCCTTGCTGAATTCGTGCTAACCTGATCCCCGTAACCATACGGGACATTTCTTCCTGATACCTGCTCAGCAGACGAATGTTCTCGGCAAGACTGCGGGCAGATACTTCCGAATGAGCGGTTACGCTGGCTACACTGTCCAGAATGCGTGCCAGGGCCTGCTGGCTGTGTGCAATGGATTCAATGAGAGCCAGTTTAACTTCCTGCTCACGCTGCAGCAGACTCATTTTCCCATGTCTCCAAGATCCATGCCGCCAAACATGCCTCCGTCCATCCCGCCTTCTTCAGCACTGTTATCGACCATGACAGCTTTCAGGTTGTTGCAGAGCCCTGTTTCCATCCGGGTTAACCCTTCCAGCATTTCAACCAGCTGATCATGCATTTTCAGCGGTTCTGCCACCTGATCACCGTGGGTTAGAAATGCTTCACCGTTCAGGTGATTCAGCGCCCAATTCCGAACTTTCTCAGCTTCAATCGCCTTGGCTTCAAGGATCAGTGCAATGTTCCATTGCATCTTGGCTGCAGCATCCAGCATCAGTATGAGACTTTGTTCTCTGCTCATGTTCTCTCACCCGCCTTCCGGGCTTATTCTTCCTCTTGACCTGCCATCTCCCGCATGACCTGGGTCAGCGTTTCGGCAACAGCTTCCTCCAGATCCGCAAGGCCCCCCAAATAGGAGATGATGCTTTTGTTGATTTGTCCAGAGCTATCCAGCAGACCCTCTACGCCATCCAACTCCGGTTCGATATCCGGCAAATGATTAATAATTTCAGACATCCGCACAGCGACTTGACGTTTGGCATCCAATACTCGTGCAAGCTGCTGGTGTGAGTGTGCAATATGTGTGAGTATTTCATCAACTTTGCTCTGCATGGTCCTCCTCCTTACCGTCACGGCCTGCTTCACCCATAGAAAAACCCGGCCTATCAGCATTTGCCTGCTACAGCATATGCCGGGCCGGGATCGTCAGTTACTCCAGCTTGCGCCTATATCGTCAAATGACATAACTCCAATCAGAGGAGTATCGGCTCAGGAATTGGCGGGTTCGTTCCTGCTTGGGCCGTAAAAAGATTTCCTCGGGTGTTCCTTGCTCCACGACATGCCCCCCATCCATGAAGATAACCCGATTCGCCACTTCACGGGCAAAACCCATTTCATGGGTAACAACGATCATCGTGATGCCCTCCTGGGCAATCGAACGAATGACCGATAATACCTCTCCGACCAGCTCTGGATCCAGGGCAGAAGTCGGTTCATCAAACAGGATGACCTCTGGATTCAGCGCCAGTGCGCGGGCAATGCCGACCCGCTGCTGCTGTCCGCCAGAGAGCATGCTCGGATACTCATTGATTTTGGCAGACAGCCCTACTTGTTCGAGAACACGCAGGGCACGCGCACGGGCATCTGCCTTGGACATCTTCTGTGCCACGATCAGCCCTTCCGTGACGTTATCCAGCACCGTTTTGTGTTTGAACAAATTGTAATGCTGAAAAACCATGGCCGTTTTCCGTCTGATCTGCACGATATCGTGTTTGCGCGCATGTTTGCAGTCCACGCCCAATCCGCTGATCTGGACCTTGCCTTCATCCGCACGTTCCAGGAAGTTCACGCAGCGCAGCAATGTTGTTTTGCCCGACCCACTGGGTCCAAGAATGGCGACCACATCCCCCTGCTCTACCGTCAGATTAATGCCTTTCAGCACTTCCTGCTTGCCAAAAGACTTGTGGATATTGCTTAGTGTAATCATGAAACCCCTCCTTTGCTATACAAGGCAACCCGGCGTTCGAGCAGAGCGGTAATCCGTTCGGCGATGATTGTCAGGCCCCAATAGATCACTGCCGCTGCAATGAAAGCCTCCAGAAATTTCAAACTGACGGATGCAACGACATCTGCCTTTCCGAGAATATCCATCTGTGAAACCGTGAAGGCCAGCGTCGATCCATGGAGAAATCCGACAAACATGCTGCACATATTGGGCAATACAGCACCGATGGCCTGTGGGAGAATGATGCGCCGCAAGGCCTGTGAGGTACTCATGCCTACGGCATGCGCAGCCTCCATCTGTCCACGGTCCACAACCAGAATACCTGAACGGATAATCTCGGACATATACGCTCCGGCTGTCAGCGAGAAGGCAATCAATACAAATACCAGAATAGGTATGGAAGCCGATTGAAAAGCCCATCCGTACCGTTCAGAGAGTTTATCAATAATCATCGGTATACCGTAATAGATCAGAAACAGATGCATGAGCATCGGCGTACCGCGTAGAAAGGAAACGTAGAAGGCGGCTGCCCGATGAATCCAGGGCACCTGATAGATTCGAATCAGCGCAGTGGCAAGGCCGATCCCGAAACCTGCGATCAGCGGCACAATCGTGATCACGAGTGTCAGTGGCAATGCCGTCAGAATTTTGAAAAAAGACGTATAAATAAACTGGAGATCAATGGACATATGCTCACCCCGCTAATCGTTTCAGGCGTTCAGCTCTAACCGCTGGCTTAGGCACCGTGCTCTTGCGTTCATGACGCTGCAGTCTGCGTTCAGCAAGAGCAAACCCTTTTTCAAGGACAATAACAATGACATAATAAACAACCGACAGGCTGATATACACCTCAAGCGCATGTGACGTTGCCGAGATCAGCGTCTGCCCTCTGCCCACCATATCCATGACACCGATGGAAAAAGCAAGGGACGTGTCCTTGAGCGAACCGATCAGCGTATTCGCCATATTGGGGAAAGCCACAATAAGCGCTTGGGGGACAACGATCCGTCGAAAGGACTGAAACGTAGTCATCCCTGCTGCATATGCCGCCTCGGTCTGGCCCTTGTCAACACTGCGAACGGCTCCGCGGAAGATCTCCGCAAAGGATGCAGCATCGCTAAGTGCGTAGGTCACGATGACAAATACCAGTGGATCGGTTCTGGACAGGTCAATGCCAATTGGCTTAAGCAATTCGGGCAGGCCGTAATAGACCAGAAACAGCTTGATGAGAATCGGTGTGCCGCGCATGAAAGATACATACAGGGTGGCGAGCTGACTCAATACCGGAATTCGGTAGAGTCTAGGAACTGCTAACAGCACACCGCCTACCAGACCAAGCACAATGGACCCGCCCAGCACGATCAGAGTAATATGCAGATACCTTAACAGTTCCGGGATGAAATCCAGAACCAAGGATATATCGAATGCTTTTCCCATTACCGCTTGCACACCTTTCTCGGGCTACTCTTCAACCGTATAATCCGCACCAAGCCACTCTGTGCTCAGCTTGCCTAATGTTCCGTCTTCTTTGATTGATTTGAGAGCTTCATCCACTTTGGCTTTGAGCTCCTGCTCGTCCTTGTTGAGGATGAAATATACTTTGGAATTCGATAAAGCTTCCCCAACCGTTTTTAATTGGGCGTCCACAGCCTTATTCTGATAATCGATGGCGAACTGCGTACTGATCGTTGCATCCACCCGGCCTGATTTGATCTGGGTAATCGTGTCTTCACCAGCTCCCGAGTATACGATATCAATGCTGTTGCCATTGTCCGCATTCCACTTCTCAGCCAGTACAGCCGCATTGCTCGTTGCACCCACAATCAGTTTTTTCCCTTTCAGATCGTCAATGGAATTCACATCCTGGTTTTTCTGACTCACGACCACTTTGTTGGGGAAAATATTATAAGCTTCATCATTAAACAGGAATTTCGCCTGTCTCTCTTCATTCACTTCCATCTGGTGAGCGATCAGATCAATTTTTTTCGTCTCCAGGCTGAGCAGCAGGTTTTTGAACTCCATGGTGCTGAATTCAAACTCATACTCCGGCAGCCGTTTATCAATCTCGCGAATCAATTCCACATCGTATCCAGTCAATTTGCCATTCTCATCAATGAAGCACACATTCGGAAATTGCGTACCTGTACCTACGATAATCTTCTTCACTGTATCTTGACCGGACGCAGATGTGGTCTCCGCTTCATTTGAAGCATTGCCTGTGCTGCATCCTGCCAGCACCGCGAGCATAGTTACGAACAGCAGCGCTGTCCGAAATTGATGAATCCCCCATTGTTTAGCCATTCCCGATCTCCTCCACAGGCTGTGTTACACAGCCAATATAATGTAAACTCCCATCTCTCCGATTCTTAACTAACCATTCTTACTTGTATAGTCGGAATTAGGTTGATCAAAGAATATCACCCTAGGTTATCCTGAGGCAATACGAAGCCTAATAGGACATCCTGATAATGTTATAGAACTTCTCTATCCGGACATTGCATAGGAAATTCATATACCAAAAAAAGCCCCTCCCCGACCGGTCTGGCGGAGAAAAGGCTCCTTCGATTCATGATGTCATCTATCTGCGACTGGCCCATTTAATTTTACGTGCGACTTCGAGCCGCTGGGATTGCAGGAGGCCAATTCGTTCTTTGCATTTGTCGCGTTCATCCTGGGTGTGGGCTGCATGCAGCTGATTGCACAGCCCCGTCAGCTTACTGTTGATATAATCCAGCCGTGTCCATAATTCCTCTTCGGGTGTCCGCTGCTGCTCCGCTGCCGGCTGAAATATTTTGAGCTGGTGGATAAGGGACTGCTGCCATTCCTGATCCTGAATTTGGATGGCAAAATGCAAAAGATCCAGATAATCGTCGATTTGCAACGATACGCCGCAATCAGGCTTAGTATTCATTGTCGTCTCTCTCCTTATTTCAGTGCTTGCTGGAATCAGTTACTTCTATTTTACAGGAAAAGGGCTGCTTTAGGCGAGGGTTGAAAGTACGAAATTTGGAAATTTTTTTGGTTTTTTTGTGCATAGAAGTTTTCTATCTATATATAGATCGTTTGGATTGGAGCATACAGCATAAAACCCGCTCCAAGGAGCACTCCTTGTGCGGGTCTTCATCATGTAATCCCTTCTGTATCGGCCATGCGTCGTTCAAGCTTTTTCCTGATTTGGCTGCCTCGTTAGAAGCAGCATGACAAATGAGATGATCATGATGGAAACTGTCCATGCCCATGCCATGGTCTGATTACCGGAATCGACTGCAACATAGATGGCTGTAGGTACGGTTTGGGTTTTGCCAGGAATATTACCAGCGATCATCAGTGTGGCCCCGAATTCCCCCAGTGCACGAGCGAATCCCAATATAAAAGCAGTCATCAATGCACGTCCTGCAAGCGGGAGCGAAATGTAGCGAAACACCTGCCACTCATTCGCCCCGATCGACCTGCCCGCATCCTCCAGATCCTTATCAATACCGCTGAACCCGGACTTCATGGTCTGATAAATGAGCGGGAAGGCTACAACCACCGCAGCAATTACCGCTGCCCACCAGGAGAAGATGACCGGCGCCGAGAAGATGGCTTCGATCCATTGTCCCAGCAGACTTTTGCGGCCCAGCAAAACGAGCAGCAGAAAGCCAACGACGGTCGGCGGAAGCACCAGCGGCAGCATGAACACGGTTTCCAGCACAATTTTGCCGCGAAATGAGCGGCGTGACATCTGCCAGGCTACCGCAATGCCAAGCACGCCTGCAATAATGCTGGATAACAGAGCAACCTGAAGTGACAAGCGGACAGGTGACCAGAACGCTGACCAGTCGATCTCCGTAACAATCATTCCGGAATAGAGAATCCGTATTTCGCAAATACATCCAGCACTTCAGGGGTTTGCAAATACACGTAAAATTGTTCTGCTTCTGTCCGGTGTTTCGTGCCCTCAATAATGCCTACCGGGTAATTGGCCGGCGTATAACGGTTCTTGTCCACCTCAAATGCAATTTTCACCTGATCCGAGGTCAGTGCATCCGTTTTGTACACAAATCCCGCGTCTGCGTTCCCAGTCTCCACATATTGGAGAACCTGTCTGACATCCTTGCCCTGCACTAGCTTGCTTTCGAGCTGACCCCACAGATTGGCATTCGTCAGTGCTTCCTTCGCATACGTTCCTGCAGGGACACTTTCCGGAATGCCGATAGCTACGGTTTTAACGGTATCTGATGTCAGATCCTGCTCGCTTGATACTGCATGTTCACTACCTGCTGGAACGATGGCAACAAGGGAGTTTTGCAGCAAATTTTTCTGATCAGCAGCTGCAATCAGGTTCTCGTCCACCAGAGCGTTCATGTTCTTCGCTGCCGCCGATATAAAGATATCCGCAGGTGCACCCTGTTCAATCTGCTGCTGCAGTGCCCCCGATGCCCCGAAGTTAAAGTTGAGTTCAACAGAAGGATGGGCAAGCTCATAGCCTGTTTCGATTTCTTTCATCGCATCGGTCAGACTGGCTGCTGCCGAGATGATTAATTCTACAGTTTCTTGCGGCTCTGTATTCCCTGCTGAATTGGACTCTCCTGATGTCGCAGGTGCCGAGGACACCGGCTCAACTGCTGTAGATGAATCCGCACTGTCCGCACCAGCACCACAACCCGCCAATACAAGAGCCATTCCGAGAGACATGCTCCCCAGTATGTATCCTATCCTTTTTCTCAATTCTTCTCCCCCTGATCCTGCTACACGTTATATTTAGTTATAACTAGTTATAATTAATTATATTTCATTATACATAAGATCGGTCAAATGGGAAGGTCTAGTTTATACACTCCTGCAGTTAATGGTATAGTACAAGAGACTATCAAACCTTTCAGCAAACTACACATGATGTTGATGAACTTGATCATATATGCTTTTGCCACCTGAAGGAGGATCTTCACACATGACAGAGGAGCAATCCTATACGACCGAAGAAATATCCAAGCTGCTCAAAATATCCAAACTAACCGTGTATGACCTGATTAAAAAAGGAGACCTTGTCGCTTATCGCGTCGGCAAACAAATGAGGATTGATGCCACCGACCTGGAAGCATATAAGCGGCGTGCCAAGCAGCTGCAGTCCTCAGCTGGGCCGCTATCCACTTCGAGCCATTCCTCGGGGACAGCGCCAGTAATGGATAGTGCTGATGCAAGCAAATCTTTGGCTGCATCTGTTCATGACTACTCCAATGCTCCAGCCAGACCGGTATCCGAAGCATCCCACATCGTACGTGAGGAGTCTTCTGTCCCCCATGCAGCGCGGCATGTCGTCATTACCGGGCAGGATGTGAGCCTGGATATTCTCATGCGCCATATGGAGAAACAAACGCGGGACATTCGTCCATTGCGTTCTTTCATGGGCAGCCTGGACGGGCTCATCTCCATGTACCGCGGTGAGTCTGACCTGGTCAGCACGCATCTGCTCGATGGAGATACGGGCGAATACAATTTACCCTACATCCGAAAAATTCTGATTGGCTGGTCCTACGTCGTTGTAAACCTGCTCTCAAGACCAGCAGGATTGTATGTACAGCGTGGTAACCCGCGCGGCTTACAAGGCTGGGCAGACCTGGATCAGCCTGACCTGCGACTCGCTAACCGCGAGAAAGGTTCCGGGGCACGTGTTCTGCTTGATGAGCAGCTGCGTTTGCACGGGATTCCTTCTTCCCGCCTGATCGGTTATAACCTGGAAGAGACCAGTCATATGGGGGTTGCCGCGAAAGTCAGTTCCGGTGAAGCCGATGTGGGCATTGGCATTGAAAAGGCTGCGCGTCTTGTCGGTCAGGTTGATTTCATTCCACTGACTCAGGAGCGCTATGATCTGGTGATGTTAAAGAAACCGGGCAATGAGATGTGGACCGATTCGGTCCTGCGCATCCTTCAATCTTCGGAGTTCAGGCAGGAACTACAATCCTTTGAAGGCTATGACGTTTCCCGTACAGGTGAGATTTTGTACGAAGTATAGCGCGATTCAAACCATTGCCAAAAGCAAAAGACGCCGTGCATCTCGCGGCGTCTTTTCTTTTTGCTTCATATATAAGGTTCTCCTCAAACATCATTTCAGGGAGTTACGGACTTGTCATATACAATGCGGGCCACCGCATCGTGCTGATGAATGGATTCCTCGTTTCGGCAATCGACCCGGAATTTGCGTATCCAGTGCTTCTCATAGAGATCGGCGGCGACCAAACGAACAATATCTTCAACAAACCGCGGGTTCTCATAAGCATGTTCCGTTACCCTTTTTTCATCCGGCCTCTTGAGTACGGGGTACAGACAGCTGCTCGCATTGGACTCTGCTGCATTCAACAATTCTTCCTTCCAGTAACCCGGAAGCAGTTCTCCTCGTTTCCCGTCAATATGTATGCGCAGCATTCCACGCTGGTTGTGCGCACTATATTCACTAATTTCCTTGGAACACGGGCATAACGTAGTAATTTGTATATCCAAGCCCGCACCGATCACCGGAGACTTGCCTGCTTCCCAGCCCACGGTGATGGAGGCCAGTGAATGATTCAATCCGGGCAAACCCGTAACAGGTGCAGCACGTTCGTAAAACCAGGGATACGTCACCTTCAGCTCAGCTTTTGGCTGATTCATCTGCTCCGCGAGCTGCCGTGTCAATTCAACCAAGTCCGGCAATCGGTCACTCAGACCCTCCAGGTAGCTGGAATGAAGCTGTTCCATCAACCGGCTCATGTTAATACCTTTGGACTCGCGATCCAAGGATGTGGTTACCCGGAAGGTTCCAATGGTGGACCACTTTTCAGGTTCCTTGGCTGAAATAACATTCAAAGGGTACTTCACATTACTGATCCCCACCTGCTGCAGCTCAAAAAGAAAATCATTTTTGCTATTCTGCAAGTCCTGCATGTCTTCCTTACGAACAGGTTTAGCTCCTTGCACGGGATCTACCGACCCAAATAAACGCAGCCGCTCCGCCTTATCTGGCAGCACTAATGAATCGCTTGTAAGACGTTTGCTCATGTTTGTTAGCTCCTTGTAAGGCGTTGATGCAAATTCTGCTGCATGCTGGATGGTACAAGCTCATCACTTATTAGCGCCAAAACACACCGGTTTCATCCCGTTCAACTTGTTCAAGGAGTTCCTCAAAGTCCGGGCAGGGTTCGATCATGTCTACGGCATTCCAGCTGCTAGATTCATCCCGGGCATATACCTTCCATTGTTCACCTTCCCAATGAAACCGGGCGATCGGCAGCACATCCCATTGAAACCTTTCACCCGCTGGCCTTTCCTCCGTAAGAATGAGTTCGTCGTCATTCATCACATAGGTCAGCTTCACCATCGTGCGGAGTGGTGCAGGCACCTTCTCGTGGATATACCCATTCATGAGTGACTGAATTCTTCGAATGGTAAACGAGTCCAGCATATCAGTTCACAGCCTTTCATTTGCTAAAATGAATGTCCTCTTCGTTACCAGCTGGACTTGGTCACACCCGGAATCTGTCCCTGATGGGCCAGCTCGCGGAAGACAATTCGTGAAACTTTGAATTTGCGTAAATATCCTCTTGGACGTCCTGTCAGTTCGCAGCGGTTTTTCAGTCTCGTTGGAGAGGCGTTACGCGGCAGCTTCTGCAACGCTTCGTAATCTCCTTTTTCCTTCAGCTCCCGTCGCAGCTCTGCGTACTTCGCTACCGTTGCCTGACGCTGTTTTTCACGAACGACTTTTGATTTTTTGGCCATCATTTACAGCTCCTCTACGATTTTTTTGAACATGTTACACCTTACAATTCCAATTACAGAACCTTCTTCCGATCAGACAGTTTCAACAGGCCACGGCAGCGGATTATCAAATCCTCCCCAGTCGGCTTGCATCTCCTCATCACTGAGCAGGCACTGGTCCAGCTCACCCTCAATCATGTCACGCTCCATCTCAATCCCGATCATCACCAGCTCGGTCTGACGGTCTCCCCACTGAGCATCCCATTTCTCCAGGACATCCGGCTCGGTGCGAAAAATCAATTCCTTGTCCGCTTCCGGCAAGGCCGCGACCCAATGTCCGGCAGGTCCAAACTGAATGGAAGGCCCCGCCTGGCTCAGGCTTGCTGCTACATCTCCTTCAGCCGCCAGCCAAACCAGGCCTTTGGCACGAGCGACCTCTTCCGGCCAGTAGCTCATGAACTCAGCCAGACGTGCGGGATGGAATGGCTTCCTGCGACGGTACACGAAGGAGCCAATTCCGTACTCTTCCGTTTCGGGGGTGTGTGATTCTTTTTCCAGCTCCTGAATCCATCCGGCGGACATGCTCGCTTTTTCAAAATCAAAGAGACCCGTATTCAAAATCTCAGCAGGATTCACCTGTCCCTTCACGGTTCGAATAATCTTGGCATGGGGCTGAAGTTTACGGATGATGCCTTCAAGCTTGTTCAGCTCCACTTCATCAACCAGATCACATTTGTTCAGCAGCAGGACATCACACGTCTCAATCTGGTCAATCAGCAAATCCACCACGTCACGGGTATCTTCCTCTCCTGCTGCCTGGCTCCGATCCAGAAGACTCTGTCCTGAGGCAAAATCATGCCAGAACCGATTGGCATCCACCACCGTTACCAGGCAATCCAGCTTCGCCAGACGGGTCAGATCAATACCCGATTCTTCATCGGCGTATGTAAAGGTCTGCGCTACCGGAACAGGCTCACTGATGCCTGTGGATTCAATCAGGATATAATCGAACCGGCCTTCTTTCACCAGTTTCTCGATTTCCTGCATCAGATCATCCCGCAGCGTGCAGCAGATGCAGCCATTGGATAGCTCAACCAGCTTCTCTTCCGTTCTTGACAACGTGGCTTCTCCCTTCACCAGCGCTGCATCAATGTTCACCTCACTCATGTCATTCACAATGACGGCTACCTTAAGCCCCTGCCGATTGTGCAGTACATGATTAAGCACCGTCGTTTTACCTGAACCAAGGTAACCGCTGAGGACCGTTACCGGAACTTGCTTTTGTGTCATTTATATCTGCTCCTTATAGTGACAGCCAATTTGTTATTAGCCTTATTAGTAATTATTACGATTAACAACAATGACTATAATCCTGTTGGCTTCTCTTGTCAAATCATTTTTATAATAAAAAGACCTACGGTCTCGTTCCGGCAGCTCGCATCAACATGATGCGTCCCGAAAAATCCAGTCCGTAAGCCTTTAACTTTGCATCCAAATCACAGCCTAAGGTCAGCCAGCACGTGTCGTTAAAACCAGCACACAACAACGCATTGCCTGTCAGAGAGCTTTCTCAGTTTGCAGTAGAGAGCCTTTCTCCATTTCCAGATTCCATCCGTTTTCTAAATATGACGACCAGCATCATGGCCACCACGGAAAGCAACGTACAGATCGTAAACATCGTGGAATAGGAGCTGTTCTGAACAATCAGACCCATAGCGAGTCCGCCCAAGGAGAAACCCAGATCGTAGGATGACATGAACATGCCCATCAGCACATACCTGGAATCGGCAGGGAGCACGAAGGACAGGTACGTCGTTAATGTGGGATACATGAGTGCCAGGGCAAAACCACTAAACACCGCGGACAAATACACCAGGGGACCAATGAACTCCAGCAGCGCGAGCATCTGGGTTCCAAGAGCTGTACACAGCATTAATCCGGCAATTAGCCAGGTATTCCAGCTGCCGTCGGAAGGTATTTTTTTGCGCAGCACAAATCGGCATAGAATAACAACCAGTCCCTGGATCGTTAAAAACACCCCGGCACTCGCAAGTCCCGTCGATACCATATACAGCGGAAGAAACGTCGCCGTTGCTCCAAATACGCAGGAAGCAAACAGCATGACTGCACTGCTGATCAACAGCGGTGTACTGCGCCAAATGCCACGAAAGGAGCGGATCATGTCCCTTAGCGTATATGACTGATTTTGCACCGTACGTCTGGGCAGATCTACACGATATCCGATCAGCATTGGCAGTGCCGCCAAACCAATCATGAGGACCGTAAACCATATCTCGCGGGCACTCTCCCAGATCTGTATCGCCAGAATCGGAACGATAAGAGAAGGAACCATCGTAAAGAGTGTATACATGGATAACCCCTGTGCGCGGTCCTTATCTTCGAGCTTTTCCACAATGCCAGCCTGCATGGTCATGGAGAAAAACGCAGTCGCCACGCCCTGCAATGCCCGCAGCCAGAGGTAAGCTTCCACATCACTGATCATGAAGAGCACCAACGTTACGGCATGCAGAAGAAGCAGCCATTGCATGACCCGGAGAGGACCATGTTTCCCCAGAAGCTGTGCAGCCAGCGGCCTCAGCAGCATACACGTGAACATGTAAGCTCCCATCATGAGGCCTATCTCGGCCTGACTCAATCCTGCTGCCTCACTTCTCAGTGGAAGAATAATCGTTAAGGCCGAATTAGCGGCAAAAAATAAAAAAGCCAGTATATAAAACCGGATAAAGGAAAAAGAAACCGGGTTTAATTTGCCATGATTGTTTGCAGAAGCATCCAAAAGTTTGTCCCCACTTTCTCACTATTACCAGAACAGACAAGTCAAATAATCGTAATCATTATGATTAAAAAGACAATTTATCGTATACTGCTTGTCTTGTCAATGCTTGGTATGCATACTTCCTATGCTAACAATGAAACAACAGAAAAAAGCCGACGCATTCCGCATCAGCCTTCCTGCTATCTCATCGCTGACAATAGTCCCCTACGGTCATACGCAAAAATAATCATCAGTACGCCAAGTACGGCACAGATCAAATACATCCAGGAAAAAGAAAACAGATCAGCAACCGGCCCCATAACGACACCCCCAAGCGATACGCCCAAATCCGCCGTTGCAATGAATAAACCAATGAGCACGTTGCGGTTCGTCTGCGGCAGGACAAAAGACAGATAGGTCGTCAGCGTTGGATACACGATGGCCTGTGCAATGCCCATGAGTCCCGCGCCCAGATAAAATACGATTACACCTGCCTGAATGGACAGTCCTATACACGCAGCAGCGAGTGTCAGCAGCAGCATCGTTCCCATCATAAATGAAGAGTGCCATGTTCCGTCCGACGGGATTTTTTTTCTAAGCGCAATACGGGCAACCACAACGACCGCAGCCTGTATCATCAGAAACACGCCAGCATTTCCGTAATTCAATTGTGGAGCGTACAGCGGAATAAATGCCGTTATGGCACCGAACACAATCGACGAGATGAGCATAATGACACTGCATTTGAACAAAAATGGATTTCGGATCAGTTCTCCGAAGGAAGCCAGCATACCGGACTTCTGTCCAGTCTTGTCCTGTGTTGCATCAATCCCTGGTTCCTTCGTCTTGTCCATCCTGATACTGTAACCAAACAGTCCTGTTATCATGGCAATCCCAATCATGAAGATGGAGAAATAATCCATTCCGCCCGCATTCCACAGTCCCAGCGCAAGCACCGGCCCGGCAATGCCCGGAATATAGGAAAAGAGGGAATAGTATGAGATCCCCTGAGAACGATCCTTCTCGGGCAAGGCATCGATGATGCCGATCTGGAGCGCCATGGAGAAAAAGGCGGTAGACACCCCTTGCAGGGCACGGGCTGCGAAATAGCCCCCCAATCCCGTAAAGGTATACAGGATCAGCGCAAGCCCATTCAGAATCAGAATGATTCGAAGGATCCTGATCGGGCCATGCTTTTGAATAATCTGACCTGCCCATGGCCTGAAAAACATCGTTGTGAACATGTACGCTCCCATGACGAGACCAATGACAGTGCTGCTTGCCCCCAACGATTCACCTCTTAAAGGGATGATGACATTGAGGATGGCGTTAGCGCTAAAGTATAAGAGCGTCAATAGATATAAACGCAGAAAAGGCCATGACAATGCTCCACTCACGGTGTGTTCTCCTTTAGAAAGTAATTAAATGGTCCAGCAGCTTTCTCGCATACTCGGACTTCACGGTTCTCAGCTGCTGGATAGGCACAATTTCTTCGATGCGACCCTCTCTGAAAATGACCACTCTGTCACAAATATAGGCAGCTGCCTGGATATCGTGGGTGATGAATATATAGGTCAGCTGATAGATCTCCTTCAGCTCTTTCAGCACATGGAGCACTTGAGTCTGAACCGATACATCCAGCGAACTGATTGCTTCGTCCAGCACAATGCACTGAGGCTCTGTTGAGATGGCCCTGGCGATACAAACCCGCTGCACTTCTCCCCCTGACAATTCATGCGGATACCTGGATCGGTATGAGTTATCCAGCCCAACCTGGCTAAGCAGCACATCGATTTTGAGCGAATGGGCATGGCCTTCCGGGTTCTTTTTTTGTAGGCGCAGTGGTTCCATAATGGCTTCCTCGACCGTAAAAAACGGATTGATCGACGACTTGTAATCCTGAAAAACGGCACTAATCCGGCCCCTTCTTGCCTTTCTGTCCAGCACAGATCTGCCTTCGAGCAAAATCTTTCCTTGCTCCGGGCGTTCCATCCCCAAAATCAGTCTGCCCAAGGTGGACTTTCCACTCCCGCTCTCCCCGATGATCCCCAGGCATTCTCCGCGCGAGCATTCAAAACTGACATCATGCAGAACGGATTTCCGTCCTCCGGAAAACAAGCCGCCTAGTGGATAGGATTTATGAACATGATCAACGTTTAGCAATATGCTGTTCCTCCTGCATCAATTGCCTGAAATGATTGCTCAGCTCCTGGCGGGTGGACACCAAGAACTGTGTATACGGGTGCTGCGGTTTCGAAAAGACGGAGTGAATGCTGCCGGACTCCACAATATGTCCATCCTTCATGATCAGAACCTCATCCGCGATCTTTCGTACGACTCCAAGATCATGCGAAACAAAAATCATGGAGCATCCCATTCGTTCCCGCAATTGGATCAGCTGCTCGACCACTTCGTATTGAGAAATCGTATCCAGAGCCGTTGTAGGTTCATCCGCTATGATCACATCCGGTTCCAGCACGAGTGCCAGCGCAATCATGATTCGCTGCAGCATGCCTCCTGACAGCTGGTGAGGATATTGATTCATGATGTGCACCGGATTTCTCAGCATGACCCGCTCCATGGCCAATTTCATGTTCTGCTCCACTTCCTTGCCATTCCATCCATAATGCGCTTGAAGGGTCTCTCTCAGATGAACACCGATCACACAGGAGGGGTCAAATGCACCCATTCCGTTCTGGAGAATCATGCACAGATTCCGGCCCCTTTTTTTGCGCATGTCCTGCTCCGTGAGCTGGTTCAGATCTACTCCTTGGAATAGAATCCGGCCGGACTGCCGGATGGCTGGTTTATTCAGGCGCATGATGGACCTGCATGTCATCGACTTGCCGCTCCCGCTTTCTCCTACAATGGCGAGGCACTCCCCTTGCTTCAACTGGAATGAACTATTGGGCACGATGACTTCTTCCGTAAGGGCATCCCATATTCGCAGCTGCTCAACTTCCAATATATTCATAAGAGACCTGTTCACCTCTCTTCCTTCCGCGAAGCTTGCCGCCCGGTTTGGACGTCATCAATTTGGGGTCAAGTGCCACCTGCAGCGCATCGGACAGAAAATTGAATGCCGATACGACCAAAACAATCGCCAGACCTGGCGCAAGCATCAGCTCCGGCCTGGAGAACATGACTTCTCTGGCCTCATTCAGCATCATGCCCCACTCTGCTTGCGGTGCCTGAACGCCCAATCCGAGAAATGACAGCCCGGAAATTTGCAGGATCATGGAGCAGATGGAGCTGCTCGAAATGACAGCAATGTCGGAAAAGGTGACGGGCAAAATGTGCTTGTGAATGATGCGCAGGTGGCTGATTCCCGAAGCCCTGGCGAATCTCACATAATCCATCTCGGAATATTGCATGACTGATGTACGAATAACCCGGGCAAACCATGCCCATTTCATGACCACAAAAGCGATCAGAATATTTTCAAGTCCAGCACCCAAAATGCCAACGACCGCAAGCGTCATCACGTATCCCGGAAAAGAAAGCATAATATCACAGATCCTCATGAGGATGGCGTCGGTTTTTCCTTTAAAGTAACCTGAGATGAACCCCACGAGGGCCCCCAGAAGAACAGAAGCCAGCAGAGCAACCAAAACCCACAGTACACTTGGCCGAATGCCATAGATCAGCCGCGACAACACACATCTGCCCAGATGATCATTGCCAAGGAGATACGACCACGATGCTGATGCATACCTGAGCTTCATGTTCACTTCTTCGGGATCATGCGGTGCAAACAAGGGAGCAAGAACGCCAGCAACGATCATCACCACGATAAAGGCAAGAGATGCCATGGCGAGCTTATCCTGGCTTAAATTGCGAAGGTTTCTCATTCGAATTCCTTTCTGAGTTTGGGATTCAGTGCCGCGTTCACGATATCGGAAAGTGTATTAAACAGTACAAACGTGACAGCCAGAATAAGCACGTACGCCTGGATAATCGGAAAATCCCGGCTCAGGATGGATCTGACGCTTAAACGGCCCAGGCCTGGCCAGGCGAACACATTTTCAATCACAACCGTGCTTCCAAGTACAATGGGAATAGCCATACAAAAGATGGAAACGGACACCTGCAGCGAATTCCGCAAGATATGCATTGTTACCTTTCTCTCGGGGATTCCGCTGGCTCGGGCGTATAGAACATAATCTTCATTTAAATTGTTAAGCATGGAGCTTCTAACGCTCCTGAAGTAGATCCCTACATAACTTACCGTAATGACGATGACCGGAAGAATATAGCTCTGCGCCGAATCCATTCCGCTGGTGGGCAGCAGATCAAGCTTGACGGAGAAGTACCAGATCAGCATCGCTGCAAGCCAGTAGGAAGGTATCGCCGTGAGCAGGAAGGAGAAGCCACGTACGGACTTATCCATCATTTTCCCTTCCTTCATCGCACAGATTACACCTAACATGATCGAGAAAAGGATAATGAAGACAGAAGAAATCAGCGTTAATTTGAGCGTGTTCACAAATGCCGGGCCAATCATGGACCAGACGGGATTTCCGGTCACATAGGATTCGCCAAAGTCCAGTTGAAGACAGGCCATCAGCCAGTTTCCGTATTGAATCATAAACGGCCGATCCATGCCGAGCTCTGCCTTGGTTTGGGCAATCAACTCATCCGTAATCTGCGGTACTTCCTGCGCCTGCAGTACAACAACGGCAGGATCCAGCGGTGACAGATTGATCAAAACAAAGGTTAAAAACGAAATAATCAGCAGCAGGGGTATTGCGAGCAGAATCCGTTTGACGATAAAACTCCCCATATCCATCTCCTTTTTCAGATAAAATCGAATGGACCCTATTGAAATTTCATGCGCTCAAATGGCAGCTCAAATTGAGTCTGCTTAAATGCAATGCCATCCAGGTTTTTGGGTGCCACAATCGTCATGCTTCCGTTCGTAAGAGGGATAAACACGGCTTCCTCGTGAACCATGCTCATGATGTCAGCATACAGTGCTTTCCTTGCACTCTCATCGGTAGACACCATCACGTCTTCAATCTTGGCGTACATTTCCTTGGCACCAGCCATCCCGCTTGTTGTATGCAGATAGGCTGAGCTGGAGGCAAAGGCAGAAATGGTGCTCTGAGGATCATAAGCCAGTCCCCACGTTTGATTGAACAGCAGATCATACTCGCCCGTAGATCTTCGGTTAGCGATGGATGAGGATTCTTCGCCGATAATCGATAGCTGGATACCGATATTTTTCAATTCATTTTGAATATATTCAGCCTGCGTTTTCTGCGTAGAGGAATTGCTGTCATAATACAAATCCATCTTCAGCTCTTGCCCTTCTTTGGTTCGTACAGCAGCACCACTGCCTATAGTCCAGCCCGCTTCGTCCAGCAGCTTCTCTGCTGTGCTTACATCATAAGGTCGTGTCTTCAATTCCACGTCGGCGTAATTCACATTGGAAGAGAATAGGGTCTGGGCAGGGGTCTGTGTTCCCTCAAAAATGTCGTTGCTGATGGTATCCCGATCTATGGCATGCCAGATGGCTTCTCGCACGGCTGTTTCACTGACCGGATTATTCCTTTTGCTGCTGTTGACCGCAATGATGCTCGTGTTCATCGGTTCACTTCGTATCACCTGATACTCCCCTGATTCAGCCAGTTGATTCATCGCATGAACATCAATACTGTCGGCACCCCGGTCATCGGTGAACACGAAGTCAATTTCACCTTTTTGCAGGGCCAGAAACGTTGTCTCTCCTGCCGGGAGAACTTTGGCTACGATTTTTTGAATTTCGGGTTTGCCTCCCCAATAACTTTCGTTCGCCTCAAACGTTGCATTCTCGTCTACCTTATGCTCCGTAAGCATGTACGGCCCTGTTCCATGGTAGCCATTCACACCATCCTTGGTCCCGCCTTGGATCATGTCTTTGGGGGAAATGAACACATAGGGCCGGGTCATGGACAATTCCACCAATGTCGGATAATAGGTACTGGACAGCACCAATTCAACGGTGTGTTCATCAATGACATTGGTACTCACAATTTTGGTGGACAGCTTAATCCACGCATGTTTCTCACTATTGGCCTGGACCGCATCAAAGTTAGCTTTGACCGCCTCGGCGTTGAACGGTTCTCCGTCCTGGAATTTCACATCTTCTCGCAAATGAAAGGTATAGACCTTCCCATCCTCGGAAATATCCCATGATTCCGCAAGCAAGGGCTGAATGCCATCTGCCGTGTTTTCGACCAATGACTCATATACCATACCTTGAGCAGGCATGGAGCCTGTATACAAATGGGGATTCATATCATTAATATCCTTGGCGGAAGCATAGATCAGATCCGTCTTCTTCTCTCCCTCGGCTGCCCCCGTCTGTGCAGTTCCCTTCTCGCCGCAGCCGGCCAATACGACCAACATCAGCGCAAATATAATACTTAAGCCCATACTGGATGTTCCCTTTTTCACAATGTTTCCTCCTGATGATCAATTTCAAGTCCTTCACAGATCATGTTCAGATCATCAGCAAACGTCCGGATCTGAAATGTGCTGGATAACGGCAATTCTCTCTGTTCCTGTGCTACTTGCACCAGTTTGTTCTCATAGGTTGCGATGAATTTGTCTAAGGTGGGGCAGTCCACCCGGAGATGCCTTGCAATGCCCTGAATGATTTTGATCCGGTAATAATCTTCCTGGGGCATCCTTGGGATCTCAAGCTGTCCTTCGTGATTGATGAACATCTTCCGGAATGGCACAGCCGAAAAGTCAAAATATTTCCCTTGTTCGTCTGGCTGCGAGAAAGGGTCAATCAGTAACGAGGTATACCGTATGTACAGCAAATACTCCTGATGTATGTCCTGCAAACCGACAAATTCTTCGATATCAGAACGCGATAAACTCTGTAAATGAACCGGATAGTTATCGTCCGTCATGAATTGAAGCAGGTTGAGCGGCGTTATGTGCAGCCGGTCTGTAATCCTCATGATTTCTTTCCATCCTGCGAGCATATCCCGTATGAGATGTTGGTTGATAGGCCCTTCCGGGTAGAGCTTGTAGACATACCTCTGGACGCCAGCATTTCCAAAGATCGCGTTTAAAGAAAATTCATTCATGAATAACGCCGGATGCACATACAGCGAGATGTTTCGTGTCTCCGCCTCAAACGGGGAGGCCATCACTTCCATCACCACTCCGAGCTGATCAACCATTTTGCATAATTCGTTTACTGCTTCTGAAGGGGTTCGAGTGGAGCCGATATACAGTTTTTTCTTCACTCCGGTTGTCACGACATGATTGGAAGGCTGTCCATCTGTCCATCGCGTATCCCCGCAATAGGTGGAGAAACTGATCACTTCCGGCGTGTACCCTAACTCACTTACATACTGATGAACCAGGCGGTTCGATCCAAATGTGGGAGATACCAGCACGATGCACTGGACCTGCTTCAGAACGTCCGGATCCACCTGACTTAATACCTGAACATAAGCATCTGTCGTGACAGCAAGAATCAGCGTATCCCAGCTGCCTTCAATACGGCTGTACCCGGTAAAGACCCGATCCACTCTACACTCGCCTGCCAGACTCCGATGCTTCTCATTCTGAACGCTTACAAGAATGTGCTGATCATGACGGTCCAATGCACCGAAGAATTCATTGGATCTAACCGATTCCCTTCCGGCCACACCAATGGTGGATCCTCGTTGTTTCTTGAATAATACAGCTAGTTGAATGGATGCAGGCCCGGTTCCCATGATTAAGACTCGTTCAAAACCACTCATATGTGCCTCCTCCTTATCCGACATGCGAAGATTTCTGATACAGTGCAATGTCAAACACATCGTGTGGACGCAAGATGTTATCAACCAATCGCCATTTCCGCGGGTCCGTCTCCTGCTGAGGGTAATTGAACAAGGACTTCAATCCATTGCCATATCGCATCGCAACAACAACGTGCTCATTAGTAAGCGAATGAAGCTGATTCAGGATGTCATATTTCATGGCGACTGTGGAACTGAAAATGATATGCGTGGCTTCTTTCGTAAAATCGAGCTCCTGAACAAATGCCTTTTGCAAATGGATGCGGAGACCAGCCCCCAATGTATTCACAACCGCCCGGCCTAAGCCGATCGCCTCTTCATCAATATCAATGCCTACCACCTGTGCCCCCGTTCTTCTGGCGATAAGCAGGGGAGTCATTGGAAATGCTCCCGATCCGATCAGAAGCACCTTGGAGTCTGAAGTTACATGGAAACTACCGAATTCCTTCTCAATGCATTCCTCAATATTTTTGAAATAATCCGCAATCTCCACTTCTCCGTGCTGCAGCTTCAATGCCCGATATTTCTCCATGATCGCTACGCAGCGGGAGGATTGATGCCTTAAATCCAGTACAAGCTGTGTGAACCCGGTGCCCTCCTCATGCTCCTGCTCTGCCCAGAACGACTCATGGCGCTTATCCGTGATCCACTGGGAATAGGCATTGATGGCCAGCTCCATCTGTTCTGCATGAAGAATGGAATGATCATATTTCCGGGCAAGTTGTTCAAAGGTATTCAGAAAATCATTCAACTGTCTGGTAAAATCCACGACCATATTCATGTGTTTCCCCCTTATTCATGTCCATCTGTTGTACATCAATAAAAGCTGTCCCCTGTGCCACAATGCCGACAGAACCCTCAATGTGAATGCTTCCCAGCCCATGTTCATCAAACCGGGCCACGACGTTAATCGAACCTCCCGGCTGTTTAATTAGGGCGGTAATCTCTCTTCCTGTCTTCCATGCAAGGTAAGCACCAAGCGAAGCTGTACCTGAACCGCATCCTCTCTCCCATATCAGGCTATCCAGTCCGGGAACATAAATCAGTGGAGCCAACTCTTCCGAAAGTGGGTTGAACAACAAAATGCCAATCAGTTTGTCTCCCAGGGTTAGTCCAAGCAGACGCGCGAGGTTTTGTGCTCTTGTTCGGATCCCATCATCGAACCCATCCACCTCCACCACGATATGAATGAATTCCTCGTACCGGACAATAATCATATCCTGATCGAATCCTTCGTACGTTATGGTCTGCCGTTCAATCTGTCTGGGAATCGGCATGTTCACCTGACAAAAGTATTCATTCAGCTGTTTTCTCACTTGGCAGGTGATCAACTGCTCTGTACCCGATACCTCAAGCAGCAATTCAGTGTAATCTCGAGAACCCAGCTCCTGTTCAGATGCAAGGTAGGCTGCCAGAGCCATGCAGGCATTACCACAAAACTCTCCTCCGGCCATCTGCAACCGCGCTGCAGCTCCGCGCTGAAGGGTTGGCACAATAAATCCGACCTGCTCCGCATAGACATGATCGTAGGACATGATGCTTGAAGCGATATGTTGGTACTCCTCTGCTGGATGACTTGTTTTCACCAAAACCGTCATGTTCTGTGTTGGATTAAACTTGATAAATTCGATCTCCTGTTTCATCCCAGCTACCTCTATTCCTGTTCATTCAGATTCGGATGAGTTTCACCTGTGCGCTACCTCACTGCATTAATAGTAATTATTACGATTAATAATCGAGAAAAATATAGCATACAAAATTGAGACCGTCAACAATATTTTTCCATTTCAAGAAGCTTCTTTGATTTGAATCCATCTCTTTGTTGTGCATTCATTTTTCTGCCTGCCAGACAAAAAAACGGTCACCCCATGAGGATAACCGTCCTTTCAAAGCACACTGTTTGGTACTTGCGTTTATCGCATCACTCACCCTGCTGCTGCAGGTTTTGCAGCGCTTGCTCTGCCAAAGCAGCGAGCAGATGCGCTCCCAGCGGCAGCGCCCGTTCATCCAGATCAAATGCAGGATGATGCCACTCATGTGGTCCGGATGTACCAAGGAAAAGGAACAGGCCTGGAACCTGCTTCTGATAAAAGGAGAAATCTTCACCTGCCGGAGAGGGCAGCGGTCTAACACTGTTCAATCCTACTTCAGCAGCCACCTGTTCCGCCGCGGAAGCCAGCGAAGCATCGTTAACCACCGCAGGCGGTCCCTGAATCCAGCGAACCGTCGCCCGTGTACCGTATGCAGCCGCCACACCGGACACGACCTGGTTGAATCGTTCACGAATACGTGCACGGACTTTCTCGTCAAAGGTACGCACCGTGCCATCCAATATGGCCTGATCCGGAATGACATTCCAGGCTGTACCGCTGTGAATCTTGGTTACGCTAATCACGGCACTCTCCTGTGCACCCACATTCCGGCTCACAATTGCCTGCAAAGCCGTTACAATATGCGAGGCAACAACAATCGGATCGATTCCCGCTTCGGGTACCGCAGCATGTGTGCCCACCCCTTCAACGTTTATCACAAAACCATCCGCCGCTGCCAGAAGTGCTCCTTCACGGATACCGACGGTGCCAACCTGAAGATCCGGTTTGTTATGCAGACCAAACACGGCACGGACGTCAGACAGCGCTCCGCTCTGAATAACCTGCCGTGCGCCCGTTGCTTTTTCTTCCGAAGGCTGGAACAGCAGCCTCACTTTGCCCGGCAGTCCGGACTCCCGCTGTTTCAGCAAACGAGCCGCACCAACCAATATGGCCGTATGTGCATCATGCCCGCAAGCATGCATCTTGCCTGCAGCCTGGGAAGCAAATTCAAGTTTCGTCTCTTCCTGGATCGGCAAAGCATCTATATCTGCTCTAAGGGCAACAACAGGGCCGTCCCCTTGACCGATTTCGGCGACAAGACCCGTACGCAGTGAATATTCATCTGCGATACGTACCCCTTCCTCCTCCAGCCAGCCGCGGATGGCGGCCGTCGTTTCCTTTTCCTCGCCCGACAATTCCGGATAGCGATGCAGATGCCGCCGAATCGCGATTAACCGCTCCGCAAATGCTTCATCGGTTACCGCAGGGATGCGCTGCGTGCCTCTTTCCTCTTGCCCTATCTGCTGCTTGGGCTGTTCCAGCTCACTCTTCATAACGCTGCCTCCTTCATCGTCATCTATGTGCTGCAAAAAAAGCAGTTTCTGAATTCCAATCTAACCAATAGCCGCTTGCGCAGGTTCGGATTCACTCCAGAATTCACCCAGTCCCTGTTCATCCAATGCCTCGCGCAGCAATTCAAAAGAGCGAATGCGTTTCGCGAAATCACGTGTGGCTGTTGTGACAATCAACTCATCCACGGCAAACTCATCCTGAAACTTTTGCAGAGCCTGACCTACGGTTTCCTTTGTTCCACGGGTTACACTCGGCTCCAGAACCTCAATGCGATATTTCTCATTTGATTGCCGTCCGAATTCTTCTGCCTGCTCCACTGAACCAACCGTCAGTACTTTGCCATTCTCCAGGTGGATCTTGACCAGCATATGCTCACTTGCCAGCTCTTCAGCCTCTTCCTTGCTCTCTGCCACAATTAAGGAGATCGCAAGAACAGCGTAAGGCTCCCGGCCTTCTGAGCGGTTGAATTGCTCGCGGTATACCCGAAGAGCTTCTTGTGCCACTTCAATATTGCTATTGATAAACAGGGAGAACACATAAGGGAGTCCTAGTTCCGCCGCCATGCCAGCGCTATCGACACTTGCTCCAAGCACATACAGCTCGGCAGGTATTTCGGACACAGGTGCAGCACTTAAACCGGCAAGTGGATGGGCTTCATCTGCGTACGGTTCATTATGAATATACTGCTTCACTTGACGTATTTTCTCCTTCAGTGACGCTGCCTCCTGAATGCCCTGCTGCAGAGCCTGCGTAGAACGGGGCAGTCCTCCTGGCGCACGTCCTATGCCCAGATCGATCCTTCCCGGTCCAAGCGCTGCGAGCACATTAAAATTCTCGGCAACCTTGTAAGGACTGTAATGCTGGAGCATCACCCCACCGGAACCCAAACGAATTCGCTCTGTATGTGCCAGCAAATGCGAAATCAGCACCTCTGGTGAAGAACCTGCCACATGTCCTGAATCGTGATGCTCCGATACCCAGAATCGGTGAAATCCAAGCTGCTCTGCTCGCTGCACCAGCTCAATGGTATGCCGGAATGCATCCACCGGTGTCTCCCCTTCATAGATTGGGGTCTGATCCAATATGCCAAGACGAATCCCCATACGTTTCTCCTCCTCCAATTAAGCTGCCGTATTCGGCTGCCAAGCCCGTTCTTGCTTCTATAACTGCCGCAGCAGCTCCCCAAAGGGCTCTGCAAACGGTGAATGTTCTTCTTTTAACGTCACGACACTAATCTGCAGCGATACACCAGCCACTTCATGAACCTGAATGGGAAACAGCTCCTGGTCCTGCACTTCCTTCTGCACCGTCAGTCCCGGCAGGAAGGCAATACCCGCTCCCTGAAGAACCAGTTTCTTCGCCGTTTCCGAATGGTCCACATGATATGTAATATCCGGCGGATGGTCCAGGGAGTCGAACGCACGGTGAATACGCAGCCAGTCCAGGGAACCGCATTCGAAGAAAACCAGCCGCTCATTGCGAATCGCCTCCATGCTGACGTGTCCGCGTTCTATAAATGGGTGTCCCTTGTAAACATACAGCTGGATCGGGTCCTCATAAAAAGCAATGGTACGTATGGCCGGGTGCATAACCTTGCGTACAAATGCCAGATCAATCTCCTGATTCAGCAGCTTCGCGACCAATTGATCGGTTGTAGCCGTTGTGAGCTTGATGTTGACCTCAGGATAGGCTTCCTTGATTTTGGGGAGGAAGTCCGGAATGACATAGTTGGATACCGATACGGTACTGCCGAGACGAAGCGCGTCTGGTGTCGTCCGGCGCTGCTGAATCTTCTGCCTGCCCTTTTGGATAACCTGCAGCACCTGCTGCGCGTAAGGTAGGAATTTTCTCCCCTCATCCGTGAGCACGATCTGTTTGCCAAGCCGATCAAACAGCTTGCAGCCAAGCTCACGTTCCAGGGATTGAATACGAGCCGTTACAGATGGTTGGGACAAAAAGAGTACTTCGGCAGCCTTATTGAAGCTTCCGTAATGATTGATATATACAAATGCTTCAATGTTCTCAATATTCATAAGCGCCTCCGCATCCAGGTCCACAGACGTTTGACCTTATATCAATTTAACCAATCAATTTACTTGGGTTTAAGTAATCGTAATACCATCCTTTTCCAGTGTCAATATCAATTCATCCAGCGAACGGTCCAATCGGGTTGCAATGTCAGCCGAAAGCGCATATTTTCCGTCATCCAGACGCTCTACGCCTTGATCAACCGCGTAAACCCCACCCAAAATATGTCTTCCCCCAAGTGCGGCAAGTACAGGCTTCAATGCATAATCGATAGCCAGCAGATGCGCAATGGAGCCGCCGATAACAAGCGGAAGTGACACTTTACCGTGCAGCCCTTCCTGTGGAATCAGATCCAGGAACAGCTTCAGTACACCGGAGTAGGATGCTTTATACACAGGCGTAGCCAATATTACTGCGTCTGCGGCTTCAACGACGGCAAGCGCGTCTCGCACATGTGAACTGTCGAACCGGGCCTGCACAAGATCTTCAGCTGGCAGATCCGCTACATGTATCACCTCAACAGTAATGCCTGCTTCGGTTAATTTATTGCTGCTATACTCGGTTAGGCCGGTCAAACGTGAACGTTTGGAAGGTGCTCCGGCAATAATAACGACATGAGACATCATTAATCTCCTCCTTGGAATAGCGGTCAAGCCGCTCCTTTTACTCTTGGATCAAGCCGGTCACGAATATCGTCTCCAATCAGATTCACTGCGAGTACAAACATGGTAATGGCGAGTCCAGGGAAAGTACAGATCCACCAGGCTACGGTCAGGTAACCGCGTCCCTGCGAGAGCAGTGCGCCCCAATCCGGAATTTCCTTCAACACCCCAAGTCCAAGAAAACTGAGACCGGAACCCGTCAGGATGGAAGTACCCACCCCCAATGTTGCCATCACAAGCAGCGGAGACAGGGAATGCGGCAGGACATGCCGCCAGAAAATACGTCCGTTCGAACCGCCAAGCGACCGTGTCGCTGTGATAAACGGCAGGCTTTTGACAGACATCACCTGTCCGCGCATGACCCGTGCATATCCCGGAATGGAGGCTACCGCAACGGCCAGTGCAATGTTCAGCAGTCCAGGACCCAGTGCCGCAGCTACGGACAAGGCCAGCAGTACTCCCGGGACAGCCATCAGAATATCGACAGTACGCATAATCGCCGTATCTACCATTCCACCAACATACCCTGAGATAATCCCCAGGGCACTTCCCACCAGGCCACCGACAAGCACTGAAGCGAATCCGATTAGCAGTGAATCCCTGCTGCCGTGCACGACGACGCTGAAGATATCCCTTCCGAAATAATCCGTTCCAAACCAATGCGCAGCAGAAGGTGCCTGCAGGATCGCATCCGTCATCATCTGAGTTGGATCATAAGGAGCAATCCAGCCCGGAACAATGGCACAGGTAACGGTGAATAACACGACCAGCAGCGCTGCATAAAAGAATAACCGGGAAACCGCAAACGAGAAGCGGTAACGTCCCAAACGGCGATTCCACAGGCGTACACGCCCTTTGCTGCCGGCCCATGCCTTTTTGTCACCCACCAATGGTTTCATGCTCATAAGAGTCCTCCTTCCTCATCCCTCAAAGTACAGATGGTCCTCGCAATCAAGTACGTACTGCACGTCTGACCCTTGGATCGATGTACGCATACGAGATATCCACCAACAGATTCAGCACCACGTAGATGATTGCCGTAAAAAAGACAACGCCCTGTACCACAGGCAGGTCTTTCGCCATCAAGGCATCGGCAATAATCCGTCCGATTCCCTGTCTGGAGAATACCGTTTCGACCACGACGGTTCCCGCGAGCAGATCCCCAATCAACATGCCAATGACCGTTACGGCGGGAATCAGTGCATTGCGCAGTGCATGAACGTACATGATGGTTCGCTCCGTAAGCCCTTTGGCACGCAAGGCGACGATAAACGGTTCATTAATAATTTCAAGCATACTGTTACGTACCATCCGCACGATGAAACCTGCACCAACCAGACCGAGGGTGGCTGCTGGAAGAACCAATGAGGCGAAGCCCTCCGAACCCATGGCCGGGAACCAGCCGAGCTGAACCGAGAACAGCAGAATCAACAGAATGCCGGTCCAGAACGTTGGCATGGAGATACCAAACAGTCCAACAAGACGGGCAATAAAATCAATCACGCCATTTCGGTGGATGGCGGACAGCACGCCAAGCGTGATGCCGATGGTAATGGCGATGATGGAACTCAGTGCCGTCAGTGCCAGGGTGGCCGGGAAATGCTCCAGAATTTTGGGAAGTACTGGATCCGAGTTCATCATGGACTTGCCAAAATCGCCCCGCAGCATGTCGCCGAAATAGTTCGCAAATTGAATGTAAAACGGCTGATCCAGACCAAGCTGCGCCCGCAAATTCTCAATCATCTCCGGCGTAGCCGAGGATGGGTCCAGCATGAGCAGGACCGGATCACCCGGCAGAAGATACATGATGCAGTACACCAGCACCGAAGCTCCGAATATTACAAATAGTGATGTTGCAAGCCGAGTCAGTATCGTTTGAACCATACCGGGTCGTCTCCTTCCTGAATGCGTGATGGGCTGTCATGTTAGGGCTGAATTCGCACATCGTTGAACAATGGGTACCCAAGCGAATCAAACTTGACTCCCTGAACGGATTTGGATGCTGCAACCGTATAAGGGAATACATAGATCGGTAGAATGACAGCCTGATCAATCAGAAATTGCTGAATCTCGTTATAGATCTTCACACGTTTTTCGGGATCCGTTTCCACCGCTCCCTGTTCCAGCAGCTCGTCGATCTTCGGATCAGACAACCCGGACAACGTAGGACGCTCCCCTTCTGCGCTTGTATGATAGAAGGCGTATAGGGCATTCGGATCGGAATTGACCTGGCTGTTGCCATACAGATCATAGTCCCAGTTCTGATAAATGACCGTGGCAATGTCTTTTGTAATTTCAACTTCAACGGCGATGCCAACCTGTTTCAGCTGCTGCTGAATGATGGCGGCGATATCATTGCGCTTCTCCCGGTTTGGGGAACCATCCACATAACGCAGCGTCAGTTTCTGACCATCCTTTTCACGTATGCCATCCGCACCCTTCACCCAGCCCTGCTCATCCAGCAGCTGATTGGCTTTGTTGATGTCCGGATTGATGCTTCCTTCCAGCGAGGCATCGTAACCCAAAATGCCAGGAGACAATGCAGACCATGCTCGTTCATAGTTGCCCAGATACAACGTTTTGACGATGGATTCCACATCTACGGCGGATTGTACCGCCTGTCTGACCTTCACATCATCCCAAGGGGCTTTGCGCAGATTGAAGAAGAGAGTATACGGCAGTCCCACCGTATTGGCCTGCAGCAATTGCTGGTTCGGATCATTCTTCAGAGCCGCAACATTTTGCGGTGGAACGGTCTCTGCAGCGAGAACCTGACCGCTCTGTACGCTTCCAATCCGTGTCGCTTCCTCTGGTACAATTTTGAACGTGATCGTATCGAGATGAGGTGCAGCTTTGTTTTCAACCGTCTCTGGGCCCCAGTTGTAATCCTTGTTTTTGGCAACGACGATATCGGCATTTTCATCCCATTTCACGAAGGTATACGGCCCGGTGCCCACCGGGTTTTTGCCCAGTTGATCGCCATATTTCTTGGCAGCTGTAGGGGACACGATACCCAGCAGAGCCTGGCTTAAGTTGCCCAGGAAGGCCTGTGAAGGTGTTTCCAGATTCACCTTGATGGTGTATTCATCAATGACCTCGGAAGATTGATAGGGTCTGATCAGCGCAAGGGAATTGGCAGCTTTGGTAGCAGGATCGATGACACGATCCAGGTTGTACTTCACGGCTTCTGCGTTAAACGGCGTGCCATCGTGGAACTTCACGTCTTCACGCAGCTTGAACGTGTAACTCTTGCCATCCTCAGATACACTCCATTCCGTGGCGAGCCATGGTTTGATGGAACCATCAGGCAGCTGCACCACCAGATTGTCGTAAATGGTCCGGATGGCACGTACCGTAACGGCAAGCCCGCTTCGGTGAGGATCCAGCGTATCCGGTGAAGTTGCGAGTGCGAAAGTCAGATTCCCGCCCTCCGCTTCACTCGCCTGTTCACCACCCGATGCCTGAGCCGCACCGCTGGAGCTGCTGCCCGCTCCGCAACCGGACAATACCATTACCAATACTGCTGCCAGTGCCATAAATTTCATCCATGCGATAGACCTGTTCATATCGTTTCCCCCTCTGTGTATACAGGTGTCATTTTTTATTTTATATATAACCTATGAGATAAGTCGGTTTTAAAACACGGAAGTATTGCAATTAAGAATTCATATCGCTCTAGCGCCCATCTCACGTGCAGTTCATCTTATGCCTGCTGCACTTGCTCCCGGGCAGCCGTATAACGATTCACCGGAATCTGCACACCGAGATTGCCACGGAGTGTATCGTGCTCGTACTCCGTACGATAAATGCCGCGCTCCTGCAGAATCGGAACGACCAGTTCCACAAAATCAGACAGACCACTTGGCAATTCCGAATGGATAATGAACCCGTCAGCAGCCTCTGCTTCGAACCACTCCTGTATTTTGTCAGCTACCTGTTCCGGTGTACCCAGGAATTTGCTCTTCGGCGTAGCCGCACGCAATGCCACTTCGCGCAGGGTCAATCCCTGTTCTTTGGCATCCTTCTTGATTTTATCCGTGCCGCTGCGGAAGCTGTTGCTGCCAATGCCGTTCAGTTCAGGGAACGGTTCATCCAGCGGATATTGGGAGAAGTCATGGTGCTCGAAGAATCGTCCCAGATAATCCAGCGCTTTGTCGATCGTAACGAGGCTGGCAATCTCCTCGTATTTACGTTCGGCTTCTTCTTCCGTCCGTCCTACAATCGGGCTGATGCCTGGCAGAATGACGATATCCTGAGAGGAACGTCCATAGGAAGCCGCACGCGTTTTGACATCCTTGTAAAAGGCCTGTGCATCCTCGATCGTATCATGTCCGGTAAACACCGCATCCGCTTCTTTCGCTGCAAGGGTCTTGCCATCATCGGAGGAGCCTGCCTGGAAGATCACCGGCTGACCTTGGCGTGAACGGGCAATGTTCAGTGGTCCCTGTACGGAGAAGAACTCCCCTTCGTGATTGAGTGTATGCAGTTTGGATGGATCGAAGAAAACACCGCTCTCTTTGTCTCGAACAAACGCATCATCTTCCCATGAATCCCACAGGCCTTTGGTTACCTGCAAATATTCGGTTGCAATTCGGTATCGCTCTGGATGGGTAGGGTGATTGCTTTTACTATAGTTTTTGGCTGATCCTTCAAGCGGGGAGGTAACCACGTTCCAGCCTGCGCGGCCGTCGCTGATCAGATCAAGCGAACCAAACTGTCTGGCAACGGTAAACGGATCGCTGTAGGACGTGGAGAGCGTTCCCACCAGACCAATCCGCGAAGTGACGGCTGCCAAGGCAGACAACAGGCTGATCGGTTCAAACCGATTCAGGAAGTGGGGAATGGATTTTTCGGTGATGTACAGACCATCGGCAATAAAAACGAGATCAAACTTACCTTCTTCCGCTTTCAGCGTCTGGCGCTTATAGAACTCAAAATTCACACTCGCATCCGGTTGAACCTCCGGGTGTCTCCATGTGGTCATGCTGCCTCCGACACCGTGAACAATGGCTCCAAATTTCAAACTGCGTTTTGCCGTCATATACATTCCGCCTTCCCTCATATTGGATTTAGGTTGATGCAACAGGATCCAGGACACGACATTTACATTTTCGAAACTCAAAAGTAACTATTCCTATGAGTTTGGTCAGTTTTATAATTTCACAAATCTTATCACTGCCCTGTGAAAGGGTCAACGGGGTGACTAATAGAACTTTTCTATATATAAATCAGAGATCTGTATAAGACAGGTTCATTCGTACGCTCCCGGCTACGTTCCACTGTCCCAGCAGCTTTCTATAGCCGGAAACGACGAATTTAATCCGATAGTGCAAAGGACGATCAGACCGCTGCTGCCTCATCCGGATGGGCCAAAAGCGCGGCAAGCTTCTCCAGATCCGGTTCCAGCAAAGCCTCAAACTTGCCTTCTCCTCCAACTTCAATCACAGGAACATGCCGAATGCCGTATTTCGCTTCAAGCACATCCCTCAGCACATCATGGCCTTCCACTTCAATGTTCTCAAAAGGCTGATTCCGTGATGTCAAAAACGCTTTGACCTCTCCACAGAAATGACAGCCTGTTTTGCTCCATAGCACTACTTTTTTGGGTGATGTAGACATCGATAACCCTCCTGATTGTATTCAAGGATAAGATCGAGGCATGCCTCAGACCTTTAATTCCTACCTGTTAAATAAGAATTATGGCTATAAATGTACTCTTCGTACCCTCAAGCGTCAATGGAGCTCCTAATAGAATAAACCTATAGCAGCATAGAAAGATTAAATTTAATTTTTTTGAAAAAGCGATTACATCCATCCATCTCTGCATGCTTCCTTGACCAGAGTAAGGACTTTCCGGGCCATCCCGGCGTAAAAATCAACCTCATCTGGACTTTGATCGATAGCCCATCTAAGCGTATCAAAGGTCTTCAAGACCATCACAAGTCTCATCTGTTCCAGCTCATGTTCATTCAGTCCGTAGCTCTCCATAAAGGCTTCTAATTCTACCTTATTGGGTCCTTCTCCATGGATCTGGCATCGTATCATATGTATGATATCGCCGAACGGTACCACAGTGACTTCTGCATTTCCCCAATCCAAAAGTGTAATCTGGCCCGCCAAATCAACCATCGTGTTCTTCAAAGAGAGATCACCATGACACAGGCCAAAACGGAACGTTTCCATTTTCAAACGCTCGAACCGCTGTCTTACCCTTTTCGATTCTGCTTGAGTTAGTACGCCCAGCTCAATTAAGGTATCATGCTCCGTCAAGCTATTGATATTGTACTGGACGTATCCCTCCCAGCTGCCATCTGATCCCGCATGCGGCGGGGAATAAAATGTACCCGAGACCGGGTCCATCCGTTCGCCGAAACCTGCTGCTGGAATGGAATGAATCCGTTTGGCGTACTCGCCGAGCTTTCTCCAGATTTCAACCGTGTCTGTCTTTGCATCCAGTCCATTATCTCCTTGGACAACCGTTTGTATCATATAAGCTGTTTCATCCATAATACCAACCGATAACGTCTCAGGTCCTGGAACCCCAACGGCTGCTACTTGCTCTAAGCACCATCGTTCCTTCATAAAAATCGGATATTGGTCTTTATCGTTCATACGCACAATAACATTATGCTGCTCCGTCTCGACCACACAAACCTGATTGACGAAACCCTTCCCAACAATCTGATGTGCTGCCTTAACTTTTTCCTGCAAAAAATGACTGGCTATTCGTTCAGCCAGTACGATGCTTTCATTCTTCATCATGCACCATCCCCATATCGCATGCTTAAGTTAGCTCTGCGATGATTCAATTGGTCATAGTGTAAAATGAAATCGCTTACTTTACAATCATCCATAAACACAAAGATTGCCTTGTATGTAACGCATGGAAAGCCTGGATGCGAAATGAAATGGAGCCGTACGCTGCACATTACATCTCGCATCATGCCGAACCGGTTCACAGCGAGCCTCATCTTTACAGATCTTCGTTTAAAAGCTGCGGCGGTGCAATGATGGGCAAGCCTTCCGGAATTGCATGCAGCTGTTCCGGAGACACGCTCAATACATGACCGGAATGTACGCCCCATTGTTCTGCTGCATATACCGTTGCGAATTTTCTTCGTCTGCCCTCGCTGATCTGATACCGAACCTCCGGCGCATCAGCTGCCGCAAGGATACAGCCTTCCGTCCAACCCGTGTCCGAGTCATGAATCGATGAAACATGCACATGCCTCACTTCAAGCGGCCAGCCCCGAATTTCACTTGATGACACTACAGCTTCTCCGGCAGGGATCCCCAGCAGATCCGGTTTGGCTACCTGAACAGGGGATATGCCTCGCGGTACGGGAATATTCAGCTTGCGGCGCAGTCCTCCCGCCAGACGGTATACATCGCCTTTTGCATCGGACACGAAGCAGCCTTCAGGATAAAAGTCGCTGCTGCGTCTTGTCTTCGGTACCTCGTCCTGACTGCCCTTCGTGGACAATTGCTGACGCGGGTTGGCTTTGCCCAAATGGGCGGAATCCGGCGCTGCCGATGATTTCTCCTGTGCCATATGTTGTGCAAGCTGCAATGTCTTCGCGACCAAAGCGTGAGGATCTCCCCACTTCCTGGAATGAAATTGTTCGTTCCCCTTGTTCACAGCCGCAAAATCCGGTTCCCCCAGCGCCTTCATGCTGACGCTGCCAAAGTGATGAATGAAGGCATCTCCTGCGACCGCAAGCTTGTATCCTGCCATCTTCACCCGAATCATCCAGTCATCATCTTCGAAGTTGCCTACCGCATATCCTTCGTCCAGATATCCCACCCGCTCCAGCAGGTCTCGTGAGAACAGCCAGCAAAAGCCGACAAGCCGTTCGGTTACCCGGTGTTTACCAGGGTCAGGCCGGTTGTGTCTGGCGGCAAAGGACCACATATCCTGCACCTCGGAATACGGAACATCGATCTGCTGATCGCCTCCTATATAGTTGGTGACTGGGCCGACCAGGCCAATCTCCGGATCACTGTCCAGGCAGGCCATCATGTTATCAAGCCAGCCTGGCGTGACCAGCGTATCGTTATTCAGCACCACGATATGACGGCCTCTCGCCATCATTAGCCCCTGATTGACACCTCCGGCAAATCCGCGGTTAACCTCCAGTGCAGCCACTCTCACCATGCCGCCTTTACGCAGCATCGCTTCTGCTGTCCCGTCCTTCGAACCATTATCCACTACAATGATTTCGTAGGGAGCAGGCGTATGTTTCTCGATACTGGATACACATTTAAGGGCATACTCCCGCTGGTTATAGGTCGGAATAATGATGCTGACCCCTTCAAATAACAATCCAAAAGAACTCTGACCCTGTCTTACCCCTTCATCGTATCCCCTACTGTACCCTTGTTTGTACAGTTTGACAGCTCGAGCCCCCCGTTTGCCTTTCCCTCTGTATCCCGACTTCCGAACCGTGCTCTTTCCAGCGGAATGCAGAACAACTTTGGCGGGTCCGGAGCCCCGATGCTTAGATATGATACCTGGTTTGCTCATGCTGCTTCCCCCATTTCCCCTCGTCCGGATGCATCGCGTCGCGTCAGCCATCCGCCAGACTCCATTAGAGATGAAGCTCTCCTGTAACCAATTTATCTGCCAAATGCCCAAAATCCAGAGCAACCCTGCCGAGTTCGCCGGCAATGCGCCGACACAGGATTACGGCCGGAACTCCTGCAGCAACCAGAGCAATATCAAAGGAATGCGCTGCCGTTTCCTGCACCACCCTGGGCACATCCATAACCCCCGCAACCGAACCAATGATGCCTGTCACATGGATTCCGTGACTGAGAAGCAGTGCACCGAGCCCGCTTGCCTGACTGCCGATCACCAGCACGCGGCGACCTTGCAGGATAGGCAGCAGCAGCCCCGTCTGATGCAGGCTATAGTTGATAGTGGAACTGGTCAGCTTCAACCGGGACCAGTCAATCCCGAAGTGGCGCATCACCGGGAATAACAAGCCTTGAAACGTGGGCGCCCGGGAGATCGGAACGCCTACCCAATCCGCCCCCTGTATTGCTTCGGCCAGCGCAGCCCGAATCTCGGGAACGGAGCGCGGCACCCCTGCGTAAGGCAGAAACGGTGCCAGCTCCTGCACCTGCTCGCCGGGCAGCACCGTATCGGCTGCCAGCGTGAGCAGTTCGCCATCTCCGAGGCGAACGACCGACAGGGGGCGCTGTGCATCCAGCGCCCCCCGGATCTGGTCAGCCACCTCGTGGGGGCTGGCCAGACGGGTGAGGCTGGGCGCATATTGGCGGAAACCCGCCGCGATCAGATCTGCCGCCGCTACGGCAGGCAGAATATGGTCCGGCGGGATGTGCTGCGCCACCAGCGCCTCTCCGCCCGCGAATACGCCGTCGCGGTAGCCCTCGGCGTAGCCGCCGGGTGCACCTGCCGGCTCTGCAGGCGGCAGGGCCTTGGCGCTGCCCGCAGAGCCGGCAGCAGCGCCAGCTTGCCCCGCAGGGGCGACACCACCGTGCGGGTGGTGTGTCGCCCGGAGCGGGGCCGTGCCCGCACCGCGGGCAGGCACCGCCTTCGGCGTGCTGGCTTGCGGTGCGGGCACAGGCGCACGGCGCGCAGCCGGGCGCGGCGCCCGCCGGGGTGCTGCGCGGCGGCGGCCGTGAGCCGCGGTATGCCCGCGCCTGCCAGCGGAGCGGCGGCGTGCAGCGGCCTTCCTGCCGGCAGGCTTACGCGGCACAGCAGTACTCGCGCCTGCCGGGGCCCGCGCAGTGCGATGCCCGGGCTTGACGGCAGCCCGCCGGATTCCGGCCTCTGGGGTTCCAGTCACCATCAGAACGCCTTGCCCTTGAAATGCTGCCGGGCGAGTACCTCGCGGCTTACCTGTCGCCCTGGCTTCCGTGTGCCCGGTCCGTTTCGCTACTCTCATGGCATTCCCTCCCTTGACATGCACGGGAGCGCCGCTGCACAAAGCGCCGGAGCCTCCTTCCAGCTCCGGCGCAGGTTACTCGGGTCCCATGGGGCACCGCACAGCGGCAGCATCAGGCGCATGATGTTATGGCAGTTGTCCCTTCATGCGGACTGCAGCTTCCTGCAGCGATTCGAAGGTACCTGCATCGCTCCAGTATTTTTGCAAGATGTCATACTCCAGGCCGCCAGCAGAGGCATAGTGGTTATTAACATCCGTAATTTCAAGCTCCCCGCGTGCCGAAGGCGTAATGCCATCGATCAGATGGAATACATGATCATCGTACATGTAAATCCCCGTTACACAGTACGAGGTTTTCGGCTGGCTAGGTTTTTCCTCAATGTACGATATGCGCTCCGGATGGTTCGCGTCAAAGACAGGTACACCGTAACGTCTGGCATCATCCACCTCTTTCAGCAGCACACGTGCTGTTCCCGCTGGCTGCTGCACGTAACGATCAACATAAGGTTTCAGATCATCACTGAACAGATTGTCACCCAGCAGTACAACAAACTTTTCACCAGGAAGAATAAAGGACTTTGCCAGGTCAAGTGCTTCTGCAATGCCTCCCGCCTGCTCCTGAATCCGGTAGGTCAACCGGACCCCAAGCTCGGCTCCGCCGCCCAGATACTCCGTATACAGTCCCGCCGAATGTTTGCCCATTACAATCAAAATATCCTCAATGCCCGCCTGACGGAGTCTGTCGATGCCATACACAATCATCGGATGTTTACCGACCGGAAGCAGATGTTTGTTAATCAGCCGCGTCAGAGGATACAGCCGTGTTCCCGTTCCTCCAGCAAGAATTACACCTTTCATTCCACATTCCCTCCCTCATCGGATGTCTCAATATATTCAAGTGGATCGACATGCCATTTATGGATAAATATCGAGCGATTCCGTTCAAGCAATTGCTTCCATGCAGCCGGGTCTGTCTTCTGAAAACTCGCACTGCCGCGATGATGCACAAGTACATCTCTGCATACAAGCAGTCGATACCCTTGCATGCGAGCCCGGTAGCAATAATCATCGTCCTCATAATGTCCTGGCGAATAGGCTTCGTCAAGCAAGCCAATGGACGTCATGACCTCTCGCCGAAACAACATACACAGTCCTACGATGCGGTTGACTTCCTTCCACCTGGTTGGGTCGGAGACATTGTTGGCTGCCGCCAATTGCTGGAACTGTTCCATGCTCCCAAAGTCCAGGTCAACCTGCTGAATCCCGCTTGCATAATTGGTTACCGGTCCGGTGATTCCGATATTTGCTTCACTGTAGAGTCCGAGCCGAAGATTTTCGAGCCACCGCGGGGTCACCGTGACATCGTTGTTGAGCAGCAGCAGCTCATCACCGCAGGCCGCACGCAGCCCGGCATTACAGGCTGCTGGGAAACCCCGGTTCTCCGGTAATCGAACAAATCGAACTTGTTCACGGGCACAATAGGCTGCCGTACCATCGACGGAACCGTTATCCACTACCACAATCTCGTAAGGCGTGCCTGCTCCGGTATACTCCCGAATGGCATCAATACACGGCTTCAGCAGGTCCAGTCCGTTATACGTTGGAATCACGATGCTCGTCAGTGTCATCGGGCGTTCCTCCTGTAAGCCACTTCGGCTCGGGTTAACATCCGCGAAGCCGGCTCATGCTCTGCTGACGCCATCCAGGCTGCAATCGCCTCCAGGTGGTCCCCAATGATCAATCCCGCGACTTCGTTACCACTGCCTGTATTCGTGGTACGCAGACGATTGGAACGAATCACGTCCACTTGGCAAGGCGCCGTGACACTTAGACCATGCCGGATCGCCATGGCTTGCGCCTTCGGTGGAACAGCCAGAGATTCAGGCTTCACGGTCAGAACCATTTTGCGGGAAAGGGCATGCGGGACGGCAGTCAGGGAATTGGATCCCAGATCAGGTCTTCCGAGAGTACGGTTGAGATACGCCTTGATCCGGCTCACATCATCCTGCCGGGCAAAAGGCGGCAGTAACGAATTGAGATCATTCAAGGCCACATCGCTTCCCCGGTCCACTGCATATAGAAATGGGGCCAGCTGTTCGGCCGGAAGCACCATGTCCCCATCCACAAAAAGAATCGCTTCCGCTTCGGTCATTTTCGCTCCAAGTGCACGGCCTACATCATGTCCTGCCCGATCTGGTTCATACACAAGGGTTATATCGGACTCGGCCAGCACCAGATTCAAACTGTCGTCCGTTGTTCCATTCAACACAACAATGATGTCCTTCAGCGGCAGCCGCTTTAACTGTGCCATTACTTTACCGAGTGTCCGTTCTTCATTGCACGCACAGACAACAGCGGCAGCAGAATGATGGAGGGGGAGCGGAACGATATCCACTGGATATCCTGCACTCTTCTCGTATCCTTGCATATATGCTTTCCCTGCCTGCATGGCAGCTTCATAGCTTCCGAAATTTCCCGAGATGGACTGCCAGTGCTCACGCCAGGCAAGACGTGCATGTTGGGCAGCCAGCGCCCTATCTTCAGGTGCACTGCGTCCTGCCTGATGACCCGACTTCCATACTGCATTCAAACTGGGTTCTGGAGCTCTGGCTGCTGGTCCCTTCGGCCGCCTTCTCCCGGGAATGTTACGTCTGGACGCCAGTTGTCTTTTCATCGTCTGACGATGGCGGACAACTCTCGAACGTTCTTTCATCTTCTCACCTCGTCAGACAGCGAACACGCTGCAGGTCGGAATACCCTCCGCGTGGACCGCGTTCGTCGGTGATCCACCTGATCGCTGTCAGATGATCATTCAGCACCACTTGGCTCAGCGGATCTGGCCCGCTTCGCCGTTTCACCCGAACCGCATTCATTTTACCTACAGGTACATGATGAACGGCGCGTACCTCTAACCCACTCGACACGGCTTTGGCTAATGCAAGCGGAGGAACCTCCAGCGAAGGAATGCCTATAACATCAAGTGCCCTGCGGCTTAACGCATGCGGAATGGCTGTCATTGAAGCTCCCTGCAGGTCCGGCCTGGCCAGGATGCTGTTCAGGACATGCTTGGCCTCCACCACGGGATGTACAGGATTTCGTTTAACCGGTCCGTCATAATCGTTAAGCGCTACATCTGTCCCATCCAATATGGCCTGCACATAGGGAGCGAGCTGCTCTGCAAGTATGGGGATATCTGCATCGGTAAAAAGGATAATTCCTCCTCTGGCAGCCGCTGCTCCCATACGTCTTCCTGCATCGTGACCCAGAGCTTCCGTATACAAAAGCACTCTTGCACCTGCTGCCTGTGCCGCTGCTGCCGTGCCGTCCGTTGAGCCGTTGACAACGGCAATCACTTCGGAATCCTTGCAGATGCGAAGCGCCTGCCTAACAACTCTGCCAATCGTCTTTTCTTCATTCATTGCCGGTATGATCACCGAAAGCATGGGGTTGTTTGGATGGATTTCCTCCCGTATTGGGGAGATGACGTATCTGGGGGTTCCCGCACCCTTCTTGCGCATGGGTTTTACACGTCTTTTGTGCAACGGCTTCCTCTTTCGGCTCACCACTTTGGCGGCTGAATGAACAGTACGACGACGCTGCTGCAATACTGTCACCTCCCACCCTCAAAAATACTCAACATGCCAAGGGAGTACACGTTATTCTATGTAATTAGGGAATAGTGGAAACGGCGTTTGTCCTTGATTTCCATAAGCTTCTGGCAGGAAAAGAGTTATTCAGCCTCACCCTTTAGTGCCTATTCGTCAAAATAAACGTCGCACACCTCCTCCTTCTCTTTTTAGAGAGGACCTTCTAATATAGGAACAAAAGCGGTGTCCCGGACAATTCCAGGAACCGCTTTTGTGCATGAACTTCATGACTTGACGTATCTTTTTAATTTGCAGGACCCGCTGCAATCCAGGACAACAAACCATAGGTGTGCTTGCATCCAGGTGTACGGAACACTTCCAATACCGCTTCATCCTCACTCTGGGACAGCAATGATACTTGGAATCCGCGATCATTACTCATTCCTACAATTACATAATGTTCTGATGCGAATGATTGCTCGAATGCTACCGTTACCTCAACACATTCTTCATCTTCAGGCAGGATAAAAGCTTCCATGCCGAACTGCTGAACGACCGGCTGACGACTGACACTGCGAACCGGCTGGAATGACAGGTGTTCAGGCCCAACTGCCCCATGCTGCAGCTGGCTGCTTCCAACAGCACCTTCACTCAGATGCTCCTGTTTAACCGCCTGCTCACTCAGCTCAAACTCCGTAATTTTATCGATCTCCTGCGGAAGTTCAGGTTCTGGCTGCAGTACCTCTGGCTGAACTGCATCCACTGTCGTCAAGGGACCCTCCGCCAATGTTTCTCCTACATTATTGGTTAGTGATGGCTGTTCCTGTACTTGTGAGTCCAGTACTTGTTGGGACTGTACTTGTTGGTCTGTTACTTGTTGGCCCAGCTCCTGACCCGGAGTGTGGAACGCTGAAGTTTCCCCCAGATCAGCACTCGGCTGTTCAGTTAGGATGGCAGACTGTGATGGCTGTACAGCCTCCTCTTCTTCCTGAAGCAGCGCTTCCTGACGTTTGATCGCTGCCAGCTTCTCCAGCGTTTCTCCACTGAACTGTCGAATCGCATTCCAGATCTCTTCACTCAAGTGCGCCGGGCCTACAATGCCCGCGTTCAAGTGATTGGAAGTGATACTTTGTTCAGCCAGTTTGCTGGCGTTTACGCTGCCGTCAGCCAATTTGGCACTCGTGACGGATCCATTTTGCAGGTGAACCGCACTTACCGCTTCCTCTTCCAAATGAGCTGTGCGGATACTGCGTTCTTGAATGTGGTCACCCAGAATGGCTCCACCCTGAATATGCCGGGATTGCACACTTTTGTCTGTCAGGTGGATAGCGGATACTGCACCTTCAAGCAATTTATTGCTATTTACACTGCCATCGGCAAGCTTCGCACTTGTGATGGAACCATTATGCAGATGAATCGCACTCACCGATTCCGTCTTCAGATGCGAGATTCCAATGCTGCGTTCCTGAATATGGTCGGCATGAATGGCTTTCTCCTGAATATGCCGGGATTGCACACTTCCATTCGCAATATGGACATCGGATACGGCATCTTCAAGCAATTTGCTGCTGCTTACGCTGCCATCAGCCAGTTTGGCACTCGTGACCGACCCACCTTGCAGATGGTCCGCACTTACCGCTTCCTCTTCCAAGTGAATCGTACCGATGCTGTTCTCCTGGATATGGTAAGCCAGGATGGCCCCTTCCTGAATGTGGCGGGATTGTACGCTATCCGATGCAAGATGAACTCCCGTTACCGTATCTTCAAGTATTTTGCTGCTGCTCACACTGCCGTCGGCCAGTTTGGCACTCGTGACGGACCCATTTTGCAGGTGAACCGCACTTACCGCTTCCTCTTCCAGATGGTTTGTGCCGATGCTGCGCCCCTGGATGTGATCTGCATGGATGGCACCTGCCTCAATATGCCCGGATTGCACACTATCATCTGCAATGTGAATTCCGGATATTGTTCCATCCAGCAGCTTGCTGCCGCTCACGCTGCCATCGGCCAGTTTGGCACTGGTTACAGATCCATTCTGCAAATGAATCGCACTCACCGACTCCTCTTCCAGATGAGTTGTACCGATGCTGCACTCTTGAATATGGCCAGCATGGATTGCCCCTTCTTGGATATGCCGGGATTGCACACTATCATCTGCAATGTGAATATCGGATACGGCTCCCTCAAGCAGCTTGCTTCCGTTTACACTGCCGTCTGCCAGTTTGGCGCTGATTACAGATCCATTTTGCAAATGAATCGCACTTACCGCTTCCTCTTCCAGATGAGGTGTGCCAATGCTGCGCTCCTGGATATGGTCAGCAAGGATGGCTCCTTCCTGGATATGACGGGATTGCACGCTTTCGGAGGCGATATGAATACCGGATACCGCACCTTCGAGCAGCTTACTTCCACTCACACTGTTGTCGGCCAGTTTGGTACTCGTGACAGATCCATTTTGCAGGTGAATTGCACTTACGGCATCTTCTTCCAGATGAACTGTACCAATGCTCCGCTCCTGAATATGATCGGCATGGATGGCATCTGCCTGTATGTGCTCTGATTGCACACTTTCCGTTGCGATATGAGCTGCGGTTATCGTTCCTTCGAGCAATTTGCTGCCGCTGATGCTGCCTTCCGCCAGCTTCGCACTCGTTACCGACCCATCTTGCAAGTGAACCGCACTTACCGACTCCTCTTCCAGATGAGCTTCGCCAATACTGCCCTCTTGAATATGATGTGCGAGAATGGCCCCCTCCTGGATATGACGGGACTGCACACTTTCGTCTCCAATGTGGGCAGCCTCAATCGTTCCTGCGGCCAATTTGCTGCCATCCACACTGCCGCTTGCCAGCTTGGAGCCTGTTACTGCTCCATCCTGCAGTATAATTGTACTTACTGCTTCTTCCTCCAGGTGAACCGTGCCGATGCTGCGTTCATGGATGTGATGCGGAAGTATTTCACCATCTTGAATATGGCGGGAATGTACTGCGCCCTGCTGCAGGTGAACCGCACTTGTCGACTCTGCCTGAAGGTGCAGCCCACTGATCAAGCCGGGCTGAAGGTGAGCCGCTGTAATGGATAAAGGTGCCAAATGATCTGTTTCAACAGCCCCCGGAGCCAGGTGATGGGAGGTAATGACCTGTTCAGCGATATGCTCGGCATGAATAATGTCCGGCTTCAGATGCTGTGAGTTTACGACATGATGATCCAGATGGTCCGACTTCACACTGCCGTCTGCCAGATGTTCCGTTTGCACAACGGAAGCCTGCAGATGCTTACTGCTTACGGCACCCTCTTGTAATTCTGTCCCCGATACCGAGTTTGCTGTTAAGTGGTCTGCAGTTACGGACCCATGGCGCAGTTTGTTGCCTGTGATACTGCCATCGGCGAATAGCTCCGGTGAACGTATTTCCTCCGATAAATGTTCCAGTGATACAGCATGCTGCTTCAAATGATAACCACGTATGGTTCCGGCAGGGATATGCTTCGCATTAATGCTTTCTGCCATGATCTTGGAAGAAGTCACGCTGCCGTCTGCCAGTTTGGCTGATGTGACAGCAAAATCCGCCAGTTTATCCGTAGCAACACTCTCTGGTGAGAGCTTGGGGGAGGTGACCGAATGATCTGTCAGATGCGGCGGATAAATGGCCCCTCCAGCCAGCTGAGCCGAAGTTATGCTGCCAGGAGCCAATTTGTCTGTTGTAACTGCCGCACGTGCAATGGCCTCCGTTTCAACACTACCCGGCTGAAGGTGAGGGACACCTACGGCGTGTTCCGTCAGATGCTCCGATTTCACGGCATAGGGTCTCAGGGCCTCGGATCCCACGCTTCCTGGAGCCAGATGTGTACCCGTAACACCACCGCTTGCAAGATGTGAGGATGCGACACTTCCCGGAGCGAGCGCCCTGCTGCTAACCGATCCGGTTCCCAGTTTTTCGGATGTCACACTTCCATCCGCAAGCTTCGCCTCTGTCACTGCAGCATCCTGTAATTCATACGTACCCACCGCAGCCTCAGCCAGATGCCGCTCGGATACCACGCCATCTGCAAGCGCTTCTCCTGACACACTTCCGGCAGACAGGTGAGGTGCCTCAATGCTTCCAGTTGCAATGTGGATCGAATGAATCGCAGCATTATCCACATGTACCGGTGTAATTCCCCGATTGACGATATGTTCCGCTCGAATGGAGCCTTTGGCAAGATGTTTGCCCTGTATCGCTTCATCCGCAATTTTGGAAGCAATGACACTTTGGTCCGAGATCTTGGAAGCCGTAATGGATTGCTCCAGCAATTTTGCCGTTCCAACCGATTGGTCAGCCAGTTTGCTGCTGGTTACGGCTCCCTCAGCCAGGTGTTCACTTCCGACTTCCCCTTTGCCCAGCTGTTCCTTACCTACCGCCTGAGCACGAATCTGGCTTGAACCGATGGAACCATCCAGCAAATGCTTTCCACTGAGTGAACCCTCAGCCAAATGTCTGGTCTGTATGGATCCATCCTCGATCTGATCACTTCCAATGCTGCCAATCGATAATTGCGAACGACCGACCGCTCCTTCCGCCAGGTGGGACTGTTTCACTGCTCCGTCCTGGATATGGTGAGACTCGATGGATTTATCTTCGATCTTGCTGCCTGTGACAGCACCTTCACGAATTTTGGAAGTGGTTACTGCATCGTCAGCCAATTTGGATGTATGCACCGCACCTCCCGTGAGATGCCGGGTATCCACACCGCTAATGGCGATCTTATCTCCAGTTACCGCGTGATTCTTGATTAAATCTTCTGTAACCAGCATGCGGCTAAGATGTCTTGTGCCGATGGAACCATCGGCAATTTTGGCTGAATCGATGACCTGATTGCCGAGCTTCTGCGATGTAATGCTGCCGTCTTTGATTTTCTCGCCGGCAATCGACGCATTGCGTATTTTGTGACCGGACACCGAGCCATCAATCAGGTGTTCCTCGGATACCGAAGCCTCAGCAAGTTTGGCGGAGACAATCGCCCCATCTGCAATGTGAATGCTGGTCACCGCATAATCCTGCAATGCTTCACTGCCGACTGAACCCGGTTTCAGCTTGGAGTCATCCACAGAGAATGGAGCCAGCTTGCTCTCCGTAACCGCATAATCACTCAAATCATCCGTGTAGATATAATGTCCGGTATGGCCCGGCATCTGGTTCTGGTTCAGAATCTCCAACCGGTCTCTACCTGCGGTCTCCTGCTGGATGATGTTTTGCTCTTCCAGAGCAGGCGAAGCCACACTGCTTACCTGAATCTGCTTTTCAGGGCTATCTTGCGTCTGGACATCCTCGCTATTCGATGCGGCCGGTTCCGGATCATTCGTTTCGGCTGCAATAACCAGATCTTCCAGCTCGTTCGTAGAGGCAGGAAGTTCTGTTGATTCGTCTAAGATTTCTCCGGGTGCCTGATTTGCTCTCGAATCTGGTTTATTGGTATTCAAGCGCTCTTCCCTATTCTGGGTTAGACCTGAATTCATGGTGCCTGCACGGCGTTCGGTCAGTTCCAGTTCCTTGAATTTGGGGCTCACATGCCGCAGTTTCGGCGTAGGAACCTTCTTATTGCCTTTTTTACTCATGCAGCTTGCTCCTTCCTCTAACGTTCATCTCCGGCATCATATGCGCTGATATGGGCATCTGCCACTTCATATCACGACTTTTGAAGGTAAGATTGGGTGGATGAGGGGGCCTAACTGCAAAAGATAAACCTGTCCATAGTGAAATAGGCTGTGCCCGGCTATGGATGTAAGGCGGCTGTCCACGCCCCTGCTGGAAAAATGTCATACGATACTTCATAAGCCTTCCGTATACATCCGTAAAACGGCTTACAATGCAATGCGCTTTATTCATTTCACCCCTTACCTGGGTTCAATTGGATGTGTGGAGCTATGAATAACACGCCGGTGCATGAAGGTGCATCATTATTCCGGTCTGCGTGATTGTGATGTCCATCATGCGTTGACAGACCGGCATCCCATATATGGACGATCCATGTCGCGATAATATTGAAGGAGGAACGGTCATGCCCCCAGAAACGATCGGCATCATGTTCGATTCACGCATGTACCGGGGGATACCGGCCGGAAGGACCGGTCAGGAATCGCTCGCGAATTATGAGCAGGCAGCGGCCTGTTATGGATTAATGCCTTGCTTTTTGCGGCTTGAAGATGTGGATTCGGAGACGAAGACCTGTCTGGCATATGTCAAAAAGGATGGCGTTTACGTTCGTCAAAAAATGCCTCTGCCTCCCGTTATCCATAATCGGGCTCTCCAGCTTCGCCGGGCAGATCAGCATGAGGTGACCAAGCTGCTGCTGCAGGGCATACAGGTATTTAACGTTCGGAATCGGTATCGCAAGGATCATATTCATGACATGCTGCACCAGGATCCTGCACTGAAGAAACATCTCCCTTATGCCGCCAAAGCTACGCCGGAGTCTCTGGCTTATATGATGGAACATTATAATGACCTGATCATCAAACCGTGCAGCGGCAGTATCGGTCACGGTATCATGCGTTTGTATAAACGAGACGGGGACTGGAAATTGACGTGCCAAACCAGGGCTTCCCGCAAAGGATGGGCGACCTTCCGGCTCAGCAGGGGACAACTGCCATCCGCCACTTTAAGACGCATTTTTCGCCATGCATATCTTATTGAAGAACGGATTCCACTGGTTCGTTACGAAGGAAGACCCGTAGATCTGCGTGTATCTGTACAGCGGGGGATTGACGGTCTATGGGGCATCACGGGCATGTTCGCCAAGGCAGCACCGACCCACACCTTTGTCACCAATATTGCTCAAGGGGGCAAGGTGATGACCCTGGCAGAAGCATTGGATGAAGAAGAACTGGGAATCAGCATTCCAGAGCTCGAAGCCCGGATCAGTTCAGTCGGGCTCCGAATTGCACGCACACTGGCTTCCAGCCTGCCGCATCTGGCCGACCTGGGCCTTGATCTGGGGATTGCCAGAAACGGACAGATTTACTTCATTGAATGTAATGGACGGGACCAGCGGTACGGTTTTCTCAAGGCGGGAATGCCCGAACACTGGAAGGCCAGCTACCGTGAGCCCATGGCATATGGACGTCTGCTGATGGAGCAAAATTCGCAGATCCCGCGTCAACCGCAAACCTACCGTAAGTACCCGTATTGATTTCGCTGGCATTCTGTGTCAATATTATGCAGAACGGCCGGTCCTGCCGGCCTTGAAGTTCGCACTAACCCTAAGGGGGATATTCATGGCAAAAACGCTGTTGCGGTTAATGACCGAGCTTTCTTCTCGCAAGTGGATCTCCCGGACCGTGGGAGCCTTCTCCAAGAGCAGGGGAAGCAAGGCATTTATCCCTTATTTTGTCCGGACCTACAACATCCCTGTTCAGGAAGCCGAGAAAGACTGGAAGGAATATCGTTCACTGAATGATTTCTTCACCCGCAAATTAAAGCCGGGCATGCGCCCGCTGGATCTTTCGGAACATGCACTCATCAGCCCCGTCGATGCCAAAATCACGGCAGCAGGGCCCGTATCTGCAGGCACACTCCTGAATGTTAAGGGACAAAATTATACACTTGCTGAATTATTAAACCACTCACCACATCTGGAGAAGTACAAGCACGGTTATGCATTCGTCCTGTACCTCAGCCCTCGTGACTATCACCGGATTCATGCTCCCGTTAGCGGGCACAGAATCGAAAGTGAGCATATCAAGGGGAAGGTTTACCCTGTAAATGATTTTGGACTGACGCATATGAAGTCGGTGCTAAGTCGAAACGAACGTCTGATTACGTATATCGGTCATGCTTATGGAGAAGTCGCTGTCGTCAAAGTCGGCGCCATGAACGTAAGCAGCATTCAGTACGCGGATACGGCTGCAAGCACTTGGGCACAAGGGGATGACCTGGCTTATTTTGAATTCGGTTCCACTGTGGTACTGCTGACGCAGAGCGGCACCTTTGAACCTGATCCCCGTCTCCAGCCGGGTGATTCCGTCAAAATGGGTACACTGCTTGGCCGCCTGAAGCCAAATCGCTGAATACTCCAGATCCAAATAAAGAGGATGGCGCAAGACCTGATTGCAGGTGCTTGCGCCATCCTCTTTAGGATTGAAATATGATTGTTCTACGTTAGTCACTGGAGATTCCATATATACATTCAATACGAAACATCGCTCCGTATGTACAGGCCCTCTGACTTTTCTTCAAAACCACACGTTTTGCAGTTCCTCCGCCGGTTTGAAGCGACGCAGACGGTTCCGGAAAATAGTGCATCCCTTCATAGAGCATCCCCGGTTGCGGATCCGCCGTTTTCCGTTCATCACAAGTTCCCCCTTTCGTTTCGTCTGGAATGCTACTTACTTACCCCTGGCCTCCAGACTTGAAACGTTACCCTGATCTCCGGCGCGTACCTAACGAATCTCGGAAGGACTTTTGCCGGTGTATTGCTTGAACTGACGACTGAAGAAAAAGATATCCCGATACCCGAGGGCATCCGCGACCTCGGTTACATTCATGCCCGTATGCACCAGCAAATGTTCTGCTCGCTCAATGCGCATGCGAATGATATACGACTGAACAGAAGAGCCGATTAGTTCCTTGAATTTGATGGAGAAGTATCTGGGCGACAAGCCCGCACGTGCAGCCAGATCCTCTACCCGATGGGTAATCCCCGGATGCTGGCGTACATAGTTTGCCACTTCCTGAATGACATCAGACAATTGGTTGCTGACCCTTTTCTCCACAGGTGATTCCGTATCCGCACGCAGCAAATGAATCATCAGCTGTTTCAATATAAGCCGACTCTCCTCGTCCCGCCCATATACATCGGATAGGAACAGTCTTACATACCGGGCCAGCAAATGCTCGAATTCCACGGTTTCCTGTACCTCACGATAAGACTGGGGCACATCATTCACAGGTATATCTACATCAAAATGAATATACGTAAGTACCAGCGGTTTTTGCTTATTATGTGTCGCAGTAGGATGATCACCTGGTCTAAACAGGAAACAGCTGCCCTTGCCGACCTCATACGACCGGTCATTCAGCACAACGGTCCCTTCCCCACTCCATACATAAAATAAGTCATAGTTCTGCATCGGTTTTTCCCGCTTCTGCCACTTCCATCCCGGTTCGCAGACAATTTTGGCGACGGCGGGCAAAATAACAAAAGATGACGGCGATGCCTGCAGCATGTCGCCACTCCCCCTTGAAAGTTAATCTCTCCGCATGTTGCATCATCATTGAATTCCAATCGCGTATAGATCGCTTACGGTTAACAAGCCTTAGAATTAGAACAAAATCCTTTCGGTTCAGCCTGTCCCTAAGCTCAGTAGAACTTCCTGGAATCTGATGCAAAGTGCTTGTATGTGATTCCTGCTCCTTCCGGAGCGAAATGTCTTCATCCATTATACAGCGAATTTCAGCGAAACGAAAATGTACTCTTCTCCCAAGCCAGGCGCAGTCTTCTGATGCCTTCCGTGATCTCCTCTTTCTCCAGGTGCGCAAAGCCAAAACAAACAGCAGGAGGACCAGGGATCAGTTGATAACGCTCGGCATCCCGAAATAACACACCTTCTTCCTTTGCTATCGTTTTGAATTTCAGAAAGCTGTCCGGACTGCCATTCCAGGTCGCGTAGATGTGAAGTCCTGCATCTCCTGGCTGCATGGTGAAAGCCTCTGGTAACTGATGTACCATCTCCTGGACAAAAAAAGCATGCCGTTCCCCATATAACCGGGTTAACCGTCTCAAATGCCGCAGATATCCACCTCTGCTCATGAATTTGGCCAAGGCTCGCTGTTCCAATAACGCAGGGGGTACCGGCTCATACAGGGCTTTCGCTGCAAGGAGTGGCTGCACCAGGCTTGATGGCAGGACCGCATAGCCCAGCCGGAAGGAAGCAATCATGGTCTGTGAGAATGATCCGACATAGATCACCCGCTGCTCGCGATCCAATACTTTAAGCGGTTCAATCGGTCTGCCTCCCCAGCGAAATTCACTGTCGTAGTCATCTTCAATGATGACGGCGTTACGCTTTGAGGCCCAGGCTAGCAGCGTTTTTCGTCTATCCAGTCCTAACACCGCCCCAGTCGGGAACTGCCGGGTTGGGGTAACGAACAGCGTCTGGGCGTTCCAATCTTCAGGAATGATGCCCTGTGAATCTACAGCTGCCGGGACAGCTCTGCCCCCAGAGGCGTTCACCGCATGCGCGATTCCCTGGTACCCCGGATTTTCCAATATGACCTGCGCCCCTTCCGGGATCAGCAGCTGTGCCAGCAATGTAATGCCTTGCATCGAACCACTGAACAGGACAATCTGGGATGCATCCGCCTGAATCCCCCGTGTCCATCTCAGATGTGAAGCGATGGCCTCACGCAGTTCAGGGTCTCCTGCTGCACCGCTTTGCTCCCGCCAATCGCTTCGGTGTACGGCGGCGAGTGCACTTTTCCATTCCGATGTGGGGAAGTGGCCTGCCGGCATGCGATGGACATGAAAATCAATGATATGCCGATCTGGCACAGAGACAGATTCCGTTCTTTTTTGGGTATCCAGTCTGCTCACGCGTTCTCCCCATGGAGAAAGCTGAATGACGGCTTCCTGTTCCCCCTGTGTCTCTGTCCTATATGTACCTTTAACGAACGTACCTCTGCCCCGATGTGCCTCTACGTAACCATCCGCGAGCAGCATGTCATAGACCTGTGCCACAGAGCCGCGCGACATGTCATATTGGCTCGCGAGTTCTCGCGTGGAAGGAAGACGTGCCCCCTCCACGAGTGTTCCGGCATGAATAGCATCGCGCAAGGCATGATATAGTGCCGTGTATTTATAACGATGCTGGTGTTCATAGGAATCCAAGGGCAGCCATAGTTCCATAACTCTCGCTCCCCTCTCTTTCATATTTTCAAACCATATGGCGGTGCCTCTTACTCCAAGTTCATTGTATTCTCCATCTTTCAAATCAATAATTGGCCTATAAAAATGAATGTAAATTGGATCTATTTTTATGTCAATGCATGTTTTATCGTTAGAGCAACATTTCAATTGCCATTCAAGTTCAGATGAATCACAACCAAGGGGGAAAACCATATGAGACGTAAGGAATTTACAGTGGATGAAGAGAAAGAAATTACAACATTTCTGGATCAGTGCTCCTTCGGATTTCTGGGAACCGTCAGTCCGGATGGACAACCACGGGTAACACCGCTCAATTTCGTATATATGGACGGATGCTTTTATTTCCATGGCAGTCTTGCCGGAGAGAAAATGAAACAGATCAAGCATGATTCCTCGGTCAGCTTTACGGTGGCTGAAGAGTTTTCCCTGATCCCCTCCTATTTCAGTGATCCCGAACTCGCTTGTCCCGCAACCTCCTTTTTCAAAAGTGTCATGGCATCCGGGCAGGCAGAGCCTGTTCAGAATCTGGACATCAAGGGCAAAGTGCTGCAGCGCTTCATGGAGAAGCTGCAGCCGCAGGGTGGATATGTTCCCATTGATGCTGCCGATTCCCGGTATAAGGGTAATCTCAAAGCGGTTGCTGTCGTTCGGATTGTACCGGATCACCTCAGTGCCAAATTCAAATTTGGTCAGAATCTTTCCACCGAGCGATTCGAGCATATTAGCGGGCAGCTGGAACAGCGCAATGAAGGAAGAGATGCCGAAACAGCCGAAATGATGCGGAAATATTGTCCTTTTCATCAGCAATAAACCGATATTTTCCTGCCACACCCTAGGGAACAACGTGCCTAAATTCCGCCTTTTGACCTCCTGCAACAACGCGGTGAAGTGATATAACTGTCATATTGCGTAATTTCCGTGACGGGGGGATGTCAAGGTGATATAATGTTAGGCAGTTGAATCCCAAAGACTTGGAAGGATGAAAAGAATGAATCCACTGGCTGAACAGTTGAACGAAAGTATTCAGGCAGGCAGCAGTCACGTCTACTCCATGCTGTCGCAGCTCGGCAAAGAGATCTATTTCCCAAAAGAAGGTATCCTGAGTCAGTCTGCTGAAGCAGCAAGCCTGGCCAAGACCTATAATGCTACGATTGGTATTGCTCTGGAGGGCGGTGTGCCGATGCATCTTCCGGTTATTCAGGAGAAGCTGTCTGCATTCCAACCGAAGGACCTCTATCCTTACGCTCCGCCTGCGGGTAAGCCTGAACTGCGGACGGTATGGAGAGACAAGATGCTGAAGGAGACCCCTTCACTTGAAGGCAAAACGTTTGGCAACCCTATTGTTACCAATGCATTGACTCATGGACTTAGTATTGTAGCCGATCTCTTCGTTGAAGAAGGGGACGCTGTTATATATCCGGATAAAAACTGGGAAAATTACGAGCTGACTTTCGGAATTCGTCGTCATGGCCAGCTGGTTCATTATCCCCTGTTCGATGAGCAACTGAACTTTAATAGTCAGGGACTGCTTGAAGCACTGCTTGCACAGAAGGGCAAAGGCAAAGCCATCGTGCTGCTCAACTTCCCGAACAATCCAACAGGCTACACACCTGGCGGCCAAGAAGCCGATGCGATTGTGGACACGATCCGTCAGGCTGCGGAAGCAGGCGTAGATGTGATTGCCGTGACAGACGATGCCTACTTTGGTCTGTTCTTCGAGGATTCCATTCACGAATCGTTGTTTGGCAAATTGGCAAACATTCATCCACGCGTGCTCACTGTAAAAGTGGACGGTGCAACGAAGGAAGAGTTCGTATGGGGCTTCCGCGTTGGTTTCATCACTTATGCACATGAAAATGCTGCGGTTCTGCATGCGCTGGAACAAAAAACACTTGGCATTATCCGGGCAACCATCTCCAGTGGTCCGCATCCATCACAGACATTTGTCCTGGATGCACTGAAAGCACCGGAGTTTGAAGCACAGAAACAGGAGAAGTTTGAGATCATGAAAGGCCGTGCGAACAAGGTGAAAGCCATTCTCGATAGCGGCAAATACGGCGAGGTCTGGGATTACTATCCATTCAACTCCGGTTACTTCATGTGTCTGAAGCTAAAAGACGTTGATGCAGAAACACTTCGTTCCCACTTGCTGCACAAGTACGGTGTAGGTACCATTGCACTGGGTGAAGCTGATCTGCGCATCGCCTTCTCCTGTATTGAAGAGTCCGGACTGGAAGATCTGTTTGATACCATCTACCGTGGCATCACCGATCTGAAGCAAGACTGATTCCGATCAGGCTTCGCTCTTGTAAAAATGAATAGCTCAGGACATTCCCAGGCTTCTGGGCAAGTCCTGTAATATAAACAGCCCTCTATCCAGTGACGTGTACACTACCGTCCCATAGAGGGCTGTTTGGCATGTTTTCTTTTCAGCGGCAGAAGCTGCTGTGCTTCACCTGAAATAAATTTATTTCTAAACGATTCCGGGCAGTGGCCCAATCAGCAGAAACCCAGGGCACATAGTATACGGTGTACGCAAGGGCGTGCCAAACACCACTCGAAAGGGGAATGACCCATGTCTGGAGTTGAAGAAACAAGAGGCGGTTATGGATACGGCGGTTACGGATGCGGCGGTTTCGGAGGATTTACAAATACAGGTGCGATTCTTGTCCTGTTCATCCTGCTGGTAATCATCACTAAATCATTCCTCTGTTAGTTCCATCTTTCCTACGCGGGAGAGCCAGATAGGCTAACCGCAGCAAAAAAGACGGTTATTTGGGGACTCAGCCCCAACATAACCGTCTTTTTCGTGATTGATGATATCGTAACACTCTCGCCGCTGGAGTTCATCTTCTCCAATCCACGTTTGCAGCAATAAGGTCAAGTCACTCGTCTTCTTCTTCCTTCAACCATTTGTTGGCCTGTGAACGCCTCATGAGGTAGATCACCAGCGCGCCAAGCACCAGCGCTATTCCCGTAACACTCAACCCACTTATTCCTGCAGCCCACATCGGAAGCCACATCAATAGAGCCGCAATAGCATGCAGATTGAAGATGAAGCCGAGCACCTGGGAACGGCGGCTCTCTGCAGAGATGGGATAGATCATGATCCAGAAGGATTCACCATGACTGCGGCGTAATGCGCCAAGCTGAACACCAACCAGCAGAAGGAAGAACAGATATACACCTACGCCAAAGTAACTTCCCGCTGTCCACCAGCTGAGCAGCATGCCCAGTACGATCAATCGCAGCACAATCGTGAACACTTCGGTTCGAATGAATGTTTTGGTAATGAGATAGCGATAGGCTTTCCCTGCATTCCAGGGTAGCCCGCTTCCCCATTTACTGAGCCAGCGGCGAGTGCTTACTTTCTGGCCGGAGGATGGTACATCCACGAACCAGCCTAGTGTCCGCATGACCCGGCCGGCCTGGCCCTGCTCCACCTGAATCAGACGTTCCCACGCTACCCGGTGCTTCACCGGAATGCGCAGTGCGACCACATAGAGGACCGCCAACAGCAGCAGGAACCAGACACTACGCAGTGGAGGCTGCCACAACCAAGCGGCAATCGCCAGTATAGACAGTGCCCAGCGCAGCAATCGATAGCCTCTGGCCGCCCCGGTCTGAACCATTCGCAGCTCCTGCCAGGCACCGTAGCTCGCCAGTCCTTTCCAGAGGAGCAAAAGCACGATAAACCAGCCAAACGGCCGTGCATCCTGGTCTGCCCGCACATAGAGAGGCCACAGCGTAACAAATACGAGCAGCATGCCGAGACTTTTGTAGATGATTCCCCGGGCAAAACTGTTCTTCAGGTACTCCTGCATCCGGTACTCCTGCGGTCTCAGAAATACGATATCGGCAGGATGCAGATATGTACGATAACTGCTGAACAGGACTAGCGGTGCCAGCAGCAGCAAGGCAATCCAGCGAATCGGAAATCCTGCAGGAATGTTTTGTACAAATGAGGTGTACCAGGCAGAAAATGCAATGACGAGAAAGAGAAAGACCATGGCCACGCCACTCTGTATGACATAGCCCACATAAGGAAGAATTCCGTTCCAGAATCCCGTGCGTCTTTGCTTCCATAACAGCTTGAGGTCCATGCTTAATCCCTGCCCTGCACAAGAGAATAGAACATGTGCTCCAGCGCTGCATCCGAATCTCCGAACTGGGTGCGCAGCTCATTCAATGTTCCATGAGCGATAACCTGACCCCGATGCAATACAACAAAGCGATCGCAATAGTTTTCAATCGTGGACAGAATGTGCGAACTTAACAATATCGATGATCCGGATGCCTTCATTTCCAGCATGAAATCCAGCAAAGAACGAATTCCGAGCGGGTCGAGCCCGAGGAACGGTTCATCAATAATGTAGAGCGGGGGCCCTGCAACAAAAGCACACATGATCATTACCTTCTGCCGCATCCCTTTGGACAGATGGGTCGACAGGCTTGTGCTTTTTTCCCTCATGCGGAACAGGTCCAGCAATTTCTCCGTACGGTGTTTGAAATCCGCTTCAGATACGCCATATGCTCTGGCTGTGAACTCCAGATGCTCCATTACCGTCATCTCGTCATACAATTCGGGTGACTCCGGCACAAATGCCATCGCCGACTGATAGATCTGCGCGTCCTCGTCTCGCTTCTTGCCCATGACCCGAACCTCCCCCTGCTGGGGAGTCATTAAGCCTAAAATATGTTTCATTGTTGTACTTTTTCCGGCACCGTTTAATCCGATCAGTCCGACCATCTCTCCGCGTCCAACTTCGAGATCGATACCGTGGAGAACCGGCCGTTTGGCACTATATCCTCCGCTTAGCCCGCTGATTTTAAGTACGGGCGTTTGTCCGTTATCCATCAATCCCTGCACCTCTTTCGTCAGGTTTTATTCTTCGGAACGCGGTGTGTTTCCCTTGCTCCATTTGGGTGCACCCTTATTTTTACGATCCTGATCCCGCTCTGTTCTTCCAGCATTGCGAGCAGGCTTGCTGTCTGCTGTACGCTGATTCGACACAGCAGCTCTTGCTCCTCCGTTACGGCCTGCCTGACCTGGCTTGCGATCTCGGGACGGTCCCGGTTTTCTCGAGAAAGAATGACCTTCAGGCCGGGTGTCCGGACGTGGATCAGCTTCAAGTACTTTGCCGCCGAACAACACGCGTTCCGGCAATTCAATGCCAAGTTCACGCGCGAATTTGCGCATGATGAAGATTTGCGTTTCATCCACGATGGACAGTACAATCCCGCTGCGTCCCATGCGTCCTGTGCGTCCCGCACGGTGAACATAGTGCTCCGAGTCAAAAGCAGGGTCATAGTTGATGACCATTGGCAAACCTTCAATATCCAATCCTCTTGCCGCAACTTCGCTGGCAATCAGCAATTGGATTTTGCCATTGCGAAACGCAGCAAGTACGTTGCTCCGCGTTACCTTGTCCGCATCACCGTACAATGCAGCCGCAGACAGGCCCAGATGGTTCATTTTGGCCTCTACCTCGCCGATGTCTTCTGTAGCGTTCACAAACACAATGGCACGATCAGGGTTATACTGTCTCACCAGACGACGCAGCATATCGATTTTGTTGCGGGTCTCTTCCACAAAATAATAATGCTCCAGTCCCGCAGCCGTTGCTCGGTCCGGTTCAATTCCGATCTGAACAGGTTCCTTCATCTCACGCTTGGCAAGTCCAGCAGTATGCTCATCAATGGTCGCAGACAGGAAAATCAGCTGACGGTCCCGCAGTGCACTGCGAAGCACAAACTCCACATCACTCACGCCACCCAGCTGGAATACCTGGTCAGCTTCATCAATGACAATCGTGGACACGTTGTGCATTTTCAGCTTTTTCAGCGTAATCAGTTCTTTCAGTCGTCCAGGCGTGCCCACAACCAGTTCGGGATGCTCACGCAATTTCTCGATCTGGCGTTTGACAGCTGCGCCTCCTATGAGGCCAAGTACGCCGATGCTGCGTCCCTCTCCATATCGCTGTGCTTCACGCACGATCTGCATCGCCAGTTCTTGGGTAGGCGCGATAATCAGCTTTTGCGTACCTTTGACATCACTTTTGATGGATTGCAGCAGTGGCAGAAGATAAGCAAGCGTTTTGCCTGTGCCCGTCTGGGATTTCGCAACCACATCGCGGCCTTCCAAAATAACGGGTATGGTCTGGGCCTGTACCGGAGAAGGTTCGTTAATCCCGTGCGAAGCGAGTATCGCCTCCAGATCCTGTGCCACGCCTATTGAAGCAAATGTTTCATTCGTCATGTATGTCCATCCTTTAATTTTATTCTTACGATGCTACTTCCTGCTTGTACTTCTGGAGCATAAGCCTGTCATCACATTATCTTTCATTATATGCGAAAAAAGGCTGTGGACCAAATCTTATTCGGTAACACTCTGCCTGGGCGCAAAAAAAGAAAAGCCCCTCGGCGGAGCTTTTCTCATATTCCCTATATGATGCTCAGGTTGCTGCATTTCTACTTCTGGTTCATGACCCCATGCGACAGCCGGTCAGCGAGACGCGGAAACAGCTGATACAGCCATATGCCAGCCGAAGCGAGTCTTGGCAGATTCACTTCTTCCTTGCGTTTCTTCATCGCCCGAATCATATGCCCTGCAACCTCTTCCGGTTTGAGCATCATCCAGCGCACGTTGTTAACGTAATTACCGGATGGATCTGCACGATGAAAAAACGGCGTATCAATGGGACCCGGATTAATGGTCGTAACCGTCACTCCGGTCTTGCGCAGCTCCTGACGCAAAGCATTGCTGAATCCAAGTACGGCATGTTTGGTTGCTGTATAGGATGCCGATTTTGCAGTCCCAATTTTGCCAGCCATGGAGGCCACATTCACGATCTGTCCCTTGCCACGTTCCAGCATGTGCGGCAGCATTGCCTTCGTACAGCGAACAATTCCCATGTAATTGACGTCCATCATATCTTCGAATTCCTGCACCGTCATTTCCGTCATTGCGGCAAACTTTCCGTAACCTGCATTGTTCAGCAAAATATCGATTCGTCCATACTTTTCCTGCATCATGTTAAACGCTGTCTGTACCTGCTCATCATTGGTTACATCCAGCGTAAGCAGCTCATGCGGTCCTTTTAATGAAGCACCAATCTGTTCAAGCTTGTCCCGAGATCGAGCAGCAAGAATGGGAATAGCTCCTTCTTCAATCAGCATCTGTGCACAGAGCGCACCAATTCCGCTCGACGCACCTGTGATGAATACAATCTGATCTTTCAGCATACCCGAAGTCCTCCCGTAATGAACACATTTGCCTGTTCAGGCTATGGTTCTATTCTACGAGATCATGACCTGAATATCCATCTCGCCAATTCCGTCCATCAACAGTGGAATGCTCAATGCCTTTGTTGCATTAAATTCAGTCAGATGTTCGGACTTCAACACTTGCGGAGGCGTGATGTCCACCACGACACCCTGGTTGGACAGGATCGTGCTCGCATTGCCGCTAATCATGTTGCCCAGTTCCGAGATGGCGCTTTTACTCATTTCATCCATTTCGGTAATTACAAAACCGCCCATCATGGCGGAGACAATTCGCAGTGCAACTTGTTCCTGAATTCCGAAAACAATGTTTCCGCTCAGCTGGCCGGTCATTCCGATCACGATCCAAACATGGTCTGCTATGTACTCTACGTTCTTCACGCCAAGACTCCCGGTGGAAGGCGAAACCTGGATGAGTTGTTCGAATACGTTGCGTGCGGATTCCAGGAAAGGATTAATTACTTCCGCTTTCACTGTCTAATGTCCCCCTTACACTGGGTTATTGGTCACATACCAAAAGTCCCATATTCAATAATTTTATTATACTTTATCACGTACAAGAATTCACTATGAATTCGGTAAGACATGTGTACTATAATTTATCGTCATGCACGGGGCAATAGTTTATAGCTGTTTTTGACGAAATAACAGAACTCTGCACCCCTTTTGTAGGAAGACTTTTGATTCAATTCGATACGCATTAAGATTTAGGACTTTTTTACTGTGTTTTAACAAATGTAATTTTTTTTAAAATTCTTGATATTAAGTTTAATTGACGCTCATGTATTCTTCTGAAACTCCACGTGTCTCCTTCATTGCCCTGCCGTCTCGAATCACCTATAATTTAAGATAACAAATCAAAAAAAAGTTACGGGATTCCATTCCTCACAGGAACACTCCATGACACGACATCTTACCCGCAAGGAGGCCATACATGAATATCAGCCAACTGGAGACGCTGATTACGATCTCAAAAACGATGAGTTTCCGCAAAGCGGGAGAACTTCTGAACCTAACCCAGCCTGCCGTCTCGGCCCAGATTAAAAGTCTGGAGGATGAATTCAACACCGTTCTTGTAGATCGCAACCAACCTGTTACTTTAACCGATCGCGGACAAGTGTTTTTGGAGCATGCCGAGCGCATGCTAGATATCGTAGACGAACTGAAGCAGAAGCTGTCCGATCTCGATGAAACGCCTCAAGGCCATATCGTACTGGGCACGACAACCTCCATTGCGATTCAGATTCTCCCCCGGGTGCTATCCTACTTCCAGGATCAGTTCCCATTGATCAAAACCAGTATTCAGTCCCTGCCTTCCTCACAGATCTACACGCAGGTCGAAAATGGGTTGATTGACGTTGGTATCGGGTATCTCACCGAGCGCAATCCCAATCTGAACACCTCTGTTCTGTATTACGACACGTTCGAACTTGTTGTGTCTCCTGCTCATCCCCTTGCGAAGCAGAAGCATGCCGCGGTGGATGTGCTGCGCAGCACCCCTCTGATTATGCTGTCGCCAGATACGGTCGGCAGACGGTTTACGGAAGGCATTTTCAAAAAACATGGCATTGAGCCCAATATTGTGATGGAATTGTCGAGCAGTGAGGAAGTCAAACGGATGGTCGAGATCAACCTCGGAGCGGCCGTGATATCCAAGCAATCCGTCGCACATGAACTGCGTCAGGGCACACTTCGGATGATTCCGCTAAGTGAACTTGAGGTCAGTCATCCTGTAGGCGTCATTTACAAATCCAGTCGTTATCTGAATTCGGCCATGCATCAATTCCTGAGTGACCTGAAAGGCATGCCGGAAACCCAATTTATCAGTTCAGAATGACAAACAAGGCAGGAGAAAGGAAGGATCATTCATGAAATTCGATCTTCATACGCATCATTTCCGCTGTGGTCATGCGGATGGCAACATTCGGGAATACATCGAAGCTGGCATTCAGGCCGGTCTTCAGGCCATTGGAATCTCCGATCACACGCCCTATTTCGCCAGTAAAGAAGAGCAAGCATTCCCCCGCATTGCGATGGCCAAGTCCGAATTGCGCCATTATGTGGAAGAGGTGCTTGCACTGAAGGAGGAATACGCTGGGAAAATTGATGTGCTGCTTGGCATTGAATCCGATTATTTCCCTCTCCATGCCGAGTTGTATCGCAGTACGCTGGGACAGTATCCTTTTGACTATATTATTGGTTCGGTCCATCACACGGAGGATGTCAGCATTTTCAATAAAACCCGGTGGAAGGGACTCAGTGAGGCTCGGAAAATTGAAGTGAAGGAACGTTACTACTCATTGATTTCACAGTCTGCCCGGAGTGGCATGTTCCAGATTCTTGGACACATTGATGCCATGAAAGGCAATTACCCTGCATTCTCCGAGATAGTGGCTGATCATGCTATTGATGAAACCCTGCAGGTTATTGCGGAGGCGGGCGTGGCTATTGAGATCAACACCTCCGGCAAAACAAAGCTAAGCGGCGGATGGTATCCCTCTGATGCCATTTTGGAGAGAGCGAATCATTACGGCGTAAAAGTCACCTTCGGATCCGATGCGCACAAGCCTTCTCGCGTAGCGGACGACTTGGAAGACGTTCAGACTCGCCTGAAAGAGATCGGCTTTACGGAATGGGTTTATTTTAAACAGAAACAGATGCAGATTGTTCCCTTGTAACGACAACCGGATAACAAGCTTGAAACCCTACAGTCACGGGACGATCCCTATCGTAGGGTTTTTCTTTTGGTCAAAAAAAATGAACCCGCTCGCGGCGGGTCCCAACAGCATATCTATTTATCAAAAAGGGGGTCATGAGATAAGTTTACCCGCTGTCTGTTAGAGTTCAATTGCAGCTATATTTCAATTGTGTAACAAATGATTGAAGTTCGATTCAACTGATTTTACTAATGTATTCTATGTTATTTTTGTTTGTTGGATACCTAGGTTTGCAGGCTTTTATCCTTTTGTAATCGCACATGCTCTTCCCGATATAAAGCATAGACTTTGACGTCGAGCAGAGTGTCTTGTGTCTGACCATCCTCTTGACTCCATCCAAATGAAGGAAGAGTGCGTTCGTATGACATCCCGCTTTTGCGAAGCACCCGTTCGGATGATACATTGGCTTCGTAGCAGCGCGCTTCCACTTTTTGAAGGTTCAGCTCCGTAAAACCAAAATTCAGCAGACGCTGTACCGCTTCGGTTGCAACGCCCATACCCCAGCAGGATCTGTTCAGAATATAGCCAATCTGGGCAGTGCCGCTATGCTCATTCCAGTGCTGAAAAGACGTGATGCCGATGATCTGCTCCCTGCCTTTCCAGCAGATGCCGTAATGCAGCGAATCCAGCTTCGAACTGCTGCTCCGGATCTGATTCAGGAGTCGCCGGGCACGAATTGGCGTTGGTTGGCCTCCCCTATTCACATATTGAATGACTTGCGGATCGGAAAACAGTTCCGATAATGTGCTGAAATCACTCTGACGCAAAGATCGAAGCAGCAGTCGGTCTGTCCATAACACAGGAAGTCCTTGGCCCAGCATTTTTCGGGTCAGCATGGCAATCGCTCCTTTTGTCTATCGGGTTCTGGTCCGGTAAGACAAGCAAGCTCTGGGATGATCCGGCTCATATAAAAATGATGGATAACACTCCGTTTTGGTTTTCAAACATTAGTATGTCGATTCACTGCCATTATTTATTCCTCTGCCGAGCTCTGTTCCTGCAGTCCGCGATAGATCCCCGTACGAATCTCCCGGATGTAAAAGTCCAATGAAGGTACATCGGCTTGTTGTGCAGCCAGCACTTCACGCTCAATATCATAGGGAACCCGGACAAATTGAAGGTTGAAGGCCTTGTTTCGATCACGACCACTCTCTCCTTCAAGGATGCAGTAAGAGGCTTGGGTCATATCGAGAGGATTACCTACACTTCCGGCATTAAACAACATTTTCCCATTAAAATGCTGCAAGTAAGCGTTATGCACATCTCCGTAGCCCACGATATCTGCTTCACCAAGCTCCGGATGATCTGCCGGAGCATCAAACATGGCTATCCTTTTCGCCATCTCGTCCCATGGCTGCACCCGGTGATACACACTCTGCGGCGAGGCGTGCACCAAACGAATGGTGCGCCCACTGAGTTCTAATTGGTGGCTGAAGGGTAGGCTCTTCAAGTATGCAAGCCGTTCTGCTCCCAATCGTGCAGCCTGCCAAGTAAAATTCTCATTATCCTGATTCACCGCAACCAGCTCATCCCAATTGCCCCGAATCACGTATTCGCACGTCTCTCTCACCGAATCAACCACCTGCACCGGATCCGGACCTTTGCCCACGAGGTCGCCCAGACAAAAGATACGCTCCATCCCGCGACTCCGGATATCACTGAGTACAGCTTCCCACGCTGTCATGTTGCCATGAATATCGGATACAATCGCAATTCGTTCCATCTGGCCAACCTCCTCTTCTAATCCTTTTGAAGACTTAGATACTCAAATATTAAATCATTTTGTATACACGCTATGTTCATGTTCCCCTTAATTCAAAAACGGTCAATTCCGGTCTGCACAAAAAACGAATCGGCAGCTGGGTCATGCCAAAACCGCGATTCACATAGACAGGCATACGTGCCTTGCCTGCATAATATAACCCCTGAATATACTTGCGTGAACCTCGCGGCGTGGTAACGGCTCCAATCCAAGGGAAACGAACCTGCCCGCCATGGCTATGACCGGATAACTGTAGTCCAAATCCGAACGGCTCCGCCATATCGGCATAGTCCGGCTCATGCATCAGCAATAGTTTCCACGTATCGGGGTCCAAACCTTCGATTGCTTGCAAAGGATTCGGCTGGCTTGTAAGAGCATCATCCAGACCTGTCACCGCTATTTGTTCGTTGCCTTGTTTAATGACAGCATGACTGTTGCGAAGCAGCGTAAAGCCGGCTTCCTTGAACATGGCTTCCACTTGTTTCTGCTGTCTGCCCCGGTAATCATGATTCCCCAATACGGCGAATTTGCCATACTTGGCCTGCATGGATGCCAGCACGGGTATACACTCCCGCATCGGTTCGGCTTCCCGTTCCACCATATCTCCGGTAAAACAGATCAGATCCGGCGTTTGCTCCTGTATGGTCTCGGCCAGCTTCTCCATTTCCTTCAAACCGGTATGAAAGCCGAGATGCGCATCGCTAAACTGTACAACACGCAGCCCATTGAATGCCTGCGGGAATCCGGGCAGTTCCAAGGGGACATGCTTGACTTCCAGACGGCGCGGCTCCCAGAGCCAGGCATATCCCCCTGTGAACAAGGCTGCACCTGCCGTCATCACAATCATCCGTAACAGGAAACTTCGCCGGGAGGGATCGTGATCCTTCTCCTCACCGGGAAAAATGGACCCTTGCTCGGGTCCAGCGTCTGAGCGCCGGGGCGGTGGCCATGAGCTGCCCTTACGCGGTGTCTCTGCCATGTCTTCCCCTCCTTCTCCGCTCTACATGCATCTCTACAGTATACCATATTCTGCATGACGAGCCCGGTTCCTTCGCAATTGCAGAAAAAGAAGCCGTGATCTTCAGCAGCAAGCTGCCGAAGGTCACGACTTCTCCTAATGTTGCAGATTCCACATCTGCAAGGGATATCCACGATACTATACGCCCAACCAGCGTTTGAACATATGCTTGGTTGTTTGTTTGTTCATTTCTGCAATGGACGTTGTCAGCGGGATACCTTTTGGACAAGAGCGCACACAGTTCTGCGAGTTACCGCAGCCCTCGATTCCTCCATCTTCCATCAATGCTTCCAAACGATCCTCGGCGTTCATCTCTCCTGTTGGATGAGCATTGAACAGGCGGACTTGGGAAAGTGCGGCCGGGCCGATAAAGTCTGTTTTTTCATTCACGTTAGGACAAGCTTCCAGACACACACCACATGTCATGCACTTGGACAGCTCGTAAGCCCATTGACGCTTCTTCTCAGGCATCCGTGGACCTGGACCGAGGTCGTAGGTACCATCAATCGGAATCCAGGCTTTAACCCGTTTCAGGGCATTAAACATCCGGGTGCGGTCAATGACCAGGTCACGTACAACCGGGAATGTTTTCATCGGTTCAATTCGAACCGGCTGTTCCAGCTTATCGATCAGGGCAGCACACGCTTGACGTGGCTTACCGTTGATCACCATGGAGCATGCTCCGCAGACTTCTTCGAGACAGTTTGATTCCCAGCAGACAGGGGCAATGGACTTGCCGTCTTTGTTAACCGGGTTCCGCTGAATCTCCATCAGGGCACTAATAACGTTCATGCCGGGACGGTACGGAAGTTCAAATTCTTCGGTATACGAAGACGATTCCGGGCTGTCCTGACGGGTGATGATAAACTTGACGGTTTTGTTCGCTGTAGCTTGTTCCGCCATATCGTTGTCCCCTCCTTTGGTGACGATGATTGATTGCTATCGTTACAAGACCACAATGGTTCACACATGGTCACTCCGCCGGCAGAAGCTACTTCCGATCGCTGTTATCCCCAGATTTTTTTATTTTCCCCTGAGAGGGTTAAAATCCGGGGATAAAGGCGAACGCTTCGCTTCTACAGTATTCTTCTGCCTTCTCCGTTAAGGTGTTAACTTTTAATCTTATAAATATAAAATAAAATCCTCTTTGTGCTATATAGCAAAGGCGGACGCTTCGCTTCTTCAGGTCATTTCCGCTTCCTCCGCTACGTCGTGCTGCTGAGTCTCTTTACTGAAAATAGCAATAATTCATTCTGGATTACTTTAGTCAACCTCTGAAGCTTCGCGAGTGCTTCGCTTCTTCAGTATCTTTCGGGCTATCCTTATAGACGTTTAACTTTAAACTTATAAATTGAAATCTATCCGGCTTTACTTAATCCTTCGAATAGTCCCGGATCCGTGGTGGGATCAAGGATACATCTACAGGCTCGTACGAGATTTGCGGGCCTTCCTTCGACCAGCTGGCGATGGTCGTTTTCAGGAACTCCTCATCGTTACGCTCCGTGAATTCCGGTTTGTAGTGTGCCCCGCGGCTTTCGTTACGCAGCAGTGCGCCGAGTGTCATCGCTTCAGCAAGTTCAAGCATGTTCCACAGCTGACGTGTGAAGGCTGCACCCGGGTTATTCCAACCGGATGTATCGTACATGTTGATTTTGCCGTAACGCTCTTTCAATTCCTTGATTTTGCCGATAGTGGCTTCAAGTTTATCGTTATAGCGCACAACCGTCATATTGGCTGTCATCCACTCGCCAAGCTCTTTATGAATGACATAGGCATTTTCACTGCCTTGCATTTTCATGATGCTTTCGTACTTATCGCTTTGGCGTTTCGTGTAGCCATCGAATACGGAAGAATTCACATCAGCAGACGATTTTTTGAGTCCCTTGATGTATTCCACCGCTTTTGGACCAGCCACCATACCGCCATAAATCGCAGATACCAGTGAGTTCGCACCCAGACGGTTTGCACCGTGGTATTGATATTCACATTCACCCGCTGCGAACAGACCTGGAATGTTGGTCATTTGATTGTAGTCCACCCACATGCCGCCCATGGAATAGTGAACAGCCGGGAAGATTTTCATCGGGATTTTACGTGGGTCATCCCCCATGAACTTCTCGTAAATTTCAATGATACCGCCGAGCTTAACATCCAGCTCCTTCGGATCCTTATGAGACAGGTCAAGGTAGACCATGTTCTCCCCGTTAACTCCAAGTCCCATATCTACACAAACGCTGAAGATTTCACGCGTTGCGATATCACGAGGGACGAGGTTACCGTAGGATGGATACTTCTCTTCAAGGAAGTACCATGGTTTACCGTCTTTGTACGTCCAGATCCGGCCACCTTCACCACGCGCTGATTCAGACATCAGACGAAGCTTGTCATCTCCTGGAATGGCTGTTGGGTGGATCTGAATGAATTCCCCGTTGGCATAGTTAACGCCCTGCTGGTACACCGCACTTGCTGCTGTACCTGTATTGATAACGGAGTTTGTTGTTTTACCGAAAATAATACCAGGGCCGCCGCTTGCAAGAATAACCGCTTCTGCAGGGAACGTCTGCACCTTCATCGTTTTCAGGTCCTGTGCCACAATTCCGCGACAGATCCCCTCGTCATCAATAACTGCCTGCAGGAACTCCCAGTTCTCATATTTGGTAACGAGACCTGCTGCTTCCCAGCGACGAACCTGCTCATCCAATGCATAGAGCAATTGTTGTCCTGTTGTGGCTCCGGCAAATGCCGTACGGTGATGCTTTGTACCCCCGAAACGACGGAAATCAAGCAAACCTTCCGGTGTCCGGTTGAACATAACGCCCATCCGGTCCATCAGGTGGATGATACCAGGTGCTGCTTCACACATCGCTTTAACTGGTGGCTGGTTCGCAAGGAAGTCGCCGCCATACACGGTATCGTCAAAGTGAACCCATGGGGAGTCGCCCTCACCCTTGGTGTTTACCGCTCCGTTAATGCCGCCCTGGGCGCATACGGAGTGGGATCTTTTTACGGGAACCAATGAAAATAAATGAACATGGACTCCGGCCTCAGCCGATTTGATCGCCGCCATCAACCCCGCGAGACCTCCGCCCACAATAATTACATTAGATGATGCCATTGCTGTTCACTCCCTTATAAGTCAGCATTTATCACAAATGCTTAAATCAGAACTGTTTTAATCGTATCAAGCATCGTTGTTGCCGTTTGGAAATCAATGCTCCGGAAAGCAAACAACGAAGCGATAAACATAATAGCCACAATACCGAACAGACTCATGCACACATAAGAAGATACACGCTGCGCACGCGGTCCAACGGTAATCCCCCAGCTAACCAGGAACGACCATAAGCCGTTAGCAAAGTGGTAGGAGGCTGCAACCACACTGATCAGATATAAAATAAACGTTACCGGGTTCATCACGACGTCATGAATGACACCGCCAAGTTGTTCGTGCGTTACATTACCCAATGCAACCTGCACGCGAGTCTCCCAAACGTGCCAGATGACGAAAACAAAAGTAATGACACCACTGATCCGCTGCAATGTGTAGCGCCAGTTGCGTTCATTGCCGTAACGTCCGACATTAGGCTTGGCCTGGTAAGCAATGTACAGACCGTATACACCGTGATAGAACAACGGCAACCAGATGAGAACCGTTTCCAAAACAATAACGAGAGGCAAACTGTTCAGGAAGGCAACAGCACCGTCAAAAGCTTCTTTGCCGCCTTCAACTGCCGAGAAGTTCGTCACCAGGTGCTCAAGAAAAAACAAACTGAGCGGGATGACGCCAAGCAAGGAGTGCAGCTTTCTGGAGTAAAACCCTTTCATAAAATGTCGTTCCCCTTTCGCTAAATACAACGTTTTCATAAAATACTTCGCTTATCATGACACAAACCTTTCCCATGGAAAGGTTCGACAAATTGTTCCGTTTTCATCAGGTGTGAACAACTTGTGTCACGATTCATGTTACTCCTTTTTTTCTTATAATGGAATTGCAATATAATTATTAATTGTTATAACCTATAGGTATAAGAGCTGAAACATCGGACAGGCAGGCATATCGCATTGAAAACGATTTAACAAGGACAACAATCACACCCCATGGAAAAGAGGTTAGTGTTTATGTTCGAGGATTTAAATGCATTTGCGGCAGTCGTGGAGCAATCAAGTCTGAATCGTGCCTCCAAATTGCTGAATCTGTCTCAGCCTGCCCTTTCGCGCAAAATTGCGAAACTGGAGGATGAACTGGGGGTATCGCTTTTTCACCGCCGAGGCAAACGCCTTGAATTGACCAGTGTCGGCCAACTTGCCTACACCTTCGCTGTGGAACAAAAGCAGCAGCAGCAGAAGTTTCTGACCATGCTTGCCCAGTATAAGGACGAGGAGCAAAGCACCATTACGCTTGGAGCGTCCCTGACTACTCTTCAGACCACCCTCCCCCCTTTGGTCAATGCTTTCATGGAGAAGCATCCCAACGCCGAGATCAAGCTCGTGACAGGGAAAACACATGAGATTGTTTCCTTTGTCCGGGACAAAAAGGCAGACGTTGGCATTGTTGCCTCTTCCATTAATGAAGCCGGGCTGAACTGTGTACCTCTCTTCGATGATCACCTGGAGCTGGTTGTACCGCTTACGCATCCTTTATCCGGGAAAGAGGCCGGGATGGAGCACTTGCAGGATCTGCCCATGATCACCTTTTCCAAAGGCACTTGGTATCGCAAGCTGACAGACGATCTGTTTCAGCGCTGTGCCGTCATGCCGGATATTCGCATGGAGATTGATTCGTTTGAAGCCATCGTTCGCCTCCTGCCCACCTGCAAGGCTGCTGCGCTGCTGCCCAAATCCTATCTCCGTCCCCAGCTGCTTGCAGACAATGATCTCGTCTCCGTGTATCTGCCCCAGCTGCAGCAGACTCGCCGGACTACCTGCATGATCTACGGGGAAAAGGAAGATCTCAGCGAAACATCCAGACAGTGGGTCAAAGAAACTGCAGCGCTCTTTACAGCAAAGGCGCCGCTGCCCTCCAGGAGGACTACGACGCCTTAATAAATCGATGTGAGCTTCATCTTCGCTTTGCCCTTGCCCTGGCCTTTGCCTGAACGGTGGAATCGGATTAGCCCTCCTGGCTGATTACCTCTTGTTCGAACCGGTCGATATCATCATTCATTCCGATAATGACCATGATATCGCCCATCTGAAGCGAGTCCAGGGCAGTCGGAGCGATGATGACTCCAGTCTCCTTCTGCAGCGCCACAATACTGCACCCGAAGCGTACACGAGCGTTCAGACTGGACAGCGTGGTATTATGCAGACATGCCGGCACTTTCATTTCCACAATGCTGTAATCATTGGAAAGTTCAATGTAGTCCAGCAGATTCGGGGTGACGAGCTGATGGGCAACCCGAATGCCCATGTCCCGTTCCGGATAAACGACGCGATCAATGCCCAGCTTATCCAGAGCTCGCCCGTGCAAGACGGATATTGCCTTGGCAACGACCGTTTTCACACCCAGCTCCTTCAACAGGATGGCGGTAAGAATGCTGGTCTGAATATCGTCACCAATGGCTACAATCCCGCAGTCGAAATTACGGATCCCCAGTGAGCGCAGCACTTCCTCATCCGTAGCATCCGCCACAACCGCGTGAGTGACCAATTCGCTCATGTCTTCGACGACCTCTTCATTTTTATCGATGCCAAGCACCTCGTAGCCAAGTTCCATTAATTCCTGTGCCAGACTCGAGCCGAAGCGCCCCAGCCCAATGACCGCAAACTGCTGTCTTTTCATTGTTCTTCACGAACCCCTATCCAATAATCATTTTTCCTTCAGGATACTTATACAGTTCCTTACCCTTTTTCTGTCCAAGTGCATACGCCAGCGTAATCGGTCCAAGCCGGCCCGCGAACATCATGAAACAAATCATGAGCTTTCCGAATGTGGTCAGCTTCAGCGTCAACCCCATCGATAATCCGACGGTAGAAAAGGCTGATGTCGTTTCAAATAAAATCATGAGAAATCCGCTATCTTCCGTCATGGTGAGCAGCATGGTCACTGCAATGATGAGCAGCAGCGCAAGAAGCGTAACCGTCAATGCCTTGAAAATGCGTTCCTGTTCCAGCCGATATCTGAAAAAGACAATATCCTCTCTGCCGCGCATCATCGCGATGACAGCTCCGACCATGATCATAAACGTTGTCGTTTTGATCCCGCCTCCGGTGGAACCTGGAGAAGCCCCGATAAACATTAAAATAATAATGAAAAACTGCGTTGCCTGTCTGAGACCGGCAATATCCAGGGTATTAGCTCCTGCCGTTCGCGGGGTTACCGACTGAAAGAACGAACCGAGAAGTTTGCCTCCCCAGTTCAAGCTGCCCAATGTCTGTGGATTGCTGTATTCAAACACAAAAATGACCAGTGCACCGAATCCAATGAGCAAGCCTGTAGTTAACAGCACCACCTTGGAATGCAGCGAAAGTTTGCGCGTTTTGCGATAATCCACCAGATCGGATAAAACAACAAAGCCAATACCCCCAGCCACAATCAAGAACATCGCTGTAAAGTTCACAAGCGGATCATAGACATACCCGGTCAAGCTGCGGAAGTCGCCAAACATATCAAACCCTGCATTGTTAAACATCGAGATGGCATGCCAGTATCCGTAATAAATCGCTTGTCCGACAGGCATGTCGAATGACCAGCGGATAGCAAATAGCGTGCCGCAAATGGCTTCCAAAATGAGCGAGTAGGCCACGACCTTGCGGATAAGCCGCACAATGCCTTCCATCGTGTTCTGGTTCATCGCTTCCTGCAAAATCAATCGCTCCCGCAGGGAGATCCGCCGCTTGAACGCAATGGCCACAAGTGTGGACATGGTCATGAAGCCAAGACCACCGATTTGAATCAGAACGGCAAGTATCACCTGACCCAGTACAGTAAAGTGAGTACCCGTGTCCACAACAACCAACCCGGTAACACAGACCGCCGATGTAGCTGTGAATAATGCATCAATAAAGGGAAGACTATCTCTGCTGCGGCTGGAAACCGGAAGCATGAGCAGCAATGTTCCGAGCAGGATAATTCCCGCAAATCCCAGGACAAGAATACGTGGGGGCGATAGCCGCACCCATTGATTATTCAGTTTCACTTGTGTATCATCCACCTCTGCCAAAAAGAAAATGACCCCACAATGTGGAGCCTTTCTCCGAATCACTTATCCTTGGCACCAGGGCCAACACACGAAATCTTGGATAAGCTTCGATCGGAGCATATAAACATGTATGATTGTAGTCATCACCACATATGCATTAAGGTTGGAATCCTCTTATTCGTTCCCTTGCAAGGCTAAAGACATGCAAATATTGCACATTTGTTTCAAAATTATAAGCGCTGCGGCTGTTGCAGACAAAACGATTTTTGTGTAAATAGGATCGAATTCCGGCAAAAAGGGAAAAACTCAGATATATCAATGAACGGATCAGATTCATTCGATCATTTTCATTCATTTTCAGGGATTTGCACGTCTTTTCGTTTCATCATTGGCATTCAGGGTTCGGCCTGTGCTATCTTTACTTTAATATCCAAATTAATAAAGGAGGAACACCATTACATGAACCCCTTAGGGCAGCCTTTGGTACTCAAAGCTAACTTCAAGCGTTTAGGGTTGCTGGCGGCGATTGGCCTGATTTTGTTTTTTGTCTTTCAGATCTTCCCTGCTACTTCATCACAAACCACGGATATTCCGTCTACATCTTTTATAAGCAAGGAACAGGCAACCCAATCCGCACGATCATTCGCAGCCTCCATGGCCGATTACACCCTTCCTTCGGATAACGGCAAGACACTGGTCACCTATCAGACCCATTCCGATATCTATGGATATATGGCCAAAACTAAACAGCTTGATTCGTATAATCAAAAATGGGAAGCAGCCTACCCCTACGATGTGTTTCGCGTTCGTTTGCCTGATGAGGACAACGGCGGTTATTTGAATGTGGACGTACATATGAGAACTGGCAAGGTTGTTGGTTTCAAACGAGAAGTACCTTCTTCCCTGTATGCTTCCGCTGAGGCTGAGCAGGACAAGAACAAACGCAATGCCACGATTCAGCTCGCCGAGGGCAATCTCCCATTGGACGAAAAGGAGCAGCTGGCATCCGGAATTCTGGCCGAATTCGGCTATGACGCCCCCAAGCTTCAGCTGGATACCCGCGAAGGTGAAGGTGGATTAACCTATACGGATGCGGATAAGCAGATCGGTGATTCGAAGCTGGAACTGAATTTTACCTTTGAAAACGGAGCGGTTCGCTCCTTCGAATCAGTCTTCTCGGTTCCAGACGAGCATATCAACTATGTAAAAGATCAAACTCGTCAGGCCAACTGGATGACTTATGGAGGTTATGCTTTCCTGACCTTTGTGCTTGGTGTGCTGGCGATTATCTACAGCATTCTCACCCGGGCACATACATCATTTAAACGCGGGATTATTCTGTCCCTTGTGTACTTCGCCGCATCTGTTATTGGTACACTAAACATGATTCCACTGTTTCAGGCACAAGGCCTGTCCAGCTTCATGCTCGCCTTCCTGATGCTCATGCAGACCGGAATCACGTTGGTCATGAGTGCCACGATCTACCTCTCCCTCGTTGCAGGAGATGGCATGTGGCGCAAAATCGGACTGAATCCTTGGCCGCGTGCAAAAGAGCCCGGATACGGCAAATATGTCCTTCACAGCATGTATACAGGGTATCTGTGGGCGTTCATTTTGCTTGGCGTTCAATCCATCCTGTTCTTCATTCTGGAACGAAGCATAGGAAGCTGGTCTACCACTTCGGCAGACCAATCGACTTACAATATGTCCTACGCATGGATCTTTCCGATCATGGCCTGGATGGCCGGGATTGGAGAGGAAACGGTGTACCGGCTGTTCGGCATTCGCATGATGCAAAAAATCGTGCGTAATACCTTCATCGCCTGTCTGATTCCAACGTTGATCTGGGCACTTGGACATACACTTTATCCAATCTACCCGGTCATTACACGTCCAATAGAGCTCATGGTCATCGGTTTGCTGTTCAGTCTGGTCATGCTGCGTCACGGCTTTATCGCCGTTGTTTTCAGCCATGTCATCTTCGACAGCCTGCTGATGGGACTCAGCCTGATCTTTATGGGTGACGCCCTAAATATCTCTGCAGGCATCTTCTGGATTGTACTTCCAGCCATCGTTGGATATGTGATTTACAAATGGAATCCACAAAAAAAAGAGAAGCCGTATGTTACGACTCCTCATCCCGAAGGGCTGCAATAATTTGTTTAGCTAGTTTATCACCGATAGATAGAGGCCGGAAGTCTTCGACGCTGGCCTCTTTTATTTTGCGTAAAGAACCAAAATGCTTCAGCAGCAGCTTACGACGCTTCTCGCCGATGCCAGGAATGGAATCCAGACGCGAAGTGACCATGGACTTGCCGCGCTGCTCCCGGTGGAACGAGATGGCGAAGCGGTGAACCTCTTCCTGAATACGTTGAAGCAGATAAAACTCCTGGCTGTCCCGCGGCAGTGAAATAACTTCCGGCGGATTGCCAATCATGAGCTGAGAAGTTTTGTGTTTGGCGTCTTTCACCAGACCACACACGGGAATAAACAAACCTAGTTCATTCTCCAATATATCCACAGCAGCCGAAATCTGCCCTTTTCCGCCATCCACAACGATCAGGTCAGGCTGGGGCAGGTTTTCCTTCAATACCCGCTCATAGCGTCTGCGGATGACTTCACGCATCGTTTCGTAATCATCGGGTCCTTCTACTGAACGAACCTTGTATTTACGGTATTCTTTCTTGTCCGGCTTGCCATCGGTAAATACAATCATCGCCGAAACCGGGTTGGTTCCCTGAATGTTGGAGTTATCAAACGCCTCGATTCGGCGCAGTTGATCCAGACCGATCCAGCGCCCAAGACCCTCAGATGCTTTGGATGTACGTTCCTCGTTACGCTCAATCAGACGGAATTTCTCTTCCAAGGCCACACGTGCGTTATCCACAGCCATGGTGATCATTTGGCGTTTCAACCCGCGCTGCGGGATGTGAACCTTGATCTCCAGCCACTCCTGCAGAGCCGCCGCAGCCTGGAACGGGTCTTCCAATCCAGGGCGGTTCGTATCCACAGCCGCATCCTCCTGGTGATCGGACAGATCCTGAGCCATTGCTGTTTCTGCTTCAGCCTCGTCCGAAGCATGGTTTTCCCCATAAGCTGTACGCGATTCAGCAACTTGTGGTTCAGCAGACACATCATCTAATGCTGACGACAATGGATCCGATTCCGATGCCACAGCTGACGGCACATCCGCAGCCATAACTTCCGTGTTATCCCCCGAGTCTTCAGTGACCAGTTCTTTCGGAACTTCAGGCAGCAAGATCTCCTGCGGCAGTGCCGGATTATCGCTATAATACTGCGTCACGTAGGACATAAAGTCACTGTACGCTTCACCATAAAAAGGAAACGTCGATACATGGCGCTCGATCATTTTCCCCTGACGCATATATAAAATCTGGACGCACATCCAGCCCTTATCAATGGCGAACCCAAACACATCGCGGTCTCTGGCGTCCGCCATTGTAATTTTCTGTTTCTCCATCATGGCGTCAATCGCTATGACCTGGTCCCGCAGTTCCTTGGCACGTTCGAAATACAGATCCTCTGCAGCTTCCTGCATTTTGCGCTGCAGATCCTTCTTGATTTCTTCGTGACCTCCGCTTAGGAATGATCCGATTTCTTGGGAAATCTGGTCATATTGCTCCTTGCCTACTTCCTTCACACAAGGAGCAAGACATTGTCCCATATGGTAATACAGGCAGACTTCCTTCGGCATTACGCCGCATTTGCGCAGCGGATACATGCGGTCGAGCAGCTTTTTCGTTTGGTGTGCCGCGTACGAGTTTGGATAGGGTCCAAAGTACTTGGCTTTATCTTTCAGCACACGCCGGGTCACTTCGAGCCGGGGATGCTTTTCATTCGTAATTTTAAGATAAGGAAAGGTTTTGTCATCCTTGAGCAAGACGTTATAACGCGGCATGTGTTTTTTGATCAGGTTACACTCCAGGATGAGTGCTTCCATATTGCTGCCGGTTACAATGTATTCGAAATCGCGGATTTCGGATACGAGACGCTGCGTTTTTCCGTTATGACTGCCAATAAAATAAGAGCGTACACGGTTTTTCAGCACTTTGGCCTTACCTACATAGATAATGGTACCTTCGCTGTTTTTCATCAAATAACAGCCAGGCATATCAGGCAGCAGTGCAAGCTTATGCCGTATCTGCTCCAGGGCCTGCTCCTGTTCTTGCAGAACATTGATGAATTCATCCATAATTCGGTGGGTCCTCCCTCCCGATCGATTCTGAGAAAGTTGAAAGCTTCTCCTTACATGTGCCACTCCGATGCCAGAATGATCTTCCAATCGCTGTTACCCCCGGATTTCTTATGATTGCTTTTTTTAAAGGTATAAATCCGGTGATAAAGGCGACCACTTCGTTTCTTCAGATCATTTCTGTCCTCTCCGTTAAACATGTAATTTTCAGACCAACTTATAATAATCGTATACCACTATATTGTCCTATAAAAAGATATTCGACGCAAAACGCCCCCGGCGCATAAACCGGAGGCGTATCTGTTAGCCTAGTGAATTATTGGTGTTTCTCGATGATTCCTTTGAGTGCTTCTTTCGAGTTCAATCCAACCACTTTATCAACCGGTTGGCCGTCTTTGAAGAAGATCAATGTCGGAATGCTCATTACGCCGAAGCGGGAAGCGGATTCCGGATTTTCGTCAACGTTGACTTTGGCAATTTTCACTGCATCGCCAACTTCGGTGGACAGCTCTTCCAGGATTGGAGCGAGCATTTTGCAAGGACCGCACCAAGGCGCCCAGAAATCAACAAGAACCGTTCCTTCTCCTTCGACTTCAGCGTTAAAGGATTGATCGGATACGTTAACAATAGCCATGAAATTGTCCTCCTTATATATACTTACGGTTTATTTTAACCTGTAACGTCGTGAACGACACTTCCAGTATAACACAGGTCATCTAAACTTGTGAAATGAACGTGCAATGTTCATCCCACCAACATCAAATCTTCACAATTGGTCACCTTGACACGATTGCTGCAAAATCTTTACAAACGCTTTCTTTTCCAAGTATACTAAAATTACTCCGGGCTTCAGCTCCCTGGAAGGGCAAGCTGTTGATCCACATAAGGAGGCAATACCATGGACGCAAATGTGCGGATCAGCGACCCGCGTGAACATGTGAACGAGGAGCCCCGTAACGATTTATTTGATTTGATTGCGGGTGTTGCCGGCATGGGCGGCCTGATGACAGTCATCTTCTTCGGCATGGTCATCTTCAAATTCCTGACCGAATAGGATGTCAGGCCCGCGCAGGACCAAAAAAGCCCGGTTTCCGCGACTACCGCGAAAAACCAGGCTTTTTTGTGGACTACTTTTACATATAAAAATAATAAGACCTATCGCTTACCACGCTGATTCTCGCCCCGAACGGACACCACATCGACAAACGGACGAATGCGGTCCATCAGACGCTGCCCCTTGTTCATTTCCTCGCCATCCCTGGTCGTAAAGCTGAGATGCTTCTCCAGCCCATCCAGATTGTAGTTGGACGTGTAGAACGTCGGTTTCCGATTCATGCGGTAGTTCAAAATGGAACCCATCACATGATCCCGAACCCAAGGATTCAGATTCTCTGCGCCAATATCATCGAAGATGAGCAGGTCACAGCTTTTGAGTATATCTGTCGTTTCCTTCAGCTTCTGTCCATCCGTGATCATGGATTTCAGATCCTCCACAAAGTCAGGCATGTAGATAATGACCCCTGTGTGTCCAGCGACGGCTAATTCGTGTAACAGATAACACATCAGAAACGTCTTGCCTGTTCCAAATGATCCCTCGAGAAACAGTCCTTGCGGAGATAACCCATTCTCCTTCGTGTCACTAATATAACGCAGAACCTGGTTTACCGCCGGAGCTCGCATCCGATCCTTGCCCATAATTTCCACATCATTATAACCTGCACTAAGCGCACGCTCGTCCACATAGAAGCTGCGGATTCTCTTCTTGATCACATGCTCATTTTGCCTGGCAATATGTTTGGAACACGGAGCTTTTTTATCTATAATTTCGGGTTTACCGTTAAAATGCTCTACTTCCAGTTTGCAAAAGTGACCCTGGAAATCGTTAGGACAGTTATCCAGCCCCGGACAATTCGCACAGTTTTTCGAATCTCGGGCATACTGATACAGCTTGCTCAGATCGGTCATGAGCTGTGCATCTTTCAGTTCCGGGTGACCTGCTCGGAATTCGCGTACGTACGGATCATCCATCAACTCCGCCGCAATTCGCCGCGACTGCTCACGAAAGGAAGGATTAAGCTGCTGAAGCAGTCCTCCCAAGGATTCCATGGCTTCAAGCCCCCTTAATGTATTCAATATAGAATGAACCACCTGAATTTTACCCATAACCATGATGACGGCAAAGGTTCCTTCGATCGATTGCAATTCTATTGTTCATTCTATAGAAACTCGGGGCATAACTCAACATGTTCCGTCTGGAAAAAACGATCTCCTTCGTGACACATTGTATCGCAATTGGTGTGGAAGACAGTACCTGCCTGCTCCCAGGGTTATTCCTTTAACGAGGGAGCCCTACCGTAACAATCTCGCAAGGTCCTGCCGGGATGGACCATTGTTTGCCGCTGAATAGATTCGTAGAAACATTTGAAGAGGATACGAGTTTCTCGCCCTTCTCCTCCAAAATATTGCTCTTGTATGCTTCTTCATTCGTATTCCATTCGGTCGCAGCCAAACTCAACAGAGATGTGTCCGGCTTCATATTATACCAGCGCATCATCAGATCACCTGATTCCTCATTCACTTTCAGTGAGGAGAATGCCATACCTTCCCCTTGCCATTCAAATGGGGTATGCGTTGATGACAGCGTTCCTGAGTGAACATCCGTTTGAACTAGCGTCCATGGAACCTGGAACTGGTAAGCCTCGATGTATGCATCTGATGATGCACCGCTACCATCATGCGGAATGATCTCCATCTGGAACGTATGCTCTCCCAGACACTGTGCTTCCGGCGTCGGGAACAATCCCCAGTCCCCGAGCTCCCCTACGGCACGGAGCAGCGTTACAGCGATCGTATTGCGCCCATCCTGAAGAACTTCATATTCATTCAGTCCCAGATTGGCTACGACCAGTCCAGCCTGTTCTTCACTCACATCCACAAAGCTTTGCTGATGCTGCGTATTGCTTGGATTTTGCCACTCCGGCGCGGGCACATTATCACGAGTAGCAATCTCAAACATGGAATCCACATGGTGAACCGCAGTCTCCAGATCGGTTGGGAACAGGGCACGTACACGGTGATCCTTCGCCTGATTGTTGAAGGTGGTTTGCACATGAACTCCTTTTGCGCTGTGGCTTAACGACAGAATCGTACGAATACGCAGTGTGGTAGTCTGTTTGGAACGCTGTGCCTTGCGATACGGATAATAGATGAGCTCACGCTGTTCACGATCCAGCACCTCATCCGCTGAAGCAGGAATTTCCCAATCATGTATGATTTCATAGGAGACACGGTACGGCGTATCTTCTATGATCTGTATGCCGGCTGTTAATTCTTTTGTAGTCAAAGCAGCTTCATTCTCCGGCTGCTTGAACATATACTCGTTACCGATATCCCCAACATTTTCGTACACGCCAAGGTCTTGGTATGTACGTCCAGTACGTTTATCCTTCAGTGTAAAAGAGCCATTGTCTGTGATTGTAACAGCAACATATTCATTTTCCATGCTGTGTTCGCCACTGCGCAGTGCAGTGCCATTCGAGACAGAATCATCCTGAGCTTCACTGCGAACCCAGGCATATGCCTTCAATCCAAGTGCTGGCACGTTCCCAGCTTCAAATGTAATTCTGACCCGGCGGCAGCTGTATGGCTGACGGAATCGGTCATCCGGCAGATCATAACCGAACTGCAGGCCCAGATCTTCTACGGTACACGGAACGTGCGCACCCTTTTCGTCAACGAGGATACGACCCGACAGGTCTACGTTGTTCATTTGGGCAGCCATACCCTCTAATGAAATTCCATCACGGAAGTAGATACGAGCTGCATCCAGTTCGATCTGAACAACGCCGCTGCGCTCCCAGCCTGTCGTATTAAACGTGATCAGCGGCCGAGCATCTTCACCGTAACCAGCAAAGATTGAGGTATCCACCAAAGCAGCAATCTGACTCGTGCTCTCTTCAATCATGGCTTCAGCGACGTGACGGCTCTTCTCGAATCGTGTGACCATCTCGCGGTGAACCTCATCCACACTGCAGCCGCAGATGCTGTCATGCGGATGGTTCTGCATCAGCGTTTTCCAGGCATATGTCAGTTGATCATGCGGATAAGCGTGTCCAAGGAGATGGGCGTAGGAAGCCAGTGGCTCAGCCACCTTTTCCAGCATGGCTTGACCAAGCTGGTTCATCTGTTTCAGGTAAACCCGTGCCGAAGCCGTGTTCACCAGGGTACCCCAGCCATCGGTACGCTGGCTGCGCAGCTCTCCTTTTACCGTAGACAGCTCATGCTCCGCTGATTCTTTCAGGGCCGTCAGATAATCCGGAAAGTTGGAGTGAACGAATTCAATGTCGGGATGTAATTGCTCGGCCATTCGAATCGCCTCAGGCAGATCCCGCTGAATAGGCTGATGATCACATCCGTTCATGTACAGCAGTTCATTGGTCGACGCATATTTCTCGGCATCTGCCAGTTTGGTTTCCCAGAACTTGCGAGCTGAAGCCTCATCTACCGGAATTTCATTACCATTAGAGTACCAGTTGGCAAACAGCACCCCCAGCACTTTCGATCCATCCGGCCCTTCCCACATGAGCTCCGAGAAGCTGGATTCATACCCTGCATCCGATACAGTATTATTGAAGCCTGTAGGTTTTACGCCTCTACCAAAAAAGACGTTGTCGATGCCGGATTGCAGCATCAGCTGCGGAGTCTGTCCAACCAGCCCGAACGTATCGGGAAAATAACCGATCTTGGAGGGCGTGCCGTAACGCTTCGCATCCCGATGCCCAACCTGCATATTGCGCACATTGGCTTCACCACTGGTAAGAAATGCATCCTGCAGTATATACCAAGGCCCAATTACAATCCGGCCATTGCGGATGTGCTTCTCCAGCCACTCCTTTTGCTCCGGGCGAACCTGAAGATAATCATCGATAATAATCGTTTGTCCATCCAGATAAAAGCTTTTGTAGTCCGCTCCCTCATCGAGCTCATCTAGCAGTGAATCCACCAGTTGAACGAGCCGCATATGGTGCTTCTCATAGGGCAGGTACCATTCCCGATCCCAGTGAGTGTGCGAAATGATATGGGCTCTTTTGGTTTTTGGTTTATTCTTTTGTTCCGTCATGCGTTAGCCCACCTCTCCATTTTGTTGTACAATCTCAACTTCTTCCGGGCGATACACCGTATGCAGCTTGCCTGCAGCATCTGTGGCAAACAGCACGGATCGATTTTTCTCCATTTTGAACTCATAGGATACTCCAGTGGGGGTATCTCTTACGTGAACCTTATGATTGAGTGAAGACTCTGACACAAAGACATATAGATTTCCTTTTGGAAAACTCAGTTTCCGGCCATAGATTCCTGCAATGTCTCCGCCAGATATCCATTCCAGCTCCTGATGGATGCCAGCCGTTTCGGCCGCGTACCGATACAGGTCCGCCAGCGGCTCTTCCCGTCCGTTAAGCTCGAGCGGCAGCGGGGTCCACATGATTTTCCCTTTTCCCCATGGCAGAACAGTCACTTCATCCGGAGTGTCATGATCTTGATGAAGCAGCGTCTCTTTGGCCACCTCAGCAATACGACGCCGGCCATACGTTACCCGGTGATTCACCCCATTGATATTCAGCAGTTCTTCACGTTGCACATTACCCAAACTGCGTTTACCCACAATGTGATCGGCCCGGTCACTGGCCTTCCAGTACGCATCCAGTCCCAGTGGTCCAGTGATCAGCAGACATGCGCCTTCCTTCTCCGTGAATGCAAGCAGCTGAAGCAATGCAGCATTATCCATATTGTGTGGACTTGGCACGATAATCAGCTTGGGCGACTGCTGCTCCAGAGCTTCCAAATGATACTCGGATACGGCACGGAATGGCAGTTTCAGATCATAGGACATCACACGTGTAAGCTTGGTGGTTGCATCATAAGCAAGGGAACGGTTGGAGAAATCATTGGAATATGGGAACACGACCGCAATCTCCTCCAGCTCACGATCCTCGAAGAAATCACGCACCTTCTGCATGAAGCGGCCAAAGTCATAGGATACATCTGCCTCTGGCTTCTCTGTACCATCTGCACGAAGGGCTCCAATATGAGACTCATTGGCATTATCCATATAGAAGTTCGTATTCCAGATCCATTGCACTGCTCCGGCACCACCTGTGGAGAATGCATAGGCATACTTCCGTTCAAGAATGCTGCGAAGCTCTTCTTCCGTGCGTTTGGCGCGTCCATCCGGGGTCTCCACATACATGATGCCCGTCTCCTGAATGAGATTCGGTTTATGTGGAGTTTTGGTGAAAATGCCGTCCCAGATCAGATCATCGTTCAACCACCAGGAATGCACGGTGGTATAATCCACTTCACGTTCATAGAAAAACGGTGAAGGACGCTGTGCACCCAGAGCTTCGTCCTGTCCTACAGTAACGAGATGATTCGGCACCAGATCCTTGATTGTACCTACGAGCTCTCTTGCCCAAACATTGTGCATCTCCATGGAAAAGAGACAATAATCAAGCCAGCGAGTTCCTTTTTTCGCCTTGTGCATGTCCTGTACATCAAAGTTAATCTCTTCCGGTTCCGGAATGACCGCTGCTGCAAAGTTCGGAAGCTGCTTCGGCGACATGTTCCATGCTTCCTGCAGCGCTTCAATGGTTTCATGACGCTGCTCAAGCCATGCGATAAAAGCCTGCTGTTCGTGCGAATCCCTGGCTGAGCGCGGGCCAGCCGAGAAAATGCGCACCGGATCAAACATCGATGGCTCGTTAATCAGATCCCAATCCACATGAGTGGTGTGTGTATGCCGGCTGACGATGCTGCGAATGAAACGCTTCTGTGCCTCGACACTTTGCGGATCCAGATACGGATTCGTTCCTTCCCACGTTTCAGGTGTAAAGGAAAAGAACGTAAACGTGACCTGCAGGCCGTGACGCTTCGCCGTTAACAGGAAGGCATCAATCGCGCGAAGCACATCCTCTGCCATGTGTCCGTCCACCTGCATCATGTTGCGATATGCCGTCCAGATTCCGGTCCGAATCCAGTTAATGCCTGCTTTCGCCATCTGTGCCATGTCCCGATCCCATATGTCGGCATTCGGAAGAAACAGAAATTTTCGGGCTACGTCGGAGGTCATGTACGTCATGCCCACAACAGGGAGAGGTCGTCCTTCTTTTACAAAATAGTCTCTGCTGCGAGTAATGACTTCACCTTCAGCAAGCAATGCGTCATCCTGGCCCCAGAAGCCTTGACGCAGATTCCGAACTTCACCGTCCGGTCCTTGCGCACGACATACGACACGGTACAGCCCGCTTTCTACTGAAACCGGAAGAGGAAGGCGTACAAACTGCTGCTCTCCGGTGAGCTCCATCTGCAGCTTATGACTCCATACCCTCTCAGCTGTGCTGCTTGTCCGGTCCTCCCGTTCAACGGTCAGTTCAAACGTCCACAACTCGGAAGACGTACGTCTGTCACCCGCGCGCTGTAAAATCTGTCCCTGAAGGGTAAGTACAGCTCGTTCACCTGGTTCATACGTGGCGTAGTTAGGCTTGAGCGACAATTCAGTTACCCCTTTGGCACAGAATTGTGCCCACTTCACGATCTCGTTCGCACCGTCTTGCTCCCAGAATGAAGCGGTCAGCGGCAGATTCACAAACATCCAGCGTGAACCAGCAAATGTACTGCGGGAGTTCTCCCACAGGACAATCGGAGCAGCAATGCTGCGTTCATCCTTACTTACTCCGCTAAGTAACGGATAGATCTGCGTGCTCATCGGTCCTGCCGAACCCATCTGGTGAGGCAGATCACTGGACTTGGTCGTATGCGGGACCAGATTCCACGTGTCTGCAATCTCAAACAAGCCCTCTTTGCCTGCAAGCAGTGAAATTTGTTCAGAGGAAGCGTACGTTTGGATATTTCCTGAATATACGTTCAGTGCCTCGTGAATATAAAGCTCCTGATGATACGCCGTCTGCTCGGACTCAACAACCCAAGCACCATCCTGATCCCGTACAGGGCGCTTAAACGGTGCTCCACCCACACTGATCAGGCTTCCTCCCTGATGCAGATAGGCTGCAATTTCCGTCCAGGCCGATTTGGGAAAGTAGGGTGCATGCAGGTTTACCAGACAGCCCTCGCCTGCTGCTGCTTTCAACACATCAGCCAGTTCACGCGCGCTAACAACGATGACTTTATTAGACCCTTGCCAAGTATCCAGAGCCTCACGGGATGGCCGCTGGCCTTCTGCCGGAAAATCAGGATCAGCGAAGATAATCAGCTTATTGTCCTTCACATGTGTACTCATAACAGGCCATCCTTCATGGATTTATAGACCAACTGGGAGAACAGGCTGTTGGACCATGCAAACCATTTTCTCGTAAAAATGGTTGGATCATCCGCATGGAAACCTTCATGCATATAACCTGTATCCGCATCTGTCGCTTCCAGCATACGAATGATCTCCAGCTTCTCCTCGGCAGATTGTGCCGTCAGTCCCTGCATGGATAGACCCATATGCCAGATGTAATCCGGTGGTGTGTGCGGGCTGCCGATCCCTTTGGCAACCTTGCCCTCATAATAGAACGGGTTCTCTTTGCTCAGGGCGAATCGGCGGGTATTTTGATAGATCGGATCATCCGCTGTGACGTAACCGAGATACGGAATGGACATCAGTCCCGGTGTACCGGCATCATCCATGAGACAGTAATTGCCGTAGCCATCCGTCTCGTACGCATAGATGGGACCAAATTCCGGATGACGATAAATGCCGTACAGCTGAATGCCATGATCCACGTCCTGCTCCAGATCCTTAAGCTCCTGCAGCAGCGCCATATCCCGGAATACCCACTCGGCAAACTCCTGCATCTGGCGCAAAGCTACGACTGCAAACATGTTGCCTGGGATGTTGTAGTGAAAATCGCACGCATCGTCGCTGGAACGGAAGCCAGACCAGATCATGCCTGTATAATTGACCGGCATACCCTTCCCATGATTACGCAGAGAATCTGTAGGAATGCCGTTATTGCGTGTAAAGCGATATGGAGATTGTTCCATGTGATGCTGTTCCACCTTGAACAGATCCACGATTTTGCGCATGGCAGCCTTGAAGCTGGAATCGAAAATGTCGGTCAGCTCCGTTTCCTTCCAATATAGATAGGCCAGACGTACAACAAAGCACAGCGAATCAATCTCGAATTTGCGTTCCCATACCCATGGCGACATGTCCGTCTCGTCCGTTGTGTTCCAGTGCCAGTCATTGGCCGATTCATTGAAGGCATTGGCATACGGATCAATATGAACATACTGGATGTGGCGCTTGATCAGGCCGCCAATGATCCGCTGCAGGTCCTCATCTTCCTTCGCAAACGGAATGTAGTGCACCACCTGCTCCACGGAATCACGCAGCCACGAGGCTGGGATGTCTCCGGTGATAACAAAAGTCGTGCCATCGTCCATCAGTTTTGTTGTTGTTTCGATTGTATTGGGGAAACAATTTTTGAATAATTGAAGCAGCTTCGGTCGATGAGCCAGCTTCTGTTCCGCCTCTTCGAGCACTGCCTGAATGGATTGCGGCACAGCAACGGGCGGCATTGGTATTTTGGGTAATCTGAATTGTTCCATGGATGAGTGCAACTCCTTAAACGTATTGAATGGTGTAGCTATTTAGGAAAAACATTAATTTTACACTGGACCACTGCGCGGTCAGAAATATCCTCCGATCGCTGTTATCCCCAGATTTTTTTGATTCCCTTCTTCAAAGGGTAAATCCGGGGATAGCGTATGCTTCCGATGTAGCTTTCTTTCAGAAAGCTTTTAGGCGAACGCTGCGCTTCTCCAGGTTATTTCTGTCCTCTCCGTTAATGTGTGAATAAAGAGCTGAACATACGTAGCTCAAAGTATTTCAAAAAGGTTTACCGCAGCAGCACGGTTTTAATTTCGTAAGGGGCGAAGGTCAATGTAATCTGACCATTCGTCATATCCAAAGGCTCACCCGGTTCTTCCAACGCGTTGGAGAGGTAGGCCTGCTCAAAGGCATGTGGCCATTGCAGGGTTACACGTTCACGCTTGCCTGAAGACTCATAGAAACGAAGTACCGTGCCGTGTCCATCCTCTGCCATTTTGACCGTATCCAAAATGACATGCTCGCTATCCAAACCAATCCATGCTCCGGTTGCCGGGCGTGCAGGCGCTGCAGTTGCCGTTGAATCTACTTCAGCCCCTGTGCTCCGCTGTGGCTGCTGTACCGTCACCTCATGATTCAGCTCTGCCGCATGACGTACCGTGTGCGCAGTACGCCAATCCCCTTCATGCGGATACAAGGAATAGGTGAATTCATGCTCTCCCAGATCAGCGGTTCGGTCCGGCCATTTCGGTGCACGAAGCAGGGATAAACGAATGGTGCTTCCCTGTACGTCGTATCCGTATTTGCAGTCATTCAGCAAACTCACGCCGTATCCATATTCGGATACATCTGCGAAACGGTGGCCACAAACTTCGTACTGGGCTTGTTCCCAGCTGGTGTTACGGTGCGTTGGCCGCTCCAATGCGCCAAAAGGAATTTCGTATGTTGCCTTGGAGGTCACAACATCGATTGGAAAACCGACTTTCAAGAGCTTGTGATTTTCGTTCCAGCTCACCTGCGTCTGGAAGTCAATTCGCCGTGAATCATGGTAAAAGACGATATTTTGTGTAATCTCCGATTGATGGAGTTTCCAGCGGAAGCGCAGGACGTCCTTCGTTGTACCCGCCAGCACCAGCTTTTTCTCCAATAGCTCGGCTTCTCCAGCAACCTGTTCTTCATAACGGCTGTCAATATCCCATGCATCCCAGAGCGTTGGACGGTCATGGAAAAAGTGCAATTGATTGCCCCGTTCACCCGGCTTCAGCATTTCCCGCTCTGCTGCCTTATCCCACAGACGAGTAATCTCGCCTCGGTTGTTAAACTCCACATGATAAAACGCGGTATCCCATGTATCGTTAAAAACCGGTTGACCGCCAACATTTGTCACTTCTCGTGCATTCGTTTCTCTCGTATTTTCAGGTACCAGCCAAATCGTCTTATACCCAAACGCCGGAATGTCCTCCACAAGAATTGAAATCGCGTGATCCTCCCGATCCATTCGCAGGTGCTCACCTTCCACATCTACCGCATAACGATCCATGCCATCGAGCACGGGGAGCTGAATGACTGCATTACGCTTCCAGCCAAGGCTGTTGAACACCACATAGGCCGCTGAACCTTCTGGACCCTTTGTGTCAATACCTGCCGTCAATGTTGCAGCACCTTGATTCAGCCCTGCTCTACCTAACTCAAAAACTCGTACATATTCCTCATCCGAAGTCACGTAGGACTCTGTAATCGCCGAGCCTGGAATAATATCGTGGAATTGATTCAGCAAAATCAGCTTCCAGCCCTCATGCAGTGCCGAACGGACTTCAGCTTCCGTCTGCGCCTCCATGTCCGGCAGAGCAAGTGTGTTCCACAGCTCGGCTTCACGATACAGGATCTCTGCCTTGCGATTGTTCCGCTTGTTGCGTGCATGTGTCGTGTACGTGCCTCGATGCAGTTCCAGGTACAGATCGCCGTGCCATTCCGGAAGTGCAGGCTGCCCTGCTTCAATACCTGCAAAAAAGGCTGCCGCTGTACTGTAGCGACTTGCAGGCTGCCCTACCATTAAGTCTGCGCGATCCACGTACTCCAGCATTTCGCGGGTGACTCCGCCGCCACCATCACCATGCCCATATAGAAGCATGTGCTCGGGATGTGCTGCTTTCTCACGGTAGGACTGCCAGTGATCATGGATGTCCTTCGGTAGAGTGTGTTCATTGACACCATGATTGAGATAAGACAGGATCGGTGTGCCGTCAATGCCAACCCAGTGAAAGAGATCGTACGGGAATACATTGGTATCGTTCCATCCCAGCTTCGTCGTCATGAAATAGTCCACATTGCCATGCTTCAAAATCTGAGGCAGGGAAGCACAGTACCCGAATGTATCGGGCAGCCATTCAATCTGAGATGTCTTGCCGAACTCCTCCATGTAAAAACGCTGGCCATATAACATTTGGCGAATCAGCGACTCCCCGCTCGGAATGTTCAGATCCGGCTCAACCCACATGCCGCCAACCAGTTCCCAGCGTCCTTCTGCAATACGCTGCTTCACCCGTGCATACAATTCGGGATCATGTTCCTTCAGAAAGGCGTACAACAAAGGTTGGCTCTGGGAATACACATAATCGGGATACTCATTCATTAGTGCATCCACGGTTGAGAATGTACGACTTGTCTTGCGTACCGTCTCCCGTACAGGCCACAGCCAGGCAATGTCGATATGGGACTGTCCCACCATATGTTCAAGCCCTTCGGCGTTACCACCAATCTCTCGCACTTGACTTGCTAGACAATCTTCAATCTGGCGAATACCGTCTCCCTGCTTGATCTCTTCATCTGTCATGCCGACAAATTGATCCATCGCACGATAGATGGCTTCCAGCAGACGTACACGCCGGAAGTCGCTTTCGGGCAGCAGTACAGCCGAATCACGTACAATAATGACCGTATACATCAGGCTGCGAACCGCCTCGTTCGGTCTCACCAGCAGACTCGTGATTGCTGTGATTGGCGGCTGAATGACCGCCTGCTGGTTCAACGGATCGACAGGCTCAGGTACCGGATCGAACAGTTCGATTTCAAGTTCAGGATGGATACCAATGCTGGATGGGTCCAGCGTAACGTACGTATGATTGCGATCCAGACCCTGATAGGAACGGCCATTCACCCGCAGCAATCCTTCTCCTCCCGATTGAAATAACAGTCCGAATGGGGCATGCTGCCAGGAAGCAGGGACTTCTAAACGGGTTCGAAAAAAGTAGGTGGTCCCCTGTGTGCTTGGAAAACGATCCAGGCCTTCTCCCTCCGGGTAAGGCCCTTGATTCTCATATTTTCCCGGCACGTCATAATAAGCACGGGTGATGTTCCAGCTGCGTAAATCCACCTGCTCCAGCCACTGATGTTCAGACAGTTCACGAATAAATCGTCTAATACGTTCCATGTTTTACGCCTCCCTTACCGTAAGCTCGGCCATTTGTGTCTCGTTCACGCTGCTGCCGATATGAATACGGAATAGTCCCGGTTCAACCACGGGTTTCAAATGCCGTCCGATATATTGCAGCTGCTCCGCACCAACACGGAATTCTATCGTTTGCGTCTCACCAGGTGCCAGATTCACTTTTGTGAATCCTTTCAGCTCTTTGGCCGGCCGAGTCATCTGGCTGACCACATCGGTGATGTACATCTGTACGACTTCTGCGCCACTACGCTGGCCTGTATTGGTCACATTCACCGATACCGTAACTGATTCGCCAGCTGTCATGGATGCCCTGCTGACTTTCGGCTCGCTGTATTCAAAAGTCGTATAGCTAAGTCCATATCCGAACGAATAACGAGGCTCCAGATCCTCTTCGAGATAACGCTTGCCACGGGAACGTTTACCGTTGTAATAGACAGGTAACTGACCGACATGCTTCGGAATGGAAATCGTCAATTTGCCCGATGGATTCACATCGCCAAATAGAATGTCTGCAATGGCATGCCCGCCCTCTTGACCCGGATACCATGCCTCCAGAATGGCATCTGCATGTTCGTCTACCCAAGGTTCGGTGATGGGGCGACCATTGATGTAAACAACGATCAGCTTTTTGCCGAGCTTATGAATCTCCTGAATGAGTTCCAGCTGTACTCCTGCAAGCCCCAACGTCATACGGTCGATGCCTTCGCCGCATTCCATGTCGTTCCATGAATGATCCGATACATTGGATGCCCCGGTCTTCAGATCGATCGTTCCTTCACCAAAATCGCGGGCACTTGAACCGCCAACCACCATGATGATGGTATCGGCCTTGCCTGCGATCTCCATGGCATGCTCGAAGCCCTCTCTGGAATCGCCTTTGATTCGGCAACCTGGTGCATAAAGCACCTCAGGTACAGCTTCATCCCCCGCGAGCTTGGAGCGAATACCATCCAGTACGGTTGCCACTTTGGATTTGGGCTGCGGTGATGTATAGTCACCGAGCTGATTGTAGGCATGATCCGCATTCGGGCCAATGACTGCAATTTGCCCAGCTCCTGTAATGGATAGCGGGAGAGCCGATTGCTCATTTTTGAGCAGAACCACTCCTTCTGCTGCCAATTGACGTGCCAGCTGGATATGCTGCTCACTGCCAATTACTTCTGCGGCCCGATCAGCGTCCACATAAGGCTGCTCAAACAAGCCCAGTTTAAATTTCAATGCCAGTACGCGGCTGACAGCCTGGTCCAAAACCTGCACATCAAGCTTGCCTTCCGAAACAGCCTGCACCAGATACTGTCCAAACATCTCACCGGACATCTCCATATCGATGCCTGCCTGAATGGCCTGCACAGATGCATCGAGCCCATCCGCTGCAACATCATGCCCGCCTGCCAGCATGTTGATTGCGCCGCAGTCCGTAATGACCAGACCCTCAAAGCCCCAGTCTTCACGTAAAACATGATCCAGCAATTCCGTATTTACCGTACAAGGTGTGCCATCAATTTCGTTATACGCAGGCATAATGGATGCTGCCCCAGCTTCAACCGCCTTTCGGAATGGATACAGATCCACTTCCAGCAATTCACGCCAGCCCATGTGTACAGGTCCTGCATTGCGTCCGCCTTCCGAACTGCCGTAACCGACAAAATGCTTCAGCGTTGCAGCAACCGCATCATCCCGGTCAAGACTTTCCCCCTGAAGTCCTTCGACAGAAGCTGCCGCCAGTTCCCCAATGAGATACGGATCTTCGCCAAAGCATTCCTCGGTACGTCCCCAGCGCGGATCACGCACGACATCGAGTACCGGAGAATACGTAACCGCTCCACCCTGGGCACGCGTTTCCCTGGCTACGGCCTGGCACATCTCTCGGTATAGGTCCACATTCCAGGTGCTGCCGAGCAGCAGCGGTACCGGATATACCGTTCCGTCAATGGCCATATGACCGTGAGAGCACTCCTCCCCAATCAGGATTGGAATTCCCAGTCGGGAATGCTCCACAGCATGACGCTGAATCAGGTTGACGGCTTCCGCACCTTCTCTCGCGGATAGGCCATTTTCAAGTGTAACGCCAGTCCAGGGATCAGCCCGAAGGGCACCATAGAGTGAGCCGACGCCGCAGTTTTCCACCTGCTCTTTGAAGGAATCATTCAGCGTGATATTTCCCTTGTCATTCGTATAGGTCTGCCAGCCAAAAGGCTGGATGAGCTGGCCTACCTTCTCTTCCGTAGTCATCAGGCCAAGCAGGTGCTGCACCCGTACTTCGACGGGCTTGCTTTTGTCCTTGTATGTCATCATCCTGAAACTCTCCAATCCTATAGAGTAATTCGGTTACTCCTTCACCGCTCCAACCGTCAGACCTTGTACGAAATAGCGCTGGAAGAACGGGTAGGCAAATATAATCGGCAGCGTTGCAAGCACAACCATCGCCATCCGGGAAGTATCCTGCGGAATGGACTGCATAGCTGCCAGACTCATGGAGCTGTTGGCGGAGTTCTGCTGAATAAACTGAATGCTGGACTCGATCCGCATCAGCATGGATTGCAGCGGTACCAGGTTGGGATTATCAATGTATAAGAGTGCGTTGAACCAGTCATTCCAGTAACCCAGTGTACTGAACAACCCGATTGTTGCCAGCCCCGGCAGGGACAATGGAATTACAATTTTCATAAAGGTATAAAACTCTCCGGCGCCATCAATTCTTGCGGATTCAATAACCGCATCCGGCACACTCGTGGAGTAGAACGTACGCAGAATCATAATATAGAAGGCATTCATCGCCAGCGGCAGAATCAGTGCCCACACGGTATCTTTCAATCCAAGCAGCTGGGATACGACCATATAGGTCGGGATCATCCCGCCGTTGAACAGCATCGTCAAAATGGCAAACACGGAGAAAAATCTCCGATATCTGAAGCTCTTGCGGGAAATGGCATAGGCATACAGGGACATGAGGATCAAACTGATGATTGTCCCGAGTACCGTGACCAGAATGGTGACCCCATACGCACGCAGCAGTGTATCACCGCTCTGCCAGACAAATTGATATGCCGCGAGACTCCATTCCGCGGGAATCAGGCGGTACCCGTCACGGGCCAATGCCTTTTCGTCCGTAAACGAGATGATGACGACAAATATAAAAGGAAACACACAGATCAGAGCGAAAAGTCCGGCCATGATATTCATGATGATGTTCCAGCCGCTGGATACATGATGGAAATCGCGTTTTTTTACGAGTTGAGCCACAGTGGTTCACTCCTTTCCCTTGTCCTAAAATAAGCTGCTATCTTTATCGATCTTGCGTACCACATAGTTGGAGATGATAACCAGTACAAAGCCCACAACCGATTGATACAATCCGGCAGCGGTACTCATGCCAATCTCACCGCTCGTTTTCAAACCGCGATATACATACGTGTCAATGACATTCGTAACGGAATAGAGCGTACCCGAATCCCTCGGCACTTGATAGAAGAGACCAAAGTCCGCGTAGAAAATCCGGCCTACAGCCAGAAGTGTCATAATCGTGATGATTGGGGATAGCAATGGGATCGTAATGTTGCGAATCTGCTGCCATTTGCTCGCACCGTCAATCATTGCAGCTTCATAGAGCGAACGGTCAATGCCCAGTATCGATGCCAGATAGACGATACTGTTGTAGCCGATCGTTTTCCAAAGTGCGACGAAAATCAGAATGTACGGCCAATACTTGGCTTCCGAATACCACTGGATCGGTTCCATCCCGAACCAGCCGATGATCTGATTCAACATTCCCCGGTCCATGCTCAGGAAACTGAACACAAAGTAACCTACAATGACCCAGGAGAGGAAATACGGGAGAAACATCCCGGTTTGATATATTTTGGCGAGCCGTTTATTAATAAGCTCCGAGAGCAGAATGGCCAAACCTACGGCGAACACTAACCCCAGGAATATGATGGCGATGTTATACAGAAGTGTATTTCGGGTAATCAGCAGCGCGTCATTGTTGCTGAACAGGAATTTGAAATTGTCCCAGCCCACCCATTCGCTCTTCGCAAGACTGGCCCAGAAGCCCTCACGACTAAAGCGATATTCCTTGAATGCCGCTACAGTACCCACCAGGGGCAGATAAGAGAAGAAGAAGAACCAGATGGCGCCAGGCAGCACCATGAACAGCATGACTCGGTTTTTTATCAGATTTTTCAAAAATGCAGTCATTGGGATATCCTCCTTCAAGCTTGAATGAAAAAAAGGATCGGACGCTACATGCAGCCGCCCGATCCTACGAATGTAACCTTACTTATTTTCCGCTCTCCAGGCATCAAGCTGGCTTTGGGCTTCAGCCATTACCTTCTCAAGACCGGCTTGATTGAACTTCTCAATGACCTGATCCAAGTTGGTCGCCGGGTCCAGCGTACCAGTCATCAATGCGGCCCAGTATTGTTCTTTCACGTTTTGTACAGCTGTCAATTCAGTAGACACGTTGCTTGCATCAAAGTTGAAGCTGAGGATTGGGGAGTTCACGCCTTCAGCATTAAATTTCTTGAACTCATCCCATTTGTTGTCCGGATCGTTGTTGTTCAGATAGAGCAGCATGTTGTTACCAAGGGAATACGAAGGCATGTCATAGTTCTTCGATTCAGCCAGGTTTTCCATGTGTGTATCGTCCACTTTTTTGTAGTGAGTACCCTCGATACCGGAGTCAACCATATTGCGCAGCACTGGATCCGTATTGAGCAGGTTCAGGAATTCCATTGCTTTTTCCGGGTACTCGGAGTTGGCGGAGATCGCCATGATGGATCCTTGTACAGAAGTGTTTGTGATGATTGCATCACTTGCCGGAGTGGAAACGACAGGATATCCATAACTTGCAGACCATTGATTGTCAGCCAGCGGTTGAGTCTGTGCGCGATCCAGGAACCAGTTGCCCGATGTCGTCAGGTCGTTGGTTGATCCTGTTGTTGCTGCCTCTGCAGACACGTAGCCAGCTTTGTAATATTTGTTCATCGTTGTGAGTGCTTCCTTCATTTCAGGAGTCTCCAGGATGTTCACGAGCTTGTAATCCGTTGTATCCAGTTTGATTGCCATAGGCAAATTTTGAATGACATAGTCGTAAGGAACGTAAGGGACATAGTTTTTATCCATCGCAAACGGCGTCACACTTGGCTCATTTTCCTTGATTGTTTTGAGCAAAGGTTCGAGACTGTCCAAGGTGCGGATATTGGAGATGTCCAGGTTGTACTTATCGAGCAGTGTTTTGTTGAAGCGCCATACTTCTTGCTGCGGCAGTTCCTTGTTGGCCGGAATACCGTAGTTATGACCATCGACTTTGGAACCGCTGAGGAATGCCGGGTCAATCGTGTCCATCAGATCCTTGCCATATTTGGGGAGCAGTTCATCCAACTCCAGGAACGCACCTTTTCTGGCATTCTGAACATAGTCGAAGCCGCCCGAAGAGGTGAACAGAATGTCCATAGGCTCACCGGAAGCCACATTCACCTGCATCTTTTGAGGATAGTCACCCCAATCGACCATTTTCATGGTTACGGTAGCATTGATTTTTTCCTTGGTATACTTGCTGACTTCTTCCATGACCTTGTTCACATCTTTTTGCGGGGTACCGATGGTGTACCAGATCAGTTCGACTGAATCATCTCCAGCCCCGCCGGATTCCGAAGCACTCTCGCTTCCACCGCAGGCACTAAGTACAAGTGTAACGGCCATTAATAATGCCAGGACGAGAGAAAAACTTTTTCTTTTTTTAAGCATTGTTTAGATCCTCCCTTTTCGTTTTCCCTTAAGCACTAACGAACTAACTGCTATAACCTTATCGAATGAAAGCATTTTCAAAAAGAAGATAAACTTAAGTTTTCGGGGTACAAATTAAAGAGATATTCTCCCTGACTCTTGTTTTTGTCCCTGATTTAATAAATCGCTTACATGAAAGAGACATGCCGGGTGACATCTGGCATTGAACTCTTCCAATGCCACTGCTGTTCCCGAAATGTCTCTTATACGTTGAGTCCGCAGATGGAATCTTCCCGTCACCGAATTAGTTGAAAACCTTGAAATCGGTCGGTGAAATGCCTACATATTTGCGGAATTGCTTATAAAAATATCCTGTCTCCCAATATCCAACGTTTCTTGCGATCTCATGCACCTTCAGATTGGAACTGCGCAGCTGTTCCTTGGCACGCTCGATCCGGTATTTATTGATGTACTCGGCAAAGGTCTCTCCTGTCTCCTTATGAAACAGCTGTCCAAGATACACAGGATGCAGATGATAATGAGCCCCCAGCAGCTTGAGGGAAAGCTCTTCTGCGTAATGCTTCTCGATATGCTGGAGCACTTGGCTCACAATCGGGTTTTTCAGATCCTGAAGCAGAGATTCGATCGTCTCGCTCCCCACTTGCTGAAGGGCCTGCACCAGTTCGGCAAAGGTACTGCTGTCCAGCACCCGCCTTAACCCCTGTTGGTAAATGACAGACTCATCCGTATGCTTAATGCTCTCCAGCTCCATTTTGAAACGAATAACCAATTCGAGCGCCGTATGCTGCAGTTCCACAGGAGTCATCCCATCGCGATACTGTTCAAAATCCGTTTGAATTCGTTCTGAAAGCTGTTCGGTATTGCGGGATAACATCAGCTTGGCATATTCCTTCCAGTCGAAGGAGAAACGACTGCCAGCACTGCTTCCCGTTTCAAGAATTGCATGATCGATCACTTTAAGATCCGGGTAGATCATTACATACTGCAGGGCACGCTTGGCTTCTTTGTAACTCGCGGGTGCCTGATGAATGCCCTTCGCCATGCCCCCCATACCAATATAAACTGACGGGTGTGCTTCAGAGATCTGCCGGGATAAACAGGTGACGCAATCCATAAACATCTGTCTATTGACCTGCTGCTCGTCCACACTCGCGATCATGACGATATCGCCATCCAAATCATGAAAAGTACTTACATAAGGCTTGTCCGCAAGTAAACGCTGCACTTGATCAAATATGCCCGGCTCTTCTCCCTTCGTACGGAGGATGGCAATGCCATAGCAAGGACCATCGAGTGTAAGATTCATGAATAGAGAGCGTTCTTCGAACTCCGCCGTTGCGATCTGTCCCGTCAACCATCGATGAAGAATGTTGTCCTTCAAAATTTGAATGCCGTAGGCATCATAACTTGTTTTGGCTGGCGCTTGATCCAGCTTGGAGGCCGTGTTTCGCAGCGTTGATTCCAGCTCTTCCACATTGATCGGCTTGAGCAGATAATTTTCGATCCCCAGCTGCATCGCTTCCTTCAAGTATTCGAACTCATTGAATCCGCTGAGAATAATCACTTTAAGGTCAGGCTGGACACGTCTTGCTTCCCGAATCAGATCCAGTCCATTCATAATGGGCATCGAAATATCCGTGATCAGAATGTCGACAGGTTGGGCAGACAGCGCTTGAAGCGCCGCCTGGCCGTTGCCGGCATGGTTTACAATTTCCATTCCAAATGAAGACCAATCCACTATGTCGTATAATCCTTCAATGATGAACGGCTCATCGTCCACAATAAACACGTTGTACATGCTAAACACCTGTCCCTTCCGTATGAGGATAACGCACCCTGATCAGGGTTCCTTCTCCAAGCGTACTCTCTATCGTCATTCCAAACTCCGGTCCATACAGGTACCGCAGACGACTGTGCACACTGCGCAGCCCAAACATTTGTCCTGATTCCTCCGGACGATCGAGCTCTTCACGAATTTCAGCCAATCTGGCAGGATCAATGCCTTTGCCATTATCTCTGACTTCCACCTGCAGCACATCGCCAATCTCCTCCACCACAATGGACAACTTGTTATCCGAGCGTTCCGTCTGGATGCCGTGCACGACATAGTTTTCAATGATCGGCTGCAGGGACAGCTTGACCACAGGATGTTGATTATGCACAGGATCCAATTGAATCGTATAGGTGAAGATATCCTTATAACGGATTCGAAAGAGTTCCAGATATAGACGGCAAGCCTCCATCTCATCCTTCAATGTATAGTTTTTCTTCTGCTGAACAAGGCTCTTGAAGAGCACGGATAAGCTGTAGATCATCTCCCCAACATCCCTTGCCCCTTGGGAAATGGCTCTCATACGAATCACTTCAAGCGTGTTATAGAGAAAATGAGGATTAATTCTGGCCTGCAGAGCAACCAGCTCCGTCTCCTTTTGTTTGATCTCGGCCTTGTACACCCGCTCAATATACAGATTAAGTTCGTCCAGCATATCGTTAAAGCTGTGCGAGATCTGCCCCAGCTCATCGTCACGGGTATCGTCAATTCGTGCACTCAGATTGCCATACTTCACCTTCTGCGTAAATCGGATAATTCTCCGGGTCCGCTTCGCAAAATTAATGATAAAAAACGCCGGAACGAGCACAGCAAACAGGGTACTTATGATGCTAATTGAAATAATGGTATTCCGAATACCTGCATAGGCCTCAGCCATCTCTTCCACAGGAACCGTGGCTACAATCACATAGCCCTGGTCTGCGGAGACAAACTTGTTTACATACATGTTTTTTTCCTTTTTCATCGAGTCCATATCGGTCTGATCGAATAGCGAATCTGCTACTTCAACATAAGGATACTTCTTGCCGTAATAGTTGCTGCTGGAGTCAAATAACACGTTACCTTTGGCCGACAGTACCACGATTTCTCCCTTAAAGTTGCTCTCATAACTATCAAGCGCATTTCCAATGCCTGCTGAGTCAAAAAAAACGAGAAACTGCCCCAGATTCCGCAGCGTCTGTGTATTGTTGATGGGAACACGAATCGCGTACAGGTCCGGGCTCCATTCATTGATCTCTTTGCGAATCCAGTAGTTGGGTGCACTGATATTAGGCGTCTCCATGGCCATCACGTCTGGAATATAGGAATGGGCAGCACTCGTGTCCAGCTTCTTGAACTGCTTATTGGGGCTGAACATGGACATGTCCTGGCGCTCTGCACTATATAACATCAACTGATGGATGTCCGCATTTCGATCCATAATATTCTGGAAATGTTTCAGTACATCTGCGGAATAGTCATCCTGATTGGCGTAATATCCATTGGTCAGATGCTGGACATAATCTGCATAGGTGTGGCTCATCAGATAGGAGATATTGGCTGACAGTGCCTCGTTCTGATGCATATCTCTCACCATATTTTGCACGGACTCATACTGCTGATGAATATATCGGTCCACACTTTCCATCGCAGCCTTTTGGATAGCCAGCTCACGGCGGATGGTAGAATCGGACACCGATAGAAAAATGATATACGACAGCGTAATAATCGTCACAATCGAAATCATCGAGAAAATAAACAGCATTTTCATAAACATATTATTTTTGAAGAAATTATTGTAAACGCTAACAATTTTCAAATCGCATGTTCCCCCCGATGCGGTTGTCCTGTCTGAATTATATCATTTGCCTTCTGACATTAACTTCCCACCTTGAACTTTTCTTTAGTTTATACCTGCCTTTCTTTAATTTCGCCCTATTTGAAAATGCTTTCATGCTCTATCGTTAACCATAAGTTTATATTTGTGTAAACGAATACCTTACATTCAGTCCACTTGAAGGAGGAACAGCATGACACGCAAACTTAAACCGAAAGGCATCATTCCCAAGGTAACTGCACTGGCCATTACATCAGCTCTGGTCGGTCAGTTGGTCGCCTCATCTGTCTATGCGGGAGATACACTTCCCTACACAGGTGAAAGTGCCAAAGGCGCCAATCAGCCCTATCAGCATGGCTACACCTCGGCACAGATTCTGAATTGGACACCCGAGAGTGACATCTATGGAGAACTGCTTCGTGCACATGTACCACTGCAGCCGCGTAATGATGCCTTTGCCGCCACGCAGGCCTACCCCGAACTTAGCCCGGATACCCAGCTCTTTACGATGAGTGGTGATTACGGCAATGCGTTCTTCGACAGTACCCCTTATACGAACGAATTTAGCCAGTATCTGTTCAATTATTGGCAATATACAGACTATTACAGCTACTGGCATGGCATGGCTTCTGCGGGAGTGCCAGAAGAGCTGTATGACCCGAATAAGGAGTGGACAGAGCGATATTTCGAGTTCGGTATTCTGAACATTCCGAACCCGGCTTACACCAATGCCGCGCATAAAAATGGCGTTCGTTCCATTGCCAACATTTTCTTCTCCGATAATGACCGTGGTCCTCAAACGTACAAGCAGATGCTCGTACAGGATGAAGACGGAAATTTCCCGGTCGCTGTCAAATTGGCCGAGATGGCCAAATACTACAATTATGATGGCTACTTCTTCAATCAGGAAGAGGTAGCGAGGGGCGTTGCCCCTGAAGACATTCCTTCCTACAAAAAATTCATGCAATATTTAAGAGATCAGGGTCTCTATGTTCAGTGGTATGACTCTACCATTAATACGACGGGAGAGATTCAATACCAGAATGAGTTCAATGAACTCAACAGCCCTTTCGTACAAGATACGGCTCTCGGCAGAGTTTCGGATTCCATTTTCCTGAACTATGTCTGGAACCATGAGATGCTGCAGGATTCACGTGATCATGCCATCAGCCTTGGACTGGATCCGCTTGAAACGGTCTTTGCCGGCGTTGAAGGCGGTCATGACCGGTTTGGTCGGTGGAAACAGCTCTATGACCTGCGCAACAATCTGGATGAGAACGGCCAGCCGATGAACAGCATAGCAACGCTGGGTGCAGATTTTACCCACAATGCCCTTGATGAAGAGATGGGCGATGGAAGCACCAATCACCGGGCTGAAGACGAATATCAGTGGATGACCTTTGTGCGCGATCGTGCGTGGTGGTCCGGACCGAATCAGGACCCTACCGAAGCCCGCCGCAATGCATCGGTTGATCTGTCGGATGTCTATGCTTCCGGCGCCAATTGGGACGGCATAGCTGCCTACCTTACGGAACGTTCCGTCGTTCATGGTTCAAACTTTGCTACGAACTTCAATACCGGACATGGTCTGCAATATTATGAAAACGGAAAAGTATCCAATGATACCGAATGGTCCAACATCAACATCCAGGACATCCCTGTCACCTGGCAGTGGTGGATGGATAGTGAAGGGGATAAGCTGAGTGTTGATTTTGACTATGGCCCAACCTATGAAAAAGGTGCCCGTTACCAGTACGATTCCATTGGGGCCTTCAATGGCGGCAGTTCTCTTGTCGTTAACGGTGATCTGAACGCGGAGAACTTCCTGCGTCTGTACAAAACAGATCTGTCCGTTAATGCGAAGTCTACATTGGAACTCACGTATAACAAACCATCGAAGAGCGATACGTCCACCCTGCAAGTCGGTTTAATACTGGAAAATGATCCTTCCCATGTGGTCAAAGTCAATGTTCCGAATTCAGGCAAACAAACGAAAGGCTGGACAACAGCTTCCCTGGATTTGAGTGCTTATGCGGGCCAAAACATTGCCGCTTTCGGACTGGTATTTGACCCTAATGGGAAAACAATTGAAGATTATCAGATGAACATCGGTGAACTCCGTATCTTCGATGGATCTGCGGCCAAGCCAGATGCTCCTACAGGTTTCCACATCGCCAAGTCTCTGACCAATACAGATGAACTCGTGGTGGAATGGGATATGGAAGACTATTCGAAGGTTAAGCAATACAACTTATATGAAAATGAATCCTATGTTGGCGGAATATATGATTCCACCTATTACATCAAATCTTTGAAAAATCGTTCTGGTAAGCTATCTATTCGTGCCGTGGGCGCAGATGGCCGTGAGAGCGAGCCTGCCACCCTGTCCTATAATTTGGATGCGGCCGTTCAGGATATTCAAGTGAAATTTAACAAACAGGGCGACGCCACGGTCAGCTGGAAATACCCTAAGAAAACCAAAGGCAAGGAAGCGATCGAGCTCACCCTGCAAACGGAATATACGAATAAACCTTTCACAAAGACCGTTCAGGTCAAGAAAGGAAAATCTTCAGCTGTCTTGACGGGATTGCCAACGAATGGCGAACACTACGTGCTCAACATTGCCATAGGCAAGCAACAACCTGTCACAGCTACTGGACAACTGGCTGATCATCAGATTACACCATACGCGAAGGAAAAGGTCACGGTAAATGATGGAAAATACACCCTTGCCCTGCCTGATCTGGAGGACTGGTACAAGATCTATGTTTACGAAAATGAAGTGCCTCGCGAATTCGGGGTGACTTACGTTACGCAAAAATTCCCGTATATTATCCGGGGAAGAACCAAGCTGAGTGAGATGACCTTCACACCAGCTTCCAGCAGCAGCTCGCTCAAGCTCGTGATCGAAGATTATGCCGGCAATAAAGCAACCACCATCTTAAGATAGACGATTTCAGCAATCAGCCCTTTCCACTTTCAACAGAAGGCGGAGAGGGCTCAATTCATAGAATGAGATATGTACATGGCGCTATTCGTAGATAAACGCAAGCAGCAAAAAGGCGAGCCTCCTTTAATTAGGGGACTCGCCTTGGGTCTTTTCTATAACAAGAAATTTTATGAAGTTCCTTTTTGCTTGCTCGCCTGCATCTGCTGGGCAAATCTCATCATCTCTTCGAACTCTTCCTCGGATACTCCATCGCTTTCAGCGGCAACATCCTGAACAATCGGGATTTCGGGTTTGGCTTTGGCTCCTTTGCCGTATGTACGGGAACGGGTTCCGGCTGCTCCAGCAGCCTGCTTGCCTTTTACCTTGGCCTGGTCACGAATATATTGGACTGCCTTCTCATATGAATTAACCTGCTTCAGCAGCATATTGGAGGCGATCGCTTCAACGAAATTACGGTTAATCCGCTGTTCTCCGCCAGACACCAGAAGCTGCATCAAATAATGGATAAGAACATTAATGACTTCACCAGGCAGCTTATAGCTCAGATCAATTTTCTCAAAGATATCGACCAGATTATCCGGTACGGCTCCTGGGAAAAACGTCTGCAAAAGCCGTGTATATGGTTCGTTACGAAGCATCATATTGTATTGATGAATATCGCATTTGGTTGCAAACTGCGGTGGAACCTCCACATAGTATTCCATCTGCACCACATGCTCCACTGGCGGTTCCCCGGAATCGCTCTGCTGCTCAGGCTCGTCCAGATGCTGCCTCAGGGCGACTACTTTGGCTGCCTGTACGGTTTGCTGTTCCTGACGTTTCTTCGTCTGGCGGAACTGCAAGCTTGCCTTGTGCTGAAGATCATCCAACATGAGCTGTCCTTGCGGACTGAAGATATCATCCTCATCCAGTAAACGGCACACGTCCTGCACACTGAGATTGAACTTGTTCACCACATAATTCACAATGCCCAGCTGCTCATGATCAAATCTTAGCTTTTCCACATGACGACGGTTCACTGACTCGCGCGGAAAACGCAAAATAATGTCGGCGTAGTTCAACGTAAGCTCTTCTGCCGCAACACTTGTCCCACTCCGCTGTGCGGATGTGGATACTTCCGAAAGCGCCTGCTCCAGCTCGTAATCTATAACATGTGTATTCAGTTCGAATATATCGTAAAAAGGAACCGAAATATTTTCTTTGCTCGCTGCAGGATAAGGTGCGTCTCCGTTCTCTACTGCCGAAAATCCCGAACGCAGGGACAGAACAGCAAACTTGCCAATCTTGTCACGAAGCAGCAGTGTCAAATGCTGTGTGCGGAAAAATTCTGCCGGTGACAGCGGTGGCTGCAGCTCATATTCATAGATGTAATCATCATTCTCCGGAATGTAAAGGCGTGATGTCTGAAGCAATCCGACCGCTTCCAGCTTGGAAGCCTGCTCCACCAAATACTTGCGGCCCTTCTCACTTGGCTCGAGTCCAAGTGTCATGAACAACTTTCGCTGCTGTTCAAGGGGTGAGTAACCGACCTGTTCACCGGGAAGATGCTGAAACAACAGCCGATACAAGCCAATCGCGAAAGCACCTACCATGGGCTGATATGCTCCGGTAAGCATACGGTCGTCCAGAGCACTAAGTCCAAACTCCCTGTATACGCAGTAGCGATGATGTTCAGTATAATGCAGCAAATTCTTCATGCGCATGGCTTGATCTCCTTCTCCCCAAAAGTGTGTTTATCTATTCTATCATAAATGCCTGATCTTCAAATGTTCAAAAACAGGTAAAAAGATGGCCTGTTCTCGCTCCGTTTCGTCCTAGGTCGACAGCATTCACGTTTTCGCAGAGTTGCTAGAATACTATAAAAGCTCCAGCCATATAAAACAAGTGAAACTATTTAGAAATGGTTATCCACATGTGTATGCAGCTCAGCGGTTCGATTATGTCTATTTTCATTACATATGACAAAAAGCCCTCCCTTTGCTCGCGTAAGCGGTTACGAGAAAGGCAAGACTCTTTGTTTCAATTCCATGGCAGTCAGGGCAGGATATGAAGCTCAGCCGGTTAAAACATTTTATATCCGCCCAGTCGAAGTTTGCGAATGGTCCAACCACTGATGATTGCGCCTGCGAGCCCAGCCACACCGGTCAGATAATCGACGATCTGGAACGAGCCCAGATGGGTCATCAGTGAAGCCGTGTGATCCCATAAGGAATACACCACGACAGGCAGGATCACAATGATGAACAGGTAAGAAGGAAACCAGGTCGTCTTCATCAACATATTCAGAATGAAACCGATCCCAAACATCATCACGAAAAATAACACCATTAATACCAGCACAGGTATAAACTGCATCGGGTGACATTCACCTCTTCTTATGAACTCAGGGCTTATTTAGCAAAACTTATTGTATTTTCTTCTCTGGCTAGTAGATAGTGTACCGCAAAAAATGTGGCGAAGCAACGAACTTTCTGGATAAATCCTCCTATATTCATGTTCTCTTCATTTGCCCTTGTGCTTGATGTTGGGATACAATGTAAACGATATAGTTTTTCTTAACCGTCCCTCATGGGATTTGGAAATATAAACTGCAGGAGGAACAGAAACCAATGAACGAAGCCGCATCAACACTGGAGGGCTGGTATGCCCTGCATGACTTCCGCTCGATTAACTGGGCCGCTTGGAAAGCAGCCGATGACGAGGAACGTGCCGTAGCACTGGACGAGCTTCAGGAGTTTTGGAAAGAATGGAAGGAAGTCGAAGATTCCTCCAAAGGAAGCACTGTGGTCTATACTGTAGTTGGCCAAAAAGCTGACCTCGTGATGATGCACCTACGCGAAACCCTTGAGGACCTCAAGGCCGTAGAGAACGCATTCAACAAAACGATGTTTGCCCAATACACGACCAAATCGTATTCCTACGTCAGCGTCGTGGAACTGAGCAACTATCTTGGCAAAGAAGGCGAAGATCCGATGCAAAACCCGGAAATCGTCGCACGTCTTAAGCCGGTTCTGCCACAGCGTCAGTACATCTGCTTCTACCCAATGAACAAAAAACGCGACCTCGCCGACAACTGGTACATGCTGTCCATGGATGAACGCCGCAGCATGATGCGCAGCCACGGCATGATTGGTCGCAGCTATGCCGGTAAAGTGAAACAGATCATTACCGGATCCGTAGGTTTCGACGATTGGGAATGGGGCGTTACCCTGTTTGCAGACGATGCACTCCAGTTCAAAAAACTGGTTTACGAAATGCGGTTTGATGAAGTTAGCGCACGTTATGGCGAATTCGGTTCGTTCTATGTGGGAAGCCTGCTGGGCGAAGGTTCGCTGGAAGACATGTTGAAACTGTAAGTTAAACAAAAAGCACCGATGATATTCCCCAAGGGGAACTGAAGTGCACCCCTTAGAATAGACATTGGAAAAACCCCTAGGTTTAGCCGATGAAATTCTAGGGGGTGCAATTTTTTATGGCGATTAAAGGACAAAAGTATAAAACGTATTCGGAGAAGATAAAAAAAGAGGCTATCCGTTTGCATACGGTTGAGGGGTGGACTTACCGAAAGATCAATGAACATTTGGGAATTCATGACCCAGGACGAATGAAGCGCTGGATGCGAAAACACCGGGAACAAGGCGAGTTTGGATTGTTGGATCAGCGAGGTCGACGGAAAGAATACTTGGATCAAGAACGCTATGTGCAAAAACTGAAACGGGAGAATGAGTTGCTAAAAAAGTGCTTGGTCATCTGGAAGGAGGAAGCAAACAAGAAAGATTTCAAATCATGGAAAAGGTAGCCGAATACGGTGACATCCAAAAACTCTGCCATGTGTTTGGGGTGTCTCGGAGTGGATTTTATGCCTATATAAAACGTAAACGATTGGATCGCGATGCAAAGGCGAAGAAACAAGTGCTTCAAACGTTCCAACGATATCAAGGCAAGTATGGCTATCGACAGCTCCAGTTATTCCTTTGGCAGGATCAAGGCATTTGGATGAACCACAAGAAGGTCCTCCGCCTCATGCAAAGGCTCGGTATCCAATCTCGAATTCGTCGTAAACGGCGCTTCAGCAGTTCGTATGTACCTGCTCAGCGCGTAGCAGATAATCACTTGAAACGGGACTTCAGTGCAGAAAAACCCAATCAGAAATGGGTAACGGACATTACCCAGTATCGTGTGGGCGAGCGCTGGGTATATCTTTCAGCCATAAAGGATCTGTTTAATAACGAAATTGTGGCTTACGAAATAGGCGAACGCAACGACAATGAACTAGTGCTCCGCACATTCAGAAAAGCGTTTGCGAAGCAAAAAGACGTGACCGGACTGGTCGTTCACAGCGACCAAGGGTTCCAGTACACGTCTCTTGCTTACCACGACATGCTGCCAAAGGTTGGCGCCCGAATCAGCATGTCTCGGCGAGGAAATTGTTATGACAATGCCTCGATGGAGAGTTTCTTCTCGCATCTCAAAACGGAAGGACTCTATCCTTATCATATCCGAACAGTTGCCGAAGCACAAAGAAAAATTGAAACATATATCCGCTTTTATAACCGAAAACGGCCACAACGGAAACTAAAAAAACTGACGCCGGTAGAGTACCGACGCCAGTTTGCAGCCTAGGGTCTTTTTTTAATGTCTACTAAATGGGGTCTTGACCAAACGTCACCGGTGCTTTTTTTATGGTATTCATTTTATTCAGAAATGTTCAAACTCCGAATTAATCCCGGTCTTCTTCTTCTTCCAATGCCTTGAGCGATTCCAGAAACTCGGCCGTGGCCCGGTCACGATCCCGTCCCTTTTCCTTCAACCGCTCAATTGCAGGCAGGATAAGAATGTCCACTTCCTTTTGCACAATATAAGCCAGGTCATACTGGTTCTGCTCCTCCAGATAACCACCTACCTGCATCAGGGCGTTATAACGATCCAGCTCATCACGTGTAAGCAGGCCGCGAACTTGAACACTGCAATGTCTCATCCAAAAAACCGCCCCTTCTTCAGCACAAGCGGTATTCCACCGATGATGAACAAATACCGGAGATCCACCAGTTTCTTCAGCTGGGCAGCTTTCCAGCCCTTGTATTTTTTACCGCCAACGACAGCAATGGCCTCCCCTTTACCGAGCGAAGCAACCGTTCCCTTGCTGGTAAACACAAAGGGCTGTGGCTGTTTTTTGCGAATGGCAGCGACAACGTTTTTGGCGCAGTTCACACCTTGCTGCATGGCAATCTGGGCTGTTGGTGGATATGGACGTCCTTCCCCGTTAAATACGAGTGAATTGTCACCAATAACATAGACATGCTCATGTCCCGGAGCTCGCAGATATTCGTCCACTTTTACCCGGCCGCGCATCACTTCAAGTCCAGCCTGTTCAAGCAGCGCGTTACCGCGGATTCCACCGGTCCATACCACCGTGGCAGCATCAATTTTTTCACCTTCACCCACAATGACACCATCCGGCAAACATTGCTTGATCGGAACACCAATTTTGAAGGTTACGCCTTTCTTCTTCAGCACATTCATTGCATGCTCTACCAGCTCCGGATCGAAGCCTGGCAGGGCTGAAGGCGCTGCCTCTACATTGTAGATATGCACATTTTTCGGATTTACGTCGAATTCCTTGCACAACTGCGGAATGCGGTCAGCAAGCTCCGCCACAAACTCAACTCCGCTAAAACCTGCCCCGCCCACTACAAAGCGTATGCGGTTACGTTTATTATCGTTTTTGTACATGGCAAACTGATATTCGATATGCTCACGAATGAGTCGTACCGAGTTGATGCTGCGAATGGTCATGGCATGATCCAGCATGCCTGGAATACCGAAGGTTTCCGGTTCACCGCCAAGTCCAATAATCAGGTAGTCGTAGGATAACGTTCCATCTTCCAAAATGACCTTACGGTCCTGAAGACGAATTTCCTTCACCGACGACTTGACCAAATCAATCTTGAATTCATCAATCAGCTTGGAAATCGGCACCCTCGCATGCTCAATCGAATCCGTACCGGCTGCTGGCATATGTAGGTGTGTTGTAATATAGTGATAATCATGCCGATTCACCAATGTGACGTCGGCTTCATTATAATTTAATTCCTTCTGCAGCCGCTGGGCTGTTAAAATCCCGCCATAGCCCGCGCCGAGAATGACGATTTTGGGAATGCTGCTCATGTCTTAACCCCTTCCGGTTTCACTCACATCATCTACTTTTACAACATTTTTATCTTCATTCGGGTAGCATACTTCAGCTGTACTTACTACAAAATATGGATGAGGTCTTATCCATATGACGACAAATGTTAACTTCACGAATTTATTTGAATATTTTGTATGTACATGTCCAATTAAAGTTGTGAAATTATACACAAGAATCAACAAATTACAGGTCTTGTCTTGGTTTTACAAATTGGCTTTTATTTAGACAAAAAAACACATAGTACAGGTCAAGAATATCTGTATTTCTGGTAAATATCAAGGTTTTTTTTGTTATTTTTCATAACCTTTCATTTCCAATTTCATCCTATTCTCACCTGATCTTCATCAATTGTTCCCATGTTAGTCCGGTTACCAACTTTGCAACCCAGTTTACACCGTTTATAATGAGAAAGACAGTTCAGCAACAAACGCTGGCTACATGAGGTATCCGGCTACATTATTTCTGTTAACTACCTATTAAAATAAGAAAGGTGTTGTTGATTCTTGACTGCACAAACTGCCGGTCATGACATGACCGATTTACTTATTATTGGTGGCGGCCCTGCGGGTCTGTTTGCCGCATTTTACGGAGGGATGCGTCAGGCATCCGTTACTCTGGTTGAAAGCATGCCACAGCTTGGTGGACAATTGGCTGCGCTGTATCCTGAAAAATATATTTATGACGTTGCAGGGTTCCCCAAAGTGACGGCTCAGGAATTGGTAAACAACCTGATTGAGCAGATGAGCCACTTTAACCCGAATATTCGTCTGGAGGAAAAAGTCGTATCCGTTGAAAAACTGGACGAGCGTCATTTCATCGTCAAAACCGATGTGAACGAATATCATGCCAAAGCCGTAATCATTACTGCCGGTATTGGTGCCTTCGAACCACGTCGCCTGGAACTTGAAGGTGCAGCCAAGTTCGAAAAATCGAACCTGCATTACTTCATCAGTGATCTGAACGCCTTTGCTGGCAAAAAAGTACTCATCAGTGGTGGCGGTGACTCTGCCGTAGACTGGGCACTTATGCTCGAGCCAATCGCAGAACAAGTAACCCTGATCCACCGTCGTGACAAATTCCGTGCACATGAGCACAGTGTGGAGAACCTGATGAATTCCAAAGTCAACGTGGTTACACCTACGGAGATTACGGAGCTGCACGGGGATGACGCTATTACCAAAGTCACGCTGTCACACGTCAAAACCAAAGAAACACAAGAAATTGACGTCGATGCCGTGATCGTCAACTTTGGATTCGTATCATCGCTCGGGCCTATTGCCGAGTGGGGTATTGAAATTGATAGCAACTCCATCGTTGTTGACTCCCGTATGGAAACATCCATTCCAGGCATTTTTGCTGCCGGAGATATTACAACATACCCAGGCAAGCTGAAGCTGATTGCTGTTGGATTCGGTGAAGCACCAACCGCTGTTAACAATGCGAAGGTATACTTCGACCCGGATGCGAAGTTGTCCCCAGGACACAGCAGTAACATGAAACGATAGTTTTAAGCGAATCACATAAAAGGTACAAAAAAGGGTATCTTACTCCTGAACATTCAATATCAGGAGGGATACCCTTGTCTTATATATGCCCGCTGTGTAACGGTCTGGTTGTACCGGAGCAGGCTTGTCCCCACTGCCTTCAGGGACTGTCAGAATGCGGCAAATTGGAAGATTACACCGGACCGTACAGCCCCTATTCGTTACAGACTTCCATGATAGAGGAAGACGGAAACGAAAACGGTTGCATGCATATGTTGTACTGTCACCATTGTCATACAAGCACCCTCTGGTCTGTAGCACAATGGGACATGTCCGGAAACCTGTAACATTGCCTGCAATGAGGATCTCTAGTGAAGAATGGCAGATACGTCGGTACCCAGTTTGCGCTTATGGATTTCTGCCAATAGCAGTGCGATGAAATCTCTCTCGAGATTAAGCTCAATCGCCTTATGGTAGGAATCCAATAACATCTCATCGGATAACATAGCCATTTCCCGCCACAACCTTTCCTTTTTTTTCCTCAAAACTATCATATCAGAGATTTATAAAGAGAACAAGCGTTCTGTTATCCACAAGGTTTTGTGGAAATCCTGTGCATAGGTTGTTGATAAATGGTAAAAATGTTGATTAAGCAACGTGGATAATGTGGACATTACTTATGCACAGGATCGTAACGTTTCTATTAGAACGAATGCTAGAAATTTTTTTTTAGCTTCAACTCATAGTTTTAAGACGTTTCCGTGTAAATTACCCATTTTATTTTCATTTCAAACGTTTTCCAAAAATATTTTCTCTATAATATTTATCGGCGTAATCTTGGTTTTTTTTATATTTTTCCACTATTTTTATTGGGGTCTGGTGTTCACTTCCAAAATCCATATCTTCCCGGAGTGATCGAGCCCATAATCGAACCCGAGTTGACCTACACCTGGAAACTGCCTTTCCATAATCTGAGTGCATGTCAACGTCAATGAACGCATCTCTCGACGTTTGTGTCTGGTAGATATATGAGGGAGGGATAAACCAAGGGCCCTTCTGCCCTGCAGCATCGTCCCGCCTTTGCTCAGATTGGTTACACACAAACCGGGACGAGCCAAACGCCCTACCATGGAACGGAAAACCCAGCCTCGCTCGGTTTTGACGACTTTTACCCTGTAATCCACAGGCCTGCCTTGTATCGTTGCCAAATGAATTCCCTGTTGGATCAGGTATCTCCGTCTGACTTTAATCCGTACCAGCGATCGATACATCTGGCCATAGTTGGTAAATGTACGTGTAACTTTCATATGCGTATAGCGGTAGTTCCCTCCGCTCGTGGATACCCTGATAACACCATAACCTCCGCCACCGACTACAGGTTTGATATACACCATTCCATAACGGCTGAGCATGTGCAGCAGATTTCTAGAATTAAATGCCATCGTCTGCGGGATATGGACAGCAGCTACCGGATATTTCAATAGCGCTGCCGTCTTCAGCCATTTGCTTGCAAGCTGTCTTGACATGGGTTAATCTCCTTTCCTGAACAATGGTCCTTCCATATACATACTCAACAGAAGCCGTCCCCTCTTGGATGTCTGTCCAAGGCGGTTGCCCCTTTTCCGTAAGAAGTGTCTATAGGCTTGTTTATAGAAAGGCACACACGCCTGGTTCACTTTTCAAACGCATCAATCTGTCGTATGCTACTAAGGAATGTAATGGAAAGGCTTAAATATGAGGATCTAAGGAGCGTTCAAAAAATATGGAAGCATTTTTCAAATCACTGTATGGCGTAGCCTATTTCGCAATGTCCATTGTCCTGGTCGCCGTCACAGTACTTCTTTTTGTTACAGGTATTCGGCTGTTTATGAAGAAACGCAATCGCGGTTTTGCCGTAAGCTGCATACTGTTTGCCTGTTTCATTGTCTTTATTATTGTGGTAATGCTGACCACGCCCTTCTCCTCCACCCCTCCAGGTTCACCGGAAGCCATGGCTGCGCTGCTGCAACTCGGGTAGAATACCTGTCTAGAAGGAGATGCATATGAACTCAAAAGGAACTCTCGGCATTATCGATATTGGCTCCAACTCCATTCGTCTCGTCATTTACGAACTGGATCATGAAGGAGCCTACCGGATTATTCATGAAGATAAATATGCTGCGCGACTCAGCAACGTGGTTGAAGAGGATGGGCAGATCCTGCCTCACTCGCTGGAACAAGCCATCACCGTCTTGCAGCAGTTCAAGGCTACTTGTGACGCATTCCAAACAAAAGTCATTCGCGCTGCAGCTACAGCTGCCATTCGCAATGCTCGCAACGCTGCTCAAATCATAGGCTGGCTTGAAGAGGAGACCGGACTTGAGATTGAATGTGCCTCCGGAGATCAGGAAGCGTATTACGGCTTTCTTGGGGTTATTCAGTCCATTGATCTGCAGGATGGCTATGTCGTGGATATCGGTGGCGGCAGTACGGAGGTAACCGTATTCCGGGATCGCAAAAGACTTCACAGTATTTCTCTGCCCATTGGCGCCGTAAACTCGCATGCCAGGTATGGCGGGGAGGATTCCTGGTCTGAAGCAAATGTTGCTGCGCTGTGCAATGATGTCATTCAGGCACTGAAAGATCAGGAGTGGGTCCGTCAGCATCCAGGTCTTCCGCTCATCGGTCTTGGAGGTACCATGCGTACTCTGGCCAAAATTGAGCAAAAAAGAACACAATACTCGTTACCCGTAACCCACCACTACGAGATCAGTGCTTCAGCCATGGAGAACCTGGCCAAATCACTGCCTTATCTCACTTCAGGTCAGCGTAAAAAGGTGCCTGGTCTGGCGAAGGATCGTGCTGACATCATTGTGCCTGGTGTTCTGATTCTCAGAACGGTCTTCGACATTCTTCAGGGAGATCGTTATGTCGTAAGTGGAGCAGGATTGCGTGACGGAATTTTGCGTGATCTGATGGCCCCGCACCGGCCAGCCTCTCCTACTGCACTGGAGGACAGCATCCGCAACTTCATTCATTTTGGCCCGCCAGTTCCCGAGAAGAAGCTGAAACGAATCCATCAGGATGCAACGGTGATCTATGAGGCATTGGATGGGGACACACCCAAACCAGCAGATTCAAGAATCCTGTATACCGCCTGCATGCTTTATGGGGCAGGAAAACAGATCAATTATTTCCGTTATCCCCAGCACTCGGCGTATTGGATTATGAATGCGGGCATATACGGACTTTCCCACCGGGAGACCGTGCTGACAGCTATTGCAGCCGACTATCATCCCAAAAAAAGAACGCCCCAGCTGCTGAATAAGCACCGGGACATTCTGAAGGATTCGGATGAACGGCACGCTCACCGATTGGGCTCCATCTTGCGCATAGCCGAGGCCATTCATCGTTCGGAGCGAATCTCTGCGATACGTGTAACCAAAGAAAACGGCTCGCTGCAGATCAAACTAATCTGCTCAGCCGAGCCGTTACTGGAAATGCATGGCCTGGAAGAGGCCGCCAAGGATCTGGAAGAAGCATGGGACGTTAAGTTGACATACTCCACTCTGCAGGCTTCCAAGGAATAATGCCCATTGCCTCCGTCTGACTTCTCAGCGGGGGCTTTTCGTTTTCCACAAAAACATAATTGCCGCCAGGCATCAATTCCCTTGCCTTCACATTGTCATTCAGGGACAGATTCAGGATGTCGACAAGCATCTTCTTGAGTGACGGATCAAATACCGGGCACATCAGCTCAATTCTTCGTTTCAGATTCCGGGTCATCCAGTCTGCGCTGGAGATATATACATCCGGGTTCCCGCTGTTCTCAAAGTAAAACAGGCGAGAGTGCTCCAAAAATCGATCCACGATGCTGATCACCCGAATATTTTCACTGAGTCCCTCTACACCTGGGCGAAGGCAGCACACCCCGCGGACAATTAAATCGATCTGTACACCAGCCTGGGATGCAACATATAACTCATCAATCATATCCTGGTGAGATAACGAGTTGATTTTGGCAATAATGCGAGCCCGTTTCCCCTTAAGCGCATGCTCTGTCTCCCTCCGTATGAGTGAAAACAGTTCATCCTTCATGCCATCGGGAGCAACGCGGAATGCCTGCATGGCCTTCGGTCCCGAATAACCGGTTATTTCATTAAAGAGTTCCGATGCATCTTCACCAATGATCGGATTGGAGGTGAACAGTCCTACGTCAGTGTAGACCTTCGCCGTACTTTCGTTATAGTTGCCTGTTCCAACGTGCACATAGCGTCTTAAGCCATTCTGTTCCCTGCGCACAACAAGAATGATTTTTGCATGGGTCTTCAAACCAACCAAACCATATACAACGTGACAGCCTGCCTTTTCCAGCTTGCGCGCCCACGCAATGTTGCGTTCTTCATCAAAGCGTGCCTTCAACTCCACCACAACGGTCACTTGTTTGCCGCTCTCTGCTGCATGAGCCAGAGCCGGAATGAGACGTGAATCCCCGTTGACCCGGTACAATGTCATCTTGATCGCCATGACTCGTGGATCTTCCGATGCCTCAAGGACAAAATCTGTGACGGGTTCAAACGATTCATATGGATGATGAACGAGAACGTCCCGTTTGCGCAGCAGTTCAAAATGGCTCTCCCTCGGTAAAAATTCCGGTGGATACACCGGCTGAACCGGGCTATATTTCAAATGAGAGAAGCCTTCGATGCTGTCTACAAATCCAGCCAGGAAACTCAGATCCAGCGGACCATCAATTTCATATACCGGATCCTGAATCTCGAATTCCTCCTGCAATTCAAGCAGTGCATCTGAACGAAAATCCTTACGCACTTCCAGCCGGACGGGAGCTCCCCGGCGACGACGACGCAATTCCTTCTCGATGGCTTCCAGCAAATCCTCCGCTTCCTCTTCATTAATGGAGAGGTCCGCGTTACGGGTCAGCCTGAATTCCTGCACAGCCAGCGGAATATATCCGCTAAACAGGGTATGTGTATGATGTTTTATCAAATCTTCTATTAATATGAATGTTTTCTTTTTGCTGTTTGCACGCAGAGGTACGGGAACGACACGCGGCAGATTCGAGGGGACCTGAACAATTGCAAAAAACGGCTCATCCTCCTGCTCCTCTTCCTTCTGAAGCATCACGGCGAGATAGACCGATTTATTATGCACCAACGGAAATGGTCGGCTCTGATCCACGGCCATGGGTGTCAATACAGGGAAAATAATATCATGAAAATATTGATCCATTGCCCGTTGCTGTGTTCCATTAAGCTCGTTATACTCTTGTAGAACAACTCCCTTTTTGGCGAGCAGGCGAATCAATTCCCGATACGTTTTATATTGCTCAGCCACCATGGCACCTGTTCGTTTGATTAATCTCCGATATAAACCGGACGGGGTGTATCCTGAAAAGTCCTTTTGGGTAAATCCTGCTTTAATTTTCTCTTTTGTCTCTGCTACCCTTACACTCATGAACTCGTCCAGATTACTGGCTACAATTCCGAGAAATCTCAACCGTTCCAATAGAGGTGTGGTAGAATCCTGCGCCTCCTGAAGCACACGCCGATTAAATTCAACCCAGCTTAAGTCACGGTTAACATAGTTGCCTGTTTTAATATCTCTATGCATGTATGGCCTCCGAATGTGTTGCATATCAATCCTTGTTTAGTTGGTCCTACTTTAATTGTACTATCCGTGATTGGATACAAGCGTCATCGCAGTGTAAAAGCAGTGTAAAATTTATGTAAATGATACCTCATGACGATAACTTTTTCCATCCCTTTACAAAGTGCAATAGACAGAGTAAAGTGAGGTACAGTGCGATTTGGTCCGGTTGCTGTTCTTCTTCCAAATACGTCGTTATTAAAGGAGTATATAATGAAATCAAATAAACCTAGAACGTTACAAAAAAATATAGAATTTTTCACCGCCGCCCTGTCCCAATGTGTCGTAACGGCATGGCAAGAAGACCCGGCTGGTGTGTATTGCGAAGTGGGTCGCGGGATTGTGGAGCGGATCAGCGAAGACAGCGTGCGTATTCGTAACGAGAACGGAACGAAGAGTCATTATGCACGAGATATTACGATGTTCCAGACCGAAAAATAATTTGCATTAATATGAAAAAAAGACTAGCTTTCCGAAACCATGTGTTGTATACTCTTGCCACAAGGAAAGGAGGTGCGTCAACATTTCTAATCACATGTTGAACGTGTCCCTTACCCGATCCACTAGCTCAAATTAAATGAGACTGGTGGAGGCGCGGGATACGGATCAAGGTTTTAATAAGCGCCACGGGTAGAAAAGCCGTCTTCGGACGGCTTTTTTTATTTGTCCTTTTTTGGGTAAGATTGAATAGAATGAAATGAAAAGAAAATGAAATTTTCAAATTTTTCTTAACTTATTGTCAATTAATTTATCAAGTGTTATGATTCAAATAACACAATGATACATTTTGTATCATAAATCGGAGCACACTGGCTGTTAACCTTGGTTTTATTTCAAAGGCTGTAACGAAAGGTGGGTTGTGAATACATACACGATACGCTTGCCTCAATAGACAAATAATCATTTTATAAATTGGAGATGGTGTAGACGTGAGTAAGAACCATACAATTCACGGACTGCGTGGATTATGTGCTCTAATGGTTTTTGTCGGACATGTTATATCCATGTCGATTAACGGCGGTTACCTTACCATAAACGAGCACGCTACCTTGGTCTTGGCAGAAATCGGTGTTGATGTTTTCTTCATGATTAGTGGTTATCTTATTGTGCAAAGTTTAGTGAAACACGGGAAGATTGGACAGTTTGTCTATAATCGCATCATACGAATCTATCCTGTGTACCTCCCCTTGCTGGTTATTATGTTTGTGGCAGGGCCTGTAATTCAATTTGATTGGTTGGCCAACTTGACGGCTTCGGAATACATTCTGAATTTCATTTATGGATTGTTCATGCTTCCAGGTGTTTTTCCACTTGAAGAAGCTGTTCGTAATGCAAGAACACTCAGTTATGAATTTGCTTTTTACCTGGTCAGCGTCATTTTCTTCGTATCGCTCAGACCCCTAAACAATAAATACATGAAGTGGTTTTTAATCATACTGGGTCTTGCCATCACCTTGGCTGTCGTCATTCGCATGCCGCGAGCACTGTTCTTTCTCACAGGAGTTCTGGCCTATTACGCTAGTGAAAGGTTTAATTTTCTCCCCTCCAAGCTGCACTCACTCTTAGCCTTAATCATAATTTATCTGGCTACATACTTCGGGGATATTTATTTTTCCATCATCTTCGGCGTGTATTTCTTCTATCTGATCATCAAGGAACATGGGGTTTTATCGAATCTGTTGAGTACTCGCTTTTTCCAGTACTTCGGAACGATAAGCTACAGCTTTTATCTCCTGCATCCCTTTGCCCTATTTCCCTTCCAGCGTGTAATGGCACGCTTCAATCTGCCTGATTATGTATCGTTAACCATCACATTTGTGGCTGGTCTGATTATCGCAACCTTAATCTCTCATATTTCTTATGAAGTCATAGAAAATCGCTTTACCAATCGTTATCTCAAACGCAAAAAACGTCCTGTTACACCTCATGTACCCACTCCAGCCCCACAGACAACTCCGGTTAGCTGAAGCAGAAGCTGCTGCTTTTGAACAACCATGCTTACTTAGGTTCTTACAGAACATATCAAGAGGCTGTCCCCATGCGGGGGCAGCCCCCATGCATATTACTGATAAATCCATCAAGGAGTGGTTTAAAAAACAACCAAAATATTGGAAATGAACCCTGTAGCGGCACAGTTCTCCCGCCTATAATTAGATTGCAACTCATTCTAATATTCAGGGAGGAATATTTTAATGGCCAGATTTGTAAGGGGTTACAAAACTTCAATTGTCCTTGTTCTCATTTTGCTGTTCACTTCGATTATGCTGCCTGCAGGTCAGCATGCCAGCGCAGCTCCCAGCTTCGCCAAAGGGGCAGATATCAGCTGGGTACCGGGCATGGAAGCGCAAGGTTACAAGTGGAAGGACAAAAATGGTGTACAGCGTGACATTATTGATATTTTGAAAAATGATTATCAGATCAATTCCGTTCGTATTCGAGTGTTCGTTAATCCGTCCAATGATTATGGCAACGGATATATGAATAAGGATCGCGCGGCAGCTTTGGCACAGCGGGCCAAGAATGCGGGCATGAGCGTCATGTTGACTTTACACTACAGTGATTCTTGGGCTGACCCTGGTCAACAAACCAAACCGGCTGCCTGGAAAAATTACACCTTCCAACAGCTGATGGATGCGGTATGGAATCATACACGTGACGTGATGACGGCCATGCAGAGCAAAGGGGTAACGCCTGACTGGGTGCAGATCGGAAACGAAACCAGCAACGGCATGTTATGGGAGGATGGCAAAGCTTCCACGAACATGAAAAATTACGCTTGGCTGGTGAACACAGGCCATAATGCCGTTAAGTCCATGAGCACTGGAACCAAAACAATCGTGCATCTGGCAGGTGGAGACGATAACGCACTGTATGTATGGAATATTGGTGGGTTAATCAATAATGGGGCTAACTTCGATATGATCGCCATGTCCCTCTATCCTTCAGCCTCCGGCTGGAACACAGCGGTGACGAACACGGTGAACAATGCGAAAGACCTGATCAATCGCTACGGCAAAGAAATCATCATCTCCGAGATCGGCATGGACAACAACCAGGCTGCTGCAGGCAAAAGCTTCGTGGCCGCCATGAAAAATCAAATCCGCAACCTGCCAAACGGCAAAGGAAAAGGCGTATTTTACTGGGAGCCGCAAGCTACTCCAGGGTATAACGGTGGTTACGGCAAAGGCGCTTGGCAATCCAATATGATGCCGACAGTGGTCATGGAAGGATTTATCGACTAGACCCGGTCGAGTATGCAAAAAAGGCACTGACCTCCGTGGGGCAGTGCCTTTTTTTACGATGCCTGGGCTGTCACCGTTGGTTTTTTGGCATGCATACGAATATAATAAGCTACAAGAGAACTTATCGTTTCTAGAGGAGGTTTAGGGATGAGCTTTTTAAAAGGATTAGGGCAGTTCGCAGGGGAAGTTACCGGAAAAGTACTTGGTGGCAGCGTTAGGGTTATCGGTGAGATCGCAGGCAGCTCCTTCGTTAAGGAGGTTGGCAACGGCGTAGAGAAAGCTACGATTAACACGGGGAAAACGGTAGGTCAATTGGCAAGTGGTACATATGATCTGGCCAGCGGTGCAATTCGAAAAGATGATGCTGCGGTCGAGGCAGGACTTGCCGATTTGGGAGATGCCGTGACCAATACGGCAAAGGGCGTTGCAGTTTCAGCCAAATATGTATATAACGGCGGCAAGGATGTTGTCGTAGGCATGAAAGAAGAAGATATGGACCGAGTGAAGCTTGGCGCCAAGCATCTTCTGGCGGCGGCCGCAGTGACTACTCTTGCTGTGGGTGTCATCGATGCCGTTGATGGTGCTGATGGTGCTGATGGTATGGATACAGTGAGCATTGCGGAGTCCCCAGATATCACCTAATCCACTGAAAATTCGGTAAAACGTATACTTAATTCTTTTGCAGCATTAACTACATCCCTAACTCTATTTTAAATGAAACGGACGCTGATCTATTGAAATGATCGGCGTCCGTTTTAGTTTTATGGCTAAACAGGGTTACTTCGCTTCGCCTACGACAGTAAAGCGTTCGTTTTTGTGTTTTGCATTCTCAATTTCGTCCACCAAGGCAATGGCATAATCTGCATAGCTGATATAACTTTTGCCTTCACTGTTCAGAATGATGTGATCTTTACCCGTTTGATATTTTCCAGTGCGTGCACCTTCGGGATTGAAGAAGCTTGCCGGGCTAAGGAATGTCCATTGAATTCCGGAGGATGCTTGCAGGTCCTGCAGATTTTTTCCTTGGTTTGTCGCTGTTGGTTTGTATGCATCAGGGAACCCTGGCGCATCAACGACACGCAGGGAGTGCGTCTCATCGGTGAACAGACTGCCAGCCCCGCCTATCACGATCAGGCGAGTTTGAGGAGCATCTTTCAGGATGTTGATCAGAGCCTGTCCCACTTCCACATGCAGATGTTCTTTTCCAGCAGGTGCGCCGAATGCATTCACGATAACATCAAACGCTTGGGCATCCTGCGAAGTAAGATCAAATACATCCTTCTCCAACACGTTCAGGCTTTTGTCTTCCACCTTGGATGCGTTACGTACAATTGCAGTTACTTCATGGCCTCTGCTCGCTGCTTCTTTCAGGATCAGATTGCCTGCTTTGCCTGTTGCGCCAATAATTCCGATTTTCATCATCATCTCTCCTTTAAGTTTGTTTTGTGGGATAACTTATATTGTAACTATATTAGTTACAACTAACTTTGTCAACTATTCCTCTCTGGTGATTAAAACATAATAATACGCAGCTCCAGAGGCACCTCCCAACTGAAAACTGCGCATTATTTATTTTCATTTCTATGATTAGTCTTGGCACGGGTCTTTAATCTTCCTTTATTACGTTCACTCCAATTTATGGAACCATGGTGTTTAACAACTGTCAGGGATGTCAGGATTACCTCAAACCTTCACTTCCTTCTCAACCCAATTTTCATTCTGTATATTTTTTGTTTTCGTACTAAACCTGACCCCTATCTTACCCACAAAATAATTTCCAATCTTCAATTTATGAAGCACAAAAGTGAGCAATATGGATACCCCAATACTCAAAACAAAAGTTAAAGGTATATTAATCCATGGACTCAGCCCATCGAAAATCTCGCTAAAGTTCTGCACGAATATCAAATGTAATAAGTAGATACCAAAGGAATACCTGCTTACCAGATCAATAATCCAAGGTATCTGTTTTATTTTGGATGTAAGATAAAAGGCAACAAAGATTACGCTTATCGTATACAACAACATGTCTATTCGCTTGGAGTTCCCTTCAGGTAACAAATCTGAAAAACGAAAACTCAATATGACAAGGAAACTGACAATTGAGGATAAAACGAACCATTTGATGTATCGAGCCAGGAATTCCCGAAAAGCAGTATGATTTTTACCACCATAGTAAGCTACCGAGAAATAAAATAACCATCCAGGGAAAGGTATCCAGTAGAAACGGTTCCATAAATACTCCGCACCAGGGATTAAGAAAAGCGGGGGGACAAAATTGAAGAAGCCGAGGTAAATTAGATTAACCACTAAGCACAGAAAAATCATGAGCTTCGGTGATATCTTTTGGAAATACTTCGTAAATATGATGTGCAGGACATAGAATTGAAAAATAACAATAATGAAGTAGGCGATATAATCTGCTGCAACAATGTTTCTAACAATTTTAACAAGCAAGGCTATAGTTGTTAAGTCCCCTGATCTGCTTAAACTATATAATGCGTAAACCACTGCCATCGTTATGTAGGGAATCAGGATGTACCTAACACGTTTCCATAGGAATTGATTAGGAATGTGATTAGGATATGATTTCGCCAAAAGAAATTCAGAAATAAAAACAAACGTGGGTGTCCCAAACAAGAGAGCAAGTTTTACTACCTCTAGGGACGTTACGGATGGGTTAGAAAGTACTCCCTCATAGTTTGTAAAGGTCATATTAATACAATGGATGGCGACAACAGTGAGACAGGCAAGACACCTAAGCCAAATAACTTCAGGGACCAGTTCTTTTTTCAATGCAAAATTCCCCTTCCGTTTCAATTTGATACAAATTGTATCACTTATGAATTGATTTAGTAAATATTGAATTTTTTGTTATTTTCTAAAGTCTGAACTTTTGCGAGAACTCAGAGAACATGACAAAAAGACCCCTACAACGTATTAGTCGAGACTATCACGCTATAGAGGCCTGATTTCAATAGTTCATTTTATGTTTAAAAAGTAACGCCGAACGGTTGAAGTCCTAACAATCCTTATCCGGTACCCCAGCTTCTTCTCTCGTACGGAAAGAAGATCCGCAGCCGCAAGTCGCAACCGCATTCGGATTATGGATGGTGAAGCCGCCGGACATACCGGACTCTTCAAAATCAATTTCAAGACCATTCAGATATTTCAGGTTTTCTTTCTCGACTACAACCTTCATATCGTGAATATCCATATAAATATCCTCATCGGATTCTTTATCATCAAAGCCCATGGCGTACGAAAATCCGGTACAACCTCCCGGTGCAACGCCCAGACGCAGGAACATGTCAGGTGTCTCTTGCTGTGAAAGCATCTCTTTCAATCGCTCGGCAGCTGTTTCGCTGATGCTAATCATGCCAGGTCACTCTCCTTTTCGTTAACTCTTCTTAAATTATACTCCACCCCGTCAAGAGGCTCAAGCCATGTTTATCCCTATTCTGTGTCTGTCCTGGCTCCTTTTTCTTGCCAGTGTATTGAACCCCCGGGACACGAGGTTTATAATGGATAGGTGATCGCTCTGAAATGTCGATATTTTGTCATGACTTATTCAAACGATGATCATATATGGAGTTGTAATTTTTTTCACATTTCGAGACTGCCACGCAGTCCCCAATGCATATAGAGTCATCAGACTCACTTTTAGATTTTACAACCATTCGGCCAAAAACTTAAAGAAAAATTCAGCTTTACACATGCAGCATATGCTGCACCGGGTAATGGAGGGTTAGTCCTCTAAAGAGGCGGCAGATGACCGCATCTTTTTTATGTAGTTCTGTAAACAAGACCTACATTTAACTCAAATCCGGTTAAGAACAGGAGGAAACCAAATGTCTACATTGGTAACACCATTCACAGACAAAAGAATGGCGGAAATCGTTGAGAAAGTGCAGAACGGCGTAAGGCTGAGCGTAGAAGACGGCGTCTATCTGTATCAAACGGATGATTTGCTGACTCTCGGCCAACTGGCCAATGAGGCCAACCTGCGCAAGAACGGCAAGAAAGTGTATTTTATCGAAAACATGAGTCTTTACTTCACTAACGTTTGCGAAGCACACTGCGCTTTCTGTAACTTCCGCAAAGACCAGGGCGAAGAAGGTTCCTACACGTTGTCTGGAGAGGAAATGATCGAGTACGTAGAGCAGCATATACACCCGGGCGTACGTGAGTTCCACATTGTAGGCGGACATAATAACCATGTGCCTTTTCAATATTATGTCGATTCCCTGCGTGCTTTAAACGAAAAATATCCGAATGTAACATTGAAAGCTTATACGGCGGCAGAGATTGATTTCTTCACTCGCATCAGCGGACTCAGCATTAAGGAAGTGCTGCAGGAACTGCAAAAAGCAGGCCTGAAATCACTGACGGGCGGCGGAGCAGAGATTCTGTCCGATGAGTACCGCAAAAAAATGCGTGTCGACAAAGCAAACGTGGATCGCTACCTTGAGGTACATCGTACCGCTCATAATTTGGGCATGCGTACGCATACTACAATGCTGTATGGATCGATTGAATCTTACGAGGATCGCGTTAACCACATGGCACAAATTCGCGAACTGCAGGATGAAACCAACGGTTTTATGGTATTTATTCCACTTTCCATGCAGCCTAAGAGCAAAAATGCCAGCATTATGCGCCGTAACTCGGCGTACGAGGATCTTAAAACCATTGCGATTAGCCGCCTCATGCTGGATAACATTGACCACATTAAAGCATACTTCATCAATATCGGCCCACAGCTGGCTCAAGTCGCCCTTGGATTCGGTGCTTCGGATGCACACGGCACCATCGTTCGCGAACGGATTAGTCATGCCGCAGGAGCCTTGACGCCTGAAGGCCTCACCCGCAAAGAGCTCATATGGCTGATTAAGGGCGCTGGTCGCATTCCTGTTGAACGCGACACCTTCTACAACGAAATCCAAGTATACGAATAAACCTGCTGCATCGTCTCGATAACCTCTTTCATCCATAACAGGAGAACGACCACTCGAATCGATGCATCAAGTGGGTATAATACCTCTAATTTTAGACTCCACAATTTTCGATATAATAATTACAATAAAACAAAAGGAGCAGCTATGTGAAAGCATAGCTGCTCCACAGGTTACAGCCCCGATCATACGGGACTGATGCAGAAAGGAAGCCGAGTCATGAAAAATTTCGTCATTCTCGGGGGCGGCTATGGCGGCCTCACGATCATCAAGGAACTTCTGGAAGGCAAAATACCGTCAGATACACAAATTGTGTTGGTGGACCGAAGCCCATTTCAGGGATTGAAGACCGAATATTACGCACTCGCAGCAGGTACCGTATCGGACTATGACCTGCGCATCCAATTTCCAGTCCATGAGAAAGTCACTTACCGTTATGGAGAAGTCACTTCGATTGATCTGGAACAGCGTCAGATTGAATTTGAAGGCCAGGATCCTTTGGAGTATGACAAGCTTGTCATCGGACTTGGCTGTACAGACCGTTTCCACAATACTCCGGGAGCTGAAGAATACAGCTGTACCATTCAAAGTTTTAGCAAAACGCGGGAAACCTATCTCCGTCTGAACGAAGTGAAAGCTTACGGACATGTGCATATTGTTGGCGGTGGCTTGAGCGGTGTCGAGATGGCTGCTGAACTGAGAGAGAGCAGACCAGATCTCAACATTAGTATTCTGGACCGTGGTGAGCGCGTATTATCCGCATTCCCGCAGCGGTTGTCCGCTTACGTGCATGAATGGTTTAACGAACATCAGGTAGAGACACGCGGACATGTCGCCATCTCTCGTCTTGAAGGGAACGCTATCTATAACCGGGATGAAGAAATCCTGACGGATGCTGTAGTATGGACTGCCGGCATTCAGCCCGTTAAAGTCGTGCAGGATCTCGACGTTACAAAAGACCCTCAGGGCCGGGTTGTACTGAATGAATATTACCAAATTCCTGAATACACAGATGTTTATGTGGTCGGTGACTGTGCCAGTGTACCTTATGCACCAAGTGGTCAGGCTGCAGAAGTACAGGGTGAACAGATCGCTCATATTCAGCATGCCCTCTGGAAAGGCGAAAAGCCCAACCCGCAGCCGCTCAAGCTCCGCGGCACGCTAGGTGCACTCGGCAAGAAGGCTGGGTTTGGGCTAATGGGCAAAACGTCCATGATGGGACGTGTACCTCGTATCTTGAAAAGCGGCGTGCTCTGGATGTCCAAGCGTCATCTCGGTTAGTCGAGATCCAGCTCATCCCAGGCATCGGCTTCGGCAATTTTGGCCAAAATGGCGTCATATAGATCTTCCACTTTGTCCGTGATGACAACTTCACCGTTGACCAGTGCAAAAGGAGTCATATAACATTGGCCACAGTTGCTGAGGCAGCCGTATTCTATCACGTCATAGTCTGGATTCTCTTCGAGTTGCTCCATGACTTCATCTGTGCCAAAATGCATATTGTTGGCACAAAATTCAATAATCGGTCTCATGTAGGTTCACCTGCTTTGTTTGACCATTTTAATTTACGGCCAATTGTAATATAATATATAGAGGAAAGGAGTTGAAAAATATGAGCGAAAACGCACAAAGCACCATGTATGATGAGGTATCTGACGTGCTTGACAAACTTCGTCCGTTCCTGCAACGCGATGGCGGTGACGTGGAACTGGTCGACGTGGAGGACGGCATCGTTAAGCTGAAACTGGTCGGTGCCTGCGGCAGCTGCCCAAGCTCCACCATTACCTTAAAAGCCGGGATTGAACGCGCCCTTCTTGAAGAAGTTGACGGTGTCGAAGAAGTCGTACAAGTATTCTAATCAATCCTTCACGAAATAAACCTCAAGAGCCTTTCGCTTCAATCGAAGCGGAGGGCTCTTTTTTTGTGCGTTTCTCTAATGTCCCTCTTCACGCTGGATGGTTGGACGTATAGGATCGAGCCCGCCCGAAACATCCATAATGTTGCCTGTAATAAAATCGGAGTGATCCAGGCACAAATACGTAATCACCCGAGCAATATCTTCACCGCTCCCAGGACGGCCTCTCGGCGTCTCCTGATCGGTTATGCCAGCTAATTCATCAATCGTTTTTTCCTTATTGGCCCCCCGGATATCACCGGGACACACCATATTCACCGTAATGCCGTAAGGAGCCTCCTCCACAGCAAGCGTCTTCGTAAAGGATACCAGACCTACCTTCGCAGCAGCGTAAACTGCACGATGAGGCCAGGATCGTGCCTCTCCCGCATGACTGAAACCAAAATGAATAATTCGGCCCCACTTTTTGCGTCGCATCTCCGGAAGCACGCGTTGGTCGAGAAGCATGGGGCCCAGCAGGTTCCCCTGTACCAACATTTGAATCTCGGCCTCGGTATAGTCTGCAAACAATCTTCGTTCGCGAACGAAAGGTCCCGCATTATTCACCAGTATATCAATACTGCCCAGCTCGACTTCAACCTGTTCTACCAACTTGGCGATGTCTTCCGTTTTGGAAATGTCTGCTTGAATGGCGATGCACTGTACACCTTTTGCTGTGATCTGGGCCTGAAGTGCTTCAGCTTCGATACGGCTGTGCACGTAATTCAAGGCAATATGGCATCCCTGATCTGCCAGACGGAGGGCCGTCATTTTTCCAAGACCTTTGGCACTTCCCGTTATGAGGGCAATCTTCCCCTTCACGTCCATCCCCCTCTTCAAAGAGCAGTCACTCATCCAGTATAAAAGATTTATCATCCCCTCACAACTTGCAACACCCCGCCAATCTGTTCCATGTGCAAAAAAGTGTAAATTGAGGACTATATACTTAATTTTAAAATTACCAAAATGAACTGGACTAGGTCCTAAGAAGTAAAAATAACCCTTATTCACCATAAATACCTTGTCAGTGGTAACCGCATATGGTAATGTCGATAAGTCATTATTTTCTTATGATGATAACGACATAATACATATAATCATGTAATTTCCACGTTATATGATGCATTCGAAAGGAATAGCATAATGAAAAGATGGTTACCTGCACTTTTGACAATGTTTCTCGTAACTGCGCTCCATCTCCCCTTTACTCCACAAGCATTCGCAGAAAGCAGCAATGATGGCAACTCACAAGATTACGAATGGATTGATGGACCAGCGTCTGTTTCCCTGGATGATAAGGCCACACTACAAGTTGCCGAAAATCTAACTTATCTTGACGCTTCCAACACCAAGCGTTTTATGGAAGACAGTGACTCTTTCCCAAACGGTACTGAAATCGGTAGTATATATGGAGCTGGAGAACAATCGAACTGGTATGTCGTGTTTGAATATAATAATACCGGACATATCGACGACGGTGATCAAGATGATCTGGATGCCGACGAACTTCTGGATAGCTACAAACGAGGTACTGAAGATCAGAATGAGAAAACCACTCCGGACAATCAGCTATTTGTCACCGGATGGGATATCGAACCTGCGTACGACAATAATACACATCAACTGCTGTATTCCCTCGGCCTTAAGGATGCCCAGCAGGAAGAGCTTGTGAATTACAATGTTAATGTCCTGACGCGTGAAGGATATATCGGAGTTATCCTGGTAACAGACAGCGCGAATTTTGAACAAAATCGCCAGCAATTCGAAGATAGTGTACTCAGCAACCTTACCGTAAATAAGGGGTACAAATACGAAGAATTTAATGCATCTGTAGATAAAAAATCGGAGCTTGGTTTGACTGGACTTATTTTGGGAGGCGCTGGAGTAGCCGTGGCAAAGAAAGTCGGTCTGCTGCTTCTGCTCAAAAAGGGTTGGTTCGTGATCGTCGCTGCTATTGTTGGCGCATTCAGTTGGTTACGCCGAAAACTGACAGGAAGAAAAAATAAGTCTGATTCCCATTCAAACGAACGGGATATCATATCACCTATAGAGGAATCCTATCAGCAACATGCCGCTGGACAAGAGTCCCCGAGGCAAACAGGTACAACATCTGATCGAAATTCAGAGCATGATCCTAATAGACATTCATAACGTTTTGCACATAAAAGCCCCGCAATCTTTGATAGATTGCGGGGCTTTTAACATGCTTTTTAGTATGAAAATACAGAACTATTTAGAATGCAGGTTCAACTGCACCTTGATAACGTTCCTTGATGAAGGTTTTAACTGCTTCGGAATTCAGGGCAGCAGCCAGCTTCTTGATCGCATCTGCATCCTTGTTGTCTTCACGGGCAACGAGAATGTTTGCGTAAGGGTTGCCTTGCAGATCCTCGATAAGCAAGGAATCCTTCTCCGGATTCAAGTTAGCTTCAAGGGCATAGTTGGCATTGATGAATACCAGATCGGCTTCATCCAGCTGACGAGGCATCATGGCTGCATCGAGCTCAATAATATCCAGGTTTTTCGGATTAGCTGTAATATCCTGAATGGTGGATGCAATATTGGTATTGTCTTTCAGCGTAATGATTCCTTCTTTTGCAAGCAGCAGAAGTGCACGACCACCGTTTGATGGGTCATTAGGAATGGCTACTTTGGCGCCGTCTTGGAGTTCATCCAAAGATTTGATCTTTTTGGAGTATCCAGCAAAAGGCTCAACATGAACAGGCGTTACCGAAACGAGGTTAAAACCACGTTCTTTGTTTTCTGTGTCCAGGTACGGCTGGTGTTGGAAAAAGTTTGCATCCAGTTGTTTATCGGCAAGCTGTTGATTTGGTTGAACATAGTCGTTGAATGTTACAACCTGCAAACGAATGCCTTGAGCTTCCAGCTCAGGTTTGATGCTCTCCAGGATTTCAGCATGAGGTGTAGGAGAAGCTCCCACTTTCAGTTCCACCGTACGCGGTGCACCTGCCTCATTATCTGCGCCACTGTCGGAATCCTTGTTGTTTCCGCATGCAGCCAGTACCGCAATCAGCATCAAGCTTAGCAGTGCAAAAGACCATTTTTTCATGAGTAAAACCCCTTCTCCAATAAATTTTTTTGTTGCATCTTTGCATTCATTCGATATGGAATGGATGCAGTATGCTATATATGTGTTATTTCCGGGTGAACAGTTTAACCAGTTGATCGCCAAACATTTGCAGAACTTGTACGAGAATAACCATAAATGCAACAGAAATAATCATAATTTCATATTGGTATCTGAAGTACCCATAGTTAATTGCTAGCGTACCCAGTCCGCCTCCGCCGACCATACCCGCCATGGCTGTATACGAAACCAGCGTTACAATTGTGATTGTAATCCCAGCGAGCAGACCAGGCAGTGCCTCGGGAAGCAGTACACGTCTTACAATCTGTCCGGTGGATGCTCCCATTGCCTGAGCCGCCTCGATGACACCACGGTCTACTTCACGCAGCGTTGTCTCGACCAACCTTGCAAAGTAAGGAGCAGCTGCGATGACGAGCGGCGGTATGACGCCAAGCACCCCAGTGGCTGTACCCACGAGTGAACGTGTAAACGGAATGAGGGCAACAATCAGAATGATAAATGGTACTGATCTCAGTATATTAACAATAATGGATAACACGGTGTAGATTGTACGTGACTGGATGGAAGCCGATCTTGCTGTCATGAATAGCAGCACACCCAGCGGCAACCCGATAATGATGGTGAACAAACCGGAAGCTCCCAGAATTTGCAGTGTTTCTATGGAGGCCTTACCGATCTCTTCCCAACGTACAGTTGAAAAATCCATATTAACGAAGCACCTCCACATCAAGCCCTTGCTCCTTCAATTCCTGCACAGTCCGGCTGATCGCATCTGCATCGCCTTCAAACCGCACGGTCAACTGGCCATATGGGATCTGTTTGATCCTTGAGATCGTACCTTGCAGAATGGCGAAGTCCACTCCGGTCTGACGAACGGTTCTCGACAGAATGGCTTCATACGTTTTCTCACCCAAGAACGAAATTTTGACCAACTGTGATCGGCCATCCTGCAGTACTGTTCCTCCCGCATGTGCCATTGCTGCTTCTTCTAGAAGAAGCTCAGAATCGTGATCACGCTGCATGAAGTCACGCGTGATGGCATGCTGTGGTTTAAGGAAGACATCTGTTACTGGGCCTTGCTCCACAATTCCCCCCTGATGAATGACAGCAACTTGATCACAAATGCTCTGAATAACATGCATCTCATGCGTGATCAAAACAATCGTGAGATTGTATTTCTGATTGATGTCCAGCAGCAGCTTCAGAATCGAAGCTGTCGTCTGCGGATCAAGGGCAGATGTTGCTTCGTCACACAGCAGAACGGAAGGATCACTGGCAAGTGCACGGGCAATACCAACTCTTTGTTTCTGTCCACCTGACAGCTGAGCCGGATATTTGCTGCTATGATGCTCCAATCCAACGAGAGTTAGCATCTCCTTCACCTTGCGGTCAATATCAGCTTTAGGTGTATTCACGAGCTTTAGTGGAAAAGCTACATTGTCATATACTGTAGCCGAGGATAACAGATTAAAGTGCTGAAATATCATGCCAATCTTGCGTCGCTGCTTCTGCAGCTCTGTCTTATGGAGACCGATTAGGTTGACTCCATCTACCCATACCTCACCAGATGTTGGTCTTTCGAGCAGGTTGATACAACGGATCAATGTACTTTTCCCTGCACCAGAGTGTCCAATCACTCCGAATATTTCACCTTTACCGATCTTTAGATCCAAATCGGCTAGGGCTGTCGTTTGTTTTGAACCTCTGCCATACGTCTTGGTTAATCCTTTTAATTCGATCAATATGACTTCTCCTTCCCACCGCCTACATGTATCTTTACCCGAATGAAAGGAAAACTCCCCTCTGACATATAAAAAAGAGCCCTTTTGCAGAAACAAAAAGGGCTCTTCACGCGAAAGAATATACCTTCTCATCTGCCAAAATCGTGCTGTGCACCATTTTGTAGGAATTAGCACCTAACATCTATAAAGTATGACTGGTTGTCATGTCGTTATAAATCGGTTGCCGGGCTTCATCGGGCCTGTCCCTCCGCCGCTCTCGATAAGAAATATTAAATTTATAAGTTCAGTGGTAAAATGTAAATGGTATGCATGTTAATGTCATGTAACGCTTAATTAGAAACTCAGTATAATCCAAGTATTCCGCTTTGTCAAAGGTAAATATTACACAATTATTTTGCCACTTCTGACATGCCCTGCTTGTGCCACATTTTATTAATGTAACCATAAGATGCTTTTAGCGTTTCGCAAACCATATCCACACCCTGACGCAATTCCTCCAGGTGCTGATCCAGATCTTCAAGCTTCACTTTCCCCTGCAACGTTTGATGAAGCTGCCACAGATCATCCTGCATCTCGGAATTCATGTAGTGAATCTCCATATTCCGACGTTTGCGCAATTTGCTCATCGGTTCCCGATATGCATCCTTAATTTTGATTAATTCAACAGCAAGATCATTATGCATTTTCGAATAGCCAAACTGTCTCATCACGGTAAAATACGAAAAATGGGATTTTACCTTGGAGGTGTTCAGATTAAAAATTTCATTTAATACCGTGCCTGTCTTATCCAGAATTGCAAAACAACGAATGAACCCATCCTTGTAGAAGTACACGTATCGGGCGTACTCGGCCTTCTCCTCAATGGTCATGTCATCGGTGGAGCCAGCCCTGACCTTCTGGCGGAAGTGGGAAGCAGCGAAGCAGGCCTGCTCCAGCTCGTCCAGTGAAGAAATTAATCCCTGCGTCCATACGTACAGTTTGCGATAATCGTGAGTCGGGTCCTGATTCAAATCCAGCTGTCGTTGTAACAGTCCGAGTGTCTCCACCATGGACTCGATCGCTTCTTCCAATACGCCCTCATTCTGACGCGGCAATTCACCCAGCAACGTTCGCAGCATATACAGCCTCCTCTTTCCACTCTGCTGATCAATAAGATGATTTATAATATTAAACCTAATCGGAATCAGAGTAAACGTATGATCGCTGCTTACATTAGGGTGCCCTGCCCCGCCTGACATCAAACAAAGCCCACCTGCCCAATGATGTGCATCATTGGATGGCGGACTTTGCATTTGGAAACCATGAACGACTCTGTACAATTAAATGTTAGAAACGATCAGCTGGTCGATGAAGCTTGTACACCAGGAAACTCATATAGGTTAATATCCCGAACAAAATGGCGATATCAAGCATGTGAGCCAGAGCCACGAACATGTACACTTCCGGACGGCTGATGGTAAGCATCATGCCAAAACCGATCAGGACTTGGAGCAGAATGAGCACCACAGATACAACGCCCAATGCCCGAAGTTCCGTATTATCCGGATGTTTGCGATATGCATAATGCCCCAGGATTGCAATCACAATAACAAGGGAAGCAGCGGCTACACGGTGAGCAAATGCTACGGCCACGCCACCAGACAGTTCAGGTATAATCTGTCCGTTACAGAGCGGGAAGCCTGAGCATCCCCCAGCTGAGTCGGTATGACTTACAAAGGCCCCTGTGTATACCACAAGATACGTGTAGATGGTTGAGAACCATACCAGGTTGCGGAAGCTTTTGCTGACCCGCGGGTATTTGTTCAATCTTTCGAGACCACCATGACGAGCCTCCTGCCTAATCCCGAGAGCCATCATCAGGGAACTGGCAAAGGCAATCAGGGCAAAACCGAAGTGCAGCGCCATGACCGCCGATGATTGGGAGAAGACAACGGCAAAAGCCCCCATAATCCCCTGGATAATGACAAAGATCAACGTTAAGAAGGAAAACAACTGCAGATCACGACGTGATTTGCCATATCGTAGAAATGCAACAAAAGAGGCAATGGAAAGTAATCCAGCCAATGCGCTGACCGCGCGATGCGAATATTCAATCAGTGAGGCTACAGTATGTGCAGGAACGAGTTTACCGTTACATAAAGGCCACTCCGTGCCGCACCCCAGTCCGGATTCCGTCTTGGTAACGACCCCGCCGCCGAACGTAGCCAGGAACATAACAAGACAAGTTAATACGGTTAACCATTTAAACAAGGTTAAGTGCTTCAATTTTTTCTCACCCGCTGTTGGTTTAAGATGGCGAAGAATGATCTCTCCGCTTGTTTCGATACTTTGACACTTATTTCACAACTAACACAACTAAATTCATTATACCGGATAAAAGTGTCATTGACGCCTCGCTTTGTGACAAAATGTTAACGTCTGTCGACAGAATGACCAATAAGTCATCACCTTATATGTACCTTTATATTGTCCCCTGAAAAAGCAAAAATAAAAACGCCATTTCCCCTTTTGAAGAGGAACGGCGCCAATTAGAATTCACAGACGAATTCGCCCGTGCCTTCCTTTATTTATGAATCGTATTGTAAACTTCAACCGCACGCTGCAAAAATTGTTCAATCTCTTCTCTCGACTTGCGAAGTTTGTTCACGTAGCGAACAAGTTCGCGACCATCGGTGTATGCAACAAAGCTTGGAATACCCAAAATATTTTGTTCCTCACTAACGGTGCCCACCTGATCCACATCGACCTCAATCAGTGTCAAATCGCGAGCAAATTTTTCCTCGACCTCAGGCATAAACGGATCAATGTACTTGCAGTCTCCGCACCAATCTGCCTTAAATACCGCTACGGTAAGCCGAGGAGATTGAATGGCCACATCAAACGCAGGCTTGGATGTAATCTGTTCCATGACAACATCTTCCTTTCTGTACCTTGTCTTATCCTTAGTGAAGCAAATTGCCGAGTGGAAGTCAAATATTCAGCACATACTTATTTTAAAACCAACCCTGATGAAAGGATGACAGGCGATGACTTCCACCCGAAACGAAGCTGTATCCCCTGATTCGCTCTTTCGTATTGTTCGTTCCATTCCTGGAGCAGCCAGAGAAGTATGGCGTGGTAAACAGGCCGCTTGGAAGGCTTCGGCGCAGCTTCGTCATCCTTCACGAGATTTGGCTTGGGAAGCTGATATGGCTGAGACGCTAAAGGGAGAAATCGAACGCCTGTTACCCGGAACGGAGACGGCTTCTGCCCGCCATGCCAAAAGCGCCCCATTATGTGAAGAGGATTGCATCATTCTGGAAGAAATTAAAACGCTAACGGTGGAAAATAATCGAAGCAACATCACACGTACAGCAGCCTATTTGGCATGTTATGACCAATATCCCGAACTGCATTGGGCCCTGCTTGCCCACATGGTTTCCCGCAACGGTGGTTATCACATGACCGATCTGCAGAGCAACCTTATGCATAATTTGCAAAACCAGACAGATCGGGAGCATATGTATCGGTTGCTCGAGCGCTGTAATGCACTCATTTTCCAGGATGCCTATCCTCAGCTTCTGCTCTACATGAACAGCAGGCGAATCGGGCGAAGCTGCTTCCACCTGCTATCGCATTTTCACGTATCGGCGTTCATGACACCCATCTGGGAGCGATTCTGGTTGGAACGATGCAGCTCCCTGCTTAGTGTGGCATTAATTATTAATGAGCAGAACTATATTGAGAGCCGGGTCGTACAGCATCCTTATTTTCAAAAAGAAGTACTCTCCAAGCCTGCATTTCACCTTCACAACCTCGCGGGGCTTAATCATATTGTGTTTCCACTTGGGCGCGGAAAAGGACTCGCCGGGAGGGTAATCGAACATTTTGGCAAGCTGGATGAACGAATCATGTTTGGCAAAAGCCTGTACGCCATGCTGTTTGGCACCGAGCAGGTGTACACACAAGTGCTCGATTTTGCCCGTTCGGTTCCCCACAGGGGCTCACGTGCCGAATATTGGCCGGGTCTATTCACAACGAGCTTGGAGGGCTCAGCCGATTCGAAATTCTATACTCAGGAACTGCTGGAACACGAATGGATGCCAGAAGGTAGGCGATTATACAGCCCAGAGCTGCTCGCCGTATGGAAAGACACACCATATGAACCGATCACCAGACAGGACTGGCTGCAAAATCGGGATAGTCTTGGCCACCTCAGTGCACCGCGTCGTCCCTGGTTGTTCGAAATGAGCCATGAACACCGATATGGGATGCTCAAAACGGCCGTTGCCCATGATGCCAAGACATTGCTGCATTAAGCGACCTAGAGTACGGTTTTCTCGAATCGGCTGTCAGCTGTTCATCTTGTACGATTTCAGAATAAAAAAGCCCTGCCCGCTTAAGCAGCAGACAGAGCTTGTACTTATTATAAGAATGTTTGGCATCAACCTATGCCCGCTGACCCGAACCACGCTGAAGACGCATGAGCGGCCGCAGTACCTTTTGCAAAATACGCGGGTAGCTGCCAAGTTCATCTCTGCGCAATACGCGAAGAATGACGAGCATGACCAGGTATACGACCACAACGAGAGCACCGACAACCAGGCAAGTCATGAGGAAGGATACACGTGCTGGCAGGAATAAACCGAAGATCCAATTGCCAGCCCAGTTTGCACCAAAACCAATACCTGCAGCAAGCAGGACAGTTACCACGAAACCAACCCAGCGATCACCCATGATCGAGAAGGTTACGATTTTTCTCAGTACGCGCAGGTTCAGATACGTAATCACCAGGAAACATAATGCTGTTGCAATAATGATCCCATAGATGCCGAAGATCGGAGCCAGGATCAAGCTTGCTACCAATTTAACGATAATCCCTGCAGCTACACTGATCATTGTAATCCGCGGTTTACCTACTCCAAGCAGAATGGAGTTTGTCGTCATCATCGTAATTTGGAAAATGGTACCGAAGGTCAGCAGGGTAATGATTGGAGTCCCATCTGGCGTACTGAACAGTAATCCATTCACCGAATAGGCTGCCGCACATAGGGCAATGACGATTGGCATGCCTGTCAAAATCGAAATGCGCATGGCCAGCGTAATTTGATTCTGGAGATGGGCTTCATCTTTGCGTGCAAAGGCTGCCGAAATGACAGGTACAAGCGATTGGCTAAGCGCAATGGCCAGAATTGGCGGGATTCCCGCAATACTTTGCGCCTTCGCACCGAGGATCGCCAGCACCCCTGTTGCCTCTTCTAGCCCAATACGGCCACTGAGCAGCGGAACCACGAGTGATGAATCGATGAAGTTAATCGCCGGAACCGCAAGGGACGATAACACAATGGGAATCGACAGTTTGAAGATATCACTGTATATCCCTCGCATCGGCAGCTGCTCTGCACGAACAACCTCCAGCTGGGCTGCACGATCACTACGGCGCAGCTTCAAGGTGAAGTACAGCATGACGGCAAACGCACCGATACTGCCGAGCACCCCACCGAATGAAGCTCCTGCAGCAATCGTTCTGTCATCATAATTCCATTGCAGCATGACATATGCCACGATGATGGCTGTACCTACCCGGGCGAACTGCTCTACAATCTGAGATATACCGCCTGCCGTCATATTGCCGCGTCCCTGGAAGTAACCACGCATCATGGCAATAGCCGGGAAAAGCAGCAGCGCCGGAGCAAGGGCCCGAATCGCACTAACAGCCTCCGGTACCTTGGATACATATGTTGCATAATAAGGCGCTGCAAACCACAGTAAGGCTGACATGACAACCCCGGCTACCGCGGCAAAGATCAAGGCAGCCTTATAAATTTGCTGTGCTTCTCCCGCGCGCCCCAGCGCGTAGCGTTCAGACACCATCTTGCTGAGCGTGCTGGGAATTCCCGCTGTTGCGACGGTTAACAGCATTAAGTATACCGTATTGGAGATGGTAAACGATGCGTTACCGATATCGCCAAGGATATGCTCTAGCGGTACCCGCTGCACGAGACCAAGTACTCTGGCAATGAGTGCTGCGGCCGCCAGGATGAGCGTACCCTTAATGAATGTTTCCTTCTTAGACAAACTAATTCCCCTTCTTTCCCCCACACGGACGTGCATCTGGTTGAAGCCCATCCCGAACGTCTATGCGAATCTTGCTACCCAGATAATAAACAGAACAATCATGACAATTTGCAAAATAATTTTCATTACCGTACTGGTGAACAGGCCAACGACGGAACCGAACCCAACCTTTGTAGCCTTGGAAGGTGATGATCCGCCGATTAATTCCCCGATAAATGCACCGATAAACGGTCCCAGTACCAACCCGAATGCAGGGATGACAAATGGACCAATAATGACACCAATCGTACTCAGGGTTGTAGATAGCTTGGAGCCTCCGAACTTCTTGACGCCCCATGCACTAACCACATAATCCGCTACGAACAGAACCACCACGATTAGAATCTGGAAAATCCAGAACCATACACCAAACGGATCGAAGCTGAAGAACCAGCCATAGACCAGAAACGCGAAAAAGATCGCTATAGCTCCAGGCAGTATCGGGTATACCGTTCCGGCCATTCCCACTGCAAACAAAAGCACAATTAAAATCCAGCCAACGGTTGCAAGCAAAGGTTATTCCCCCTTCAAAATGTGTTCACGAATGACTTCCACGATTCCATCTTCATTGTTGCTCGCCACAATCAGATCGGCGGCTTCCTTCACTTGTTCCTGTGCATTCCCCATGGCAACACCCAGACCTACCGCCTCGATCACGGCCAGATCGTTCAGGCTGTCTCCCACTGCGACGACTTCGGACATTTCTATGCCCAGCAGTTTGCAGACCTCAGCCACGCCACTCGCTTTTGAAATGCCAGCCGGGTTAATCTCGATATTAACAGGTGAGGAATTCGTCATTTGAAGGCCTCCCAGCTGCTGCAGTTCCATCATGATCTGATGACGAACCTCATCATCCTCCGTATTGAAACCAAACTTCAGCCATTCCAGATCTTCAATATTTTCTGTCCAACGCTCACGGTTGAACAGCTCCTCTACCGAATATGCCCAGTACCAGCTGTTATATTTCTCACCAATCTCCTGCATGGTACGGATTAAAACCGGGTCCATCAGATGACGAATGTGCAGGTCATGTGGAGCTTTCCAAACTTCACTTCCATTCACCGTAACCATCGGCGTTTCCAGACCAAGCTGTACCGCGTACGGCATTGCATGGAATACGGCTCTTCCTGTGGACAGGCACACATGCACCCCGCGCCGGATGGCGATCTGTATCCACTTGGCGGTTTCCTGGGTAATTTCATGATTATCGTTGAGCAATGTCCCGTCCATATCCAGCGCCAGCAATTTGTATTTAAGTTCACTCATGCAGTATTCCTCCTCGGTTGTCTCTCTACTTCTCTCTATCCATCGATTCTCTCACAAAAAGACCGCCCGGTATCCGCAGGGGCGGACGCTCCGGACGTCACAGCTAACGACATTTTACCACAGATCATCCAGATGCAACAAAATAACGGTCAATCCAAATAACGATATGAAGGCAGACAAGATCATATGCACTTATCTGCTGGAGCAGATCAAGGGAAATCCTCATCTATATGGATGTCATACCCGATATCACACCTTCCAAACAGCAAAAACCGCCTGCGTATGCAGACGGTTATAATCTCGTTCTTAGCGTGTCGCGAATTTACGACGAGCGTAGCGGAGGATAATGCCATGTTTCGGAGACAGCAGGAGTGCCAGAACAAACAGAATTCCAGCTACCGCCACCATGCAGCCTGCAATGGAAGCATCCAATGCATAGGCCATCATATAGCCCCCAACAGAGGAAGCAGCGCCCACCAGTACGCTGTACAAAATCATTTTTCCCAATCGATCCGTGAGCAGATAAGCTGTCGCCGCAGGAACAATCAACATGCCTACCACGAGGATGGACCCCACACTTTCAAAGGAAGCCACGGATGTCATGGAAACAAGCCCCATGAGCAGGTAATGGAACAATACGACCGGAATACCGCAGGCAGCTGCCAGCGCCGGATCGAAGGCGCACAGTTTGAACTGTTTATAGAATAGTCCGATAACAATCAGGATGACCAGGAGCGTAATACCCAGCATCCAGACAGCCCTTGGCCCGACATCCGTACCTCCAAGTGTTAACGTATCCCACTGTACGTAGGCAATCTCACCAAAGAGCACACAGTCCAGATCCAGATCGATATGCTGGGCGTTCAGACTGATCAGAATAACACCGACGGCAAACAGTGCCGTAAATACAATGCCAATGGATGCATCGGAAGACAGTCCCCCGGCCTGCAGGCTTTGAATGAAGAATACCGTTAATAGACCGAAAATAGTGGCTCCAAGCAGCATCCATAAGGAATCCCTGGAACCGCTCCATAGAAAAGCAATGGCAATCCCGGGAAGCACAGCATGGCTGATGGCATCCCCAACCAATGCCATTCGCCGCAAGATAAGGAAACATCCAAGAATGGCACATGCGGACGAAACCAATACAGCCGTTAATATGATCCAAAATGTAGCCATTATAGCTCCCCCCGTTCCTGCTGTGTTCCTTGGGCGGAAAGTGTCTGAAGCGTAGCACGCTCTTCTCGAAGATAAGCCGATTTGGCCTGCATGCTTCGCAAACGGCGAGCCAGTAACCCCCGACGCGGAGCAAGCAGCGCCGAGCCGGCAAACAATACCGTAGCCGCGAGGACCGTCACGGGTCCTGTCGGCAGATTAGGAACGAGCGTACTGAAGATGGTGCCCGTGGCACCACTCAGAGCACCAAATATGCCTGCGAGCAGCACCATAAGTGCAAGTGAATCGGTCCAGCAGCGCGCTGCTGCCGCAGGAGTCACAAGCAAGGCAGCAACAAGAACAACTCCGACCGCCTGAATTCCCGCTACAACTGCGATGACTGTCAGCAGCAAGATCAGCTGTTCCAGCATGGCTACAGGCAGCCCCATGCCCCGGGCGAATCCGGGATCAAAGCTCACAAGCTTGAATTCCTTGAACCAGACCAGACAGGCAATGAGCAAAACGAGACAGACACCGCCCATGACGTATACATCCGTCATCACCATCGAGGCCGCCTGACCAAACAAATATTTATCTAGCCCACTTTGACTTCCGCTGGCCCCATGCTGGATGCGGGTCAGCATGACTACACCGATACCGAAGAATACCGTCAGCACAATCCCCATCGCTGCATCCTGCTTAATCCGTGAATACCGGGTGATCCAGGATATCCCGAAGGTCGCAATGATTCCTGCAGCGAGTGCACCAAACAGAAAGAGACCTACGGACTTGGTTTCCGTTAACATAAAAGCAATACAGATCCCTGGCAATGCCGCATGTGCCAATGTATCGCCCATCAAACTCTGGCGGCGCAAAAAGGTAAATGAACCAATAATGCCACTACTGAACCCGAGCAACAAACAGCCAAGCAAAATCCAGCGTGTGTTGGGGTCAGACAGAATGGAAAAGATCCAGTTCCCCATCATTACACCTGGCCCTTCTCCGTCCGGCTTCCGATCATCGCAATCCGTCCTCCGTAAGTTTCCTGCAGCGTATCCGGTACAAACACTTCGCTTGTCGGTCCGCCGGCAACCAGTCGCCCATTGAGCAGCAGCACATGGTCAAAATATTCCTCCACCGTCGCAAGATCGTGATGAACTACGAGTACCGTCTTCCCTTGCTTTTTCAACTGTTCCAAAAGGGAAATGATGGCCTTTTCCGTTGTGGCATCCACGCCTGCAAACGGTTCATCCATGAAATACAGGTCTGCATCCTGAACCAGTGCACGAGCCAAAAAGACCCGCTGCTGCTGTCCGCCGGACAGCTGGCTAATCTGTCGATGCATATAGTCTCCCATACCCACTTGCTCAAGGCAGTGTGCAGCCAGATCACGCTCCTTCTTGCCTGGACGACGGAACCAGCCCAGGTGACCGTACCTGCCCATCATCACCACATCCAGCGCATGGGTTGGGAAATCCCAATCGACTGATTCCCGCTGGGGAACGTAGCCGATCCGGCGCCGCTGCTCACGGTAGGACTGACCAAATATCCGCACCTCACCGTGCATTTTCGGCACCAGTCCGAGTACAGCCTTGATTAGAGTAGACTTCCCGGCCCCGTTTGGACCGAGAATGCCGATGAGCTGTCCTTCCGGTATATCAAAGGAAACCCCGCTGAGGACTGGCTTTTTATGATAGGCTACAGCCAGATCCCGAACACTAAGAGGGGCCATTGTAGGCTGCATTCCCTGCAATTCATTCGGATAAACGGACGTAAGCATGTTCTCAGATAACGTTGTCTTGCTCATGCTGTTTCCACTCCTCTCTCGCTAAAATTATTATTTCAACGCCTCTACAATCGTCTCGGTATTGTGACGGATCATGCCAATATAGGTACCTTCTTCTGTTCCTTCAGCACCCATGGCATCCGAGAAGAGTTCCCCGCCAATGCTGACCGTATGGCCTTTTTCAGCGGCTCCGGCAATAATGGCCTCCATCGCTTTTGCCGGCACACTCGATTCCACAAATACCGCCTTAATATTGTTATCCACGAGGTAATCCCGCAGTTCACTGACATCCTTCGCACCATATTCGGCTGCTGTGCTGATACCCTGAAGTCCCATCACTTTCATGCCGTAGGCCTCACCAAAATACCCAAAAGCATCGTGTGCGGTCACAAGTACCCGGCTCGCTTCAGGGATCTCCTGAATTTTTGTGCGCACTTCGTTATCCAGCTCTTCAAGCTTTGCCAAATACGCTTCCGCTTGAGCCTGATATGCCTCAGCATGATCCGGATCTGCCTCCACAAGTGTATCGCGTACAGCTTCTGCTGCATGCATCCAGTGGCTCACATCAAACCAGACATGTGGATCATATTCCGTACCTCCGGTCTCCTGACCCGAATGCAATTCTTCTACTGGGATGCCGTCTGTGACAGCAGTTACTGTTTTGCTCTTGGACATCTTCTCCAAAATATCAGTCATTTTCCCTTCCAGGTGCAGCCCGTTATAGAAAATGACTTCAGCTTGCTCCAGCTTGCGGATATCCCCTTGTGAAGCCTTGTACAGATGGGGGTCTACGCCTGGACCCATTAGCCCGGTAACGTCAACGTATGCCCCTCCGATCTCACGTGCTACATCTGCAATCATGCCTGTGGTTGCTGTAACCTGCATCTTCCCTTCCGTGCTTCCCGATTCAGCTGTGCTGGAACACGCAGTCAAAACCACAATCAAGACAAGGGCTGATAGCGTCATGAACCCTCTTTGAATACTCCTCATTTTAACCATTAACAATTCCAACCTCTCCTTTCCCTCTCCTAACATAATTGTCCACATCTAATTTTGTTGTACAAGGTATTAAAATTTATACACGACTAATAATGTTTCCCTTGTGCAAATTTTAGCCGATGCAAAATAAAAAGGCAAGGGATAATTTCCCTTGCCTGTCCGGTACCGTATATTAGCCTTTTCACTGGTTGTTTCGCGGAATCATGATATGGAATAACCCCCTGCACATGTGTGTTAATCTCCGTTAATTTGGTACCTCTCCTCAAAAATCTTGCTTTACTCTTTGTCCTTCTCCTGACCCTTTTTCCCTTTTGGCGTCCCATCCAGACCGTAGACCTCATCGTATGCATCGAAGATTTTGCGTGCAATCGGCGACGCACTAACAGACCCGAATCCACCTTCCGGTACAACAACCGCGATGGCCAGTTTTGGATTCTCACGCGGTGCAAATGCGATAAACACACCGTTCTCCTTTTTATTCGGTCCTGTTCCCTGCTCGGACGTACCTGTTTTACGGGCATAGTCGTAAGGGAATCCGTCAAACGAGCTTACTTTGGTGACCATGCCGCGGTGTACTTCATTCCAGTATGCATCCGCAAAATCCACTTCGTTTAAAACTTTAGGTTTAATTTTTTTAACGACATTGCCTTCTGCATCACGGATTTCTTTCACCAAATGAGGCTCCATCCGTTTGCCCTTATTGGCAAGCATCGTAGTATATTGTGCGAGCTGAAGTGTCGTGTACTTCGCTTGTTGACCAAACGAGGCAAACGCCAGACGTGTCAAGGCCGATTCATGATCCTCGTTGTATTCAAGCGTACCCAGGTACTCCCCCGGAAGATCCACGCCTGTAGAGACACCCAAGCCGAAGTCTTTCATGTATTCGTCCCAAACTTTGATTCCTTTTTCTGAGCCATATTTATTCAGCAAACGTTTGCCCACCATATCAATCATAAACGCATTGGAAGACTTCTCAATGGCGCGTCTTGCAGTGATATGACCATTATAAGCAGAGTGGGAGTTTCTCACCTGCCGCCCGTCTTTCCCCAGAATCGCATATCCCTGATCGTGATAAGTCTGCCCTGCTGTAAACAAGCCTTCTTTCAGGCCGATAAGCACACTAAGAGGTTTGATGACGGAACCTAGCAATACCACGGATTCGGCATGCCTAGGCTTGGAATCATTCGGTGGGAAAGAGGCGATTGTCCCATTCCGGTACACGTATTTGATTTTCTCATAATCCCAATCATTCGGGTCGTAGTCCGGCATGCTTGCCATGGCCACCACATTTCCGGTATCTACCTCCATCGCCACTGCATACCCCGTAATGGCCTTGGGCAGCTTGCGCAGTTCATCTGTAATCGCTTCCTGAGCTGCTAGCTGAATTTCCTTATTGATTGTGGAGACGATGCTGTAGCCTTTCTCAGGCGGAGTCTGCATGATTGTTCCTTCAGGAAGATTACGAGCATTAATATCGATAGATTGATAGCCGCTTCTTCCACGAAGTTCCTCCTGATATTGAAACTCCAGCCCTCCTACTCCAACCATTTCTTGCTGAGTGTAGCGAAGGCCCGGATCCCTTTCCGTTGCCAGCGACTTACTAATTTCTTTATACTTATCCAAGTTATTTTGTTGACCCTTGAACTCTCTAGTGTAGCCAATGACCTGGACAGCAACCCGATCAGGGTCATACTTTCTTACATTTTCCTCCAGTACCATAGCCCCTGGATATTCAGCCTTTTTCTCCATGAAATAAGCAATTTCTTTCGTATTCAGATCGGATTTTACCAACCTTGGTGTGTACCCGTGTGTCTTTTGGTAATCCAGATCGAGGCGTTTCATGATCTCTGCTGCATCCGGCTGTTCCTTGTCTCCAGGGTTAAACTCCTTGAACACTGCCGCAAGATCATCTGCCAGTTTTTGAGCTTCTTCCTGCCGGGAACCGTTACTATAATCTTCATACAACAATACATACAGAGACTGTACAGGCTCAGAGTATGCTAACGCCACTTTTCCCGTGGCATCATAGATCGGTCCACGCACAGGTGCCAGCGGAATGTCTTTTGTATTACGTGTCGTTTCCATATACGTCAATTCAGGTCCCTCGACAAACTGCACAAAAGCTAATCGAAAAATAAGGATACTGAAGATGACAAATGCAGCGAAAAAGAACAGGTTGATTCTTGCTGCAGACGGCTTGTTGACAGCTGTGTCTTCATCGGATGCTTTCTTGCTCCTCCATCGGTTAAACATGTATAAGCCTCTCCGTTCTCTATAAATAATGGTTAACAGTCTAAATTAATTAACGTACAGCTCAGATATTTTCCCTATATAAGTCTATCAAAGGTTGATTGACACGTCTTCCTAATTTTGGTTACATTTTCGTAAACTAGAGAGAGCCCCTTCTCCGTTGTTGATCTGGAATATTTGTATATTGATTCAGTCATTTAATTAAACGTGTTAACTCCCTATGAAGTTACAGGGAATATGTAAATGTCTGGTCCACTCTTAGCTCCATACACAAAAAAAGAAGGCCCTCAAAGGGCCCTCTCTTTAACCATATGAATTTACTGCGCTGCTGTTTCATCTGTTTCTTCCGTTTTATCTTTCTTCGGAACACCGTCCAAGCCGAACTCCTCGTCATACGCATCGAAGATCGCACGTGCAACTGGAGCCGCACTGTTGGAACCGAAGCCCCCTTCAGGGATAACCACGGCTACAGCCAGTTTTGGATTTTCCCGCGGCGCATAAGCGATAAATACCCCGTTGTCGACCAATTTCCCGCCGACTAGCTGCGTCGATGTTCCTGTTTTTCTCGCAAAATCATAAGGGAAGCCGCTAAATGCCGTAACCTCCGTAGCCATGCCTCGTTGTACCTCTTTCCAATAAGCGTCATTGAAATCGACCGTACTTAGCACTTTTGGTTTCACTTTCTCAACAACATTACCCTCGGAATCTCGGATCTCATTTACCAATTGCGGCTGCATCCGTTTACCCTTGTTGGCCAGCATTGTAGTGTACTGTGCTAACTGCATCGTTGTATATTTCCCTTGCTGACCAAAGGAGGCATATACCAACTTGGTCAAGGAACTCTCGGAGCTTTCCTTGTATTCTTTGAGACCGGGCCGCTCATTAGGCAAATCTACCTCTGTAAGTACACCAAGGCCGAATTGCTCCATGTATTCATCCCATACATCAACGCCCTTTGCACCATACGTCGTGTATAACTTCTTACCGATTTCATCAATCATAAACACGTTTGAGGAATGACGAATCGCATCATGTGGAGTCAACAGACCGTATACGTGACCGGAAGAGTTCTGTACTCTGCGGTTATCCCCACCGAAAGTTGTAGAACCCCTGTCTGGATATACGGTATTAGTAGTAAAGAAACCTTCCTTTAGACCGATCAATACACTCAGAGGTTTGATCGTGGAACCAAGCAATACAACGGATTCTGCCCGTTTACCGGAGTCATCTGGCGGGAAGCCACGAATCGTACCATTCTGGTAAATATATTTGATTTTATCGTAATCTTCAGTGCTGATACCACCGGTTTTCCATACGTTCGTGTCATAGTCAGGCATACTGGCAGAAGCAACAATTTTCCCTGTATCCACTTCCATCGCTACCGCAAAACCTGTCTTGGCATTAGGATGCAGCTTGCCGGAAACTGGGTGCGTATGCAGCCAGCTCAGTTGATCTGTGATCGCCTGCTCTGTCTTCACCTGCACGTTTTTGTTGATGCTCGTAATCAGGTCATAACCCTTCTCAGGTGGAGTGGAGCCTGCCACACCTTCAGGCAAATTCCGTAAATCCACGTCGACAGAGTTATAACCGCTTTTACCGCGCAGGACATCTTGATATTGCAATTCAAGTCCATCAAATCCAACAAACTCATTTTCCGTATATACCAGCCCAGGATCCGTTTGTGTTTTGTTGGCTTCATCAACCTCTTTGTATTTGTTCAACGTTTTGGAACTTTTGAATTTTTTCAAATATCCGATGGTCTGAACAGCCACGGTGTCCGGATCATAATAACGCACACTTTCTTCAACTATCTGAATTCCCGTGAATTCATCCTTATGCTGAAGGAAATAAGCCACTTCTTCCTCCGACAGATCGCTCTTGATAAGTCGAGGCATGAAACCATTCGCCTTGCGGGAATTCAGGTCCATTGCTTCAATGATCTGATCTACAGTAAGAGACTCCGACTCCTTGGTTTTGTATTGTTCGAATACATCATGCAGCCTTGTCGCAATATCCTGAGCTTCCGGGAAGTTTGGACTTGGTTGTCCGTTTACATCACCATAGTTTTTATAGAGCGTCAGGTATAGAGACTGAATCGGTTTGGAATACGCGAGTTTCACCTCACCAGTTGAATCATAGATTGTTCCTCTCACCGGAGCGAGCGGCACATCCTTGGTTATGTTACTGGCCTCTTCCTGACTGAGCTCAGGCCCTTCCACGAATTGCAGAAACGCCAGCCGTACAATAATAACGCTAAAAATAACAAAGGAAGCGAAGAAAAATACGTTCATCCGGTAACTGAAGCGCCGTTTGTCGGTAAGTTCATCCTTCTCTTTTGAATGATTGTTCATTCATCCTACCTCTTTCATGACTTGATGCATACCGCTCTTATAAGTCCAGCCGCGGCATGATAACCTGGCAACGTCGTCATAATCCGGAACCCTGTCCGGTGTAATGTTATGCTGTCTGATCTTTCAGATGGGTATCGGCAAAATTCGGAGGATTGAACCAGTCACCGCTCACCGCCCATGTCGGATCAAGCGGAATCCAGCTCTGGGAATCACTCAAATAAATTTCATTCCATGCATGTGGGCCATATCCGCCCTGGCCGTTGTATCCAAGTCCTGTAACGACCTTAACATCCAGACCTTGTGAACGGGCCATGACTGCATAAAGACGTGCGTAATCAATGCATACCCCTTTACGCGTATCAAACGTGTTCTGTGGTGTCTGTTCATGCCATATGCCTTTTTGCTCATAATCATCCACTTTCCCGTAATCATATTGAATGCGGGAACCAACCCAATCATACAAGGCCCGTGCTTTCGCTTCATCCGTCGTTTGACCTTTCACAATTTCACTGGCTGCAGATTCAATATCTGCAGGAATATTGTGGTCAATGACCTCATACTTCCGCTGCAAAATTCCGCCCAGTTCCTTCTGAACTGCTTGGGTAAATACTGGCAGCTTGTCCTTGATCAGGTTGCCGGATAACGGTTCAATAACGGACTTTGCTCCCTGCATGTAGATCGGCGAAGCCTCTACATATCGGCTAAACATGCTTCCAGGATATAGGCTGACAATCATGAAAAGAACGGCGATGACAATCATCCCGCGGGCAGATCCAATGACCGCGCCTATGATTGCACCCATGAAGCGGCTAATAATACCCTTGGGAGTACTCTCTTGCTCTGCAGAATGATATCTCCTTCTGAAGAAAAGGGAAGAGAACAAGCCAAGCACCATACGAATAATTCCATAGCTAAGCACAAACAACACGGCAAACCGCATCAATGGAAAATCAGCAATCGCCGTAACCAACGTATAATACATCTGCTCCCATCGGTTCAGATCCCGATTCGGCATGGCTGAAGCATGCGCAGACAACCACTGCTGCACATACGGTGCCAGCCAAAGGGTCAAACCAATGGACAGCAGAATGCCAATGACCGCCATAATGCCATCCATCAGGAATCCAAATAGTCTTCCTGCCGAATGCGAAGCGCCTCTGGACCATCCCTGAAGCAATGAAGCTGCCACAATCAATAACAGCATGATCGTGATGCCATTGAATTCCTTCAGGCTGTCCAGCCAATTCTGCAACACGTATTCACTCCCCCTTTGCTAAGAAGCTGGTACAGTTCCATTTCCTCTGGCCTGTTCGACAAACGTCCGTATCGTTTCATTGTCGAGATTCCATTCGCCAAGTGAAATTCCGCGCAAGGTCACATTGACCTTGTTCGATCCAGCTGTCCCCTTAATTTCCACATTGGGACTCGTAATGGTAAATTGCCCATCCTGTCCTTTGGCGTAGGTGGCCTTGGAAGCTTCTTTCACCATCATATTGGTGGCTTCCTTTTTCAATGTGTCCATCGTACTGGACTGCACATCCGAAACCGTCTGTTTAATCTGATCGATGGAGATGCCGCTGTATATCAACAGAGCCGCAATAATGATGATGGCAATCGCCCATTTCAATACGGTTTTGACCACATTCAGAACAAAGAACAAAATGATCAGTGCAACGACGATCACCAGCCAGTTCTGCATCACAAACTCTTTGATCACTTCTATGTTCATGATTACACCTTCCGTATTAGAGTTAAGAAATCACACTTCCCGAATATTATACATGATTTCCGAACCCGCTGTCAGCTAAGCACTCTCTCGTAAAAATAAAGGTCTAAGTTCGTCCAGTTGAACGTACAAGTAGTACCATGAGGTTTTGCATGAAAAATCGGGAACGCATTTTGACGACCTGGCATGAACATGCATCGTTTAACAAGGAGGGGCTTTTGTGAAAACGGCCATCTGGCTCTATCTATTTTTGTTTCTTGCTGTTTTTGACCTGCACGCCCAATATCCCATCCTGACCCCCTTTGCCATCTCGCTCGGGGCTGCACCCACCTTCATCGGGTGGATGATGGGTATCTACTCCTTGACTCATCTTCCCGGCAATTTAATTGCCGGCACACAAATCGATAAACATGGCAGTCGGCGTTATATCGTGTTCAGTTTACTGGGGGCAGGCATTATTCTGCTGCTGCAAGCCCACATTCACACGCCATGGCAGCTGCTTGCACTTCGTTCCATCAGCGGCTTTGTGCTCGCTTTTCTGTCTCCGGCCTGTCTTGCCCTGCTTGCACAGCTGTCGACCAACCCGGTCACTCAGGGCAAGTATATGTCCGGACATGGTGTCGTACACACGCTGGCGTCTGTTGTATCTCCGGCTGCCGGAGCACTGATTGTTGGTGCTTTGGGGTTCTCTGCTACATTTGCGAGTCTTGGATACCTGCTCATTCTGTCAGGCATGATTGCCTGGTTGTCCATGCCGAAGGGGCTTGTCGATGTTCAGCGAGAGAAAGAAACCGTACCTCCCAAGCCTGCTAACCTCGGAGGAAGTACGAATACCTTCATACCTGTCTCCTGGCGTTATTTTGCATTGCCGCTGGTCATTGCGTGTGCACAGGGGATCCTGTTTTTTGAATTACCTCTCCGGGGCGGAGGACACTCGTCCATGATGTCTACGGGGCTATTGTTTTCGGTCATTAGTATCGGGGCACTGCTTACGCTCAGCATGCTTTTTCTTAATCGCTATTCGCCCAAGCTGCGTTTAACTGCTGGGGTCCTGCTAATGTCTCTCTGTTTCTTCACGCTGGCTGCCTTCCCGGACATCCCTCTGGCTGCTGCACTCTTTGTACTGGGCATGTCCAAAGGGATTACTTTTCCAGCCATGGCGACCCTGTTTATCCGTTTAAGCGGCGGAAGCAAGCTGGGACGTATTTTTTCACTACAATCCATTGCTACCTCCATCGGGTCCTTCATTGGTCCCATCGCCGCAGGTCAGCTGCGTGTAGGTGTCTCGCCGTATTTTATCGCGTTTATTCTATTAATGGTCGGCATTCTGCTCCTTCCTTACTTCACCAGCAGACGTGAGGCATCCCTGTCTTCAACAGATCCAAATAGCGTACTGGGATAGACGTGATCCATGATGTAAGTCCATTTTTTATTAAAATGGCTTGTATTTACCTTTGCTTTGCATCATTCCCCCATTTACAGCTAAACTATATATAATCCAGTCGATTTTCGCTGCAACATTTCCCGGGGAATGTCGACACTAGCTCTCGAACAAGAGGTGAATATCATGCCTATTCATGTCATTGTGGAAGGTAAGAATGATCGCAGCAAGCTGAAACGTCTCGTTGGACCGGAAATCAACATTTTATGTACATTCGGCACTCTGAATTCGCTCAAGCTGGAGTCCCTGCGCAAACAGGTTGGTTACGATGAAGTATATCTGTTTATGGATAATGACAGTTCAGGCAAAAAAATCAGAGGTGTGCTGCGGGACGCCTTCCCAGATGCAGTGCAGATGTATACCAGACGTGGTTATGCGGGTGTGGAAGGAACCCCTGATGAATACATCATTGCCCAGTTGGAGAAGGCCGGATTGGAAGAGTATATTCAATACCCCGAGTACCCGTCATTCTAAACGTAAAACAATTGCAAAAGGCTGCTTAGCGGTTATTTACCAACCGGCTAGCAGCCTTTTTTTATGGATACTAATATGATTCTAATATAATTAGAACAGATTATTCATTGATCAGATTGCGGATATCCTCTGCGATGACTGCAGGCTCAACATCTTCTGTATTAAATGCGTTATACACCTTGCGCAGCTGATTGTTCTGATCGACGAGACCGATCATGTTCATATGAGCAAAATCATCCTTGCTCTCGCCTTCAATCAGAATCTGAAATGAATCCTTGGCGAGTTGCTTTGTTTTGTCCATATCCCCTCGTAGGAAATACCACCCGTCATAATCCGCGTGGAAACGGTCCGCGAATTCCTTAATTTTCTCCTTGGTATCGACTTCCGGATCAAATGAAATCGAAACAAAGGAAGCATCCTTGCCGAATGTGCCATCTTCCTTCAACAAATCCTGCACCTGGGACAACGTAAACGTCGTAATTGGGCATACATCAGGACAACTGGTGAAATAAAAATAGAACAGCCGCACCTTGCCTTTGGTATCATCGAGCGAAACGGTTGTCCCATCCACATTTTCCATGGAGAAGGATTGGATCTCCCGAATCTCGGGTAATTTCTCCTTGCTGGCAAAGACGGTGCCCCACATAAGGTATACTGCCATAATCAGTGCGAGACCCAGCAGCATCCAGGTCCATTTGTACTTTTTCAGCATCATCCTCGTCCTTTCTTGTACTCTCGATATGAATACGCATACATATCTTACTTTGAATTACACGGCTATCGTTTCTTGCCCGGGATGTCACGTTATGAAGAAATAAGTAACTTCTTTTGCTAAAAATTGCATATGTATACGAAGAACCCCACTCTGGATGGGACCCTTTCTTATTGTAACCGTTCTTGATGCAGATGCCCAAGCATTTATTTTGCACCTTCACAGTACTGCATTCCATTATTTATGAACCGTATCCAGAATCATCAGTACGAAGCTTAGAGACAGATAATTAATGGAATAAATAAATACCTTTTTGGCCCAGACGTCCGTATCCTGTGCACGAAATCCTTTGAGGGCATAATATAGCCACAGTACCGACAGCACCAGTGACACCGTCAGATAAAAAATACCGGCATACCCGTATGCATACATTAGAATGGGAACAAAAATCTGCAGCACCAGATAAGGAATCATTTGAATCTTGGTCCGTTCAATGCCCTTCACTACGGGCAGCAGCGGAAATCCACCGGCCCGATAATCCTCTACCCGACGGATGGCGAGCGCCCAGAAATGCGGAGGCTGCCACAGGAACAACATGGCAAGAAGCAGCCATGCACCCAGGTCCAAACGTCCCGTTACAGCGACATAGCCGATAACTGGCGGCATGGCACCTGACAAACCACCGATGGATGTGCTCCATGTTGAGGATCGTTTTAACCAAAGCGTGTAAATAACAACATAGACAAACATGCCAAAAATGCCGCATAATCCGGCAAGTATACCCGAAAAAGAAAAAAGAACAGTTAAGCCTAGCACGCCTAAAATAATCGCATACGACAAAACCACCTTCGGTGTTAACCTTCCTGTCGGTAAGGAGCGGTTGCGGGTACGTTCCATTTTCAAATCAAGTTCACGATCAAAATAATTGTTAAATACGCAGGAAGAAGCCATAACTAGCGCAGTCCCAAGTAAGGTCAGCAGCATCTTTACCAAGTTGATATCCCACTGGGATGCCAGCCAAAACCCTCCAAAAACGGCAATAAGATTGGTTCGAAGTATTCCCGGTTTGGTGATATGAATAAAGTCTTTCCACGATCCCGACTTGGTCGGAGGCGAGGTCAATGTTGCAGAATCGGAAGAAGCCTGGTATCCCAACTGATTGTCCACGCTTGGTTAATCCCCCTTAATTCTCGGTTTGGAGGTTTTTCTCTTTGTCTCCGATATAAAGTTTATCATAGGTAAATGGCCAAGAGTATGACAATGCTCGTACAAATGTTGGGTGAAATGAACTTCTTATGACAACTTTTTCGGGTTTTGGCTGTTTTGCGTCAAGACAGGCGGATAATATACACTATATATGGGTATCACCTAGATATAGAATCATTAATATGATGAAATTGAGCTACACCACAAAGGAGACGTTTATGGATACTTCTACACATTTTGTCATGGGTATTGGTTTGGCAGGTCTGGCTTATGTCGATCCTGTCGTGGCTTCCAGTCCCATGCTCGCGGCTGCGGTGATGGTGGGTACCATTGCTGGCTCCCAGGCCCCTGACATTGATACGGCGCTGCGTCTCAAAAGCAACTCATTGTACATTCGAAATCATCGGGGTATGTCCCACTCGCCGCCCTTTCTTCTATTATGGGTTCTGCTCATCACGGGCGTCATTGCACTGATTTTCCCGGATGTTCCCATTGGACACGTCGCTGCCTGGACAGCTGTCGCCGTGGGCGTTCACGTTTTTACCGATCTGTTCAACACCTATGGAACCCAGGCAGTAAGGCCATTCTCGGAACGATGGATTGCCTGGAATATCATTCATATTTTCGATCCGTTTCTGTTCGCTTCGCACGTGGTGGCAATCCTGCTGTGGGCCTTTGATCTGATCGCCCCTGCCCCGTTGTTTGTCACACTGTATATCGTTATAGCCCTCTATTATGTATGGCGAATCATTGCCCATGCCCAAGCTGTAGCCAAAGTGAAAGGGCTGGATAACAACAAACCGGCGCTTCGCTATATCGTCATTCCAACGATATCCTGGAACCGCTGGCATGTGGTGAAGCATTTTGCGGATAACAGTTACGAAATCGGAAAAATGGATGGAGCAGAGCTGACCTGGCATCTGCATGCCTCGTCTTCCACTCATGCGGCTGTCGCCGCCTCACGGAAATCACCAGAGGTAAATGCTTTTCTCTACTTCACCTCCTATGCGGTTGCCGAGGTAGAGGAGCTGCCTGCAGGATACAAGGTCCGCTGGGCGGATGTGCGGTATCGACACCGCAAGCAGTATCCGTTTGTCGCCGTGGTCGTGATGGACCGTAATTTTGAAACGATTGATACGTATGTCGGCTGGTTAAGCGATGAGAAAATGGATAAAAAACTTTTATCCGCCCGGTCTTGACGAGAAGGACCGGGAAAGGCACAATCAAGTAAGGAACTGTTGCGCGATGAAAAGCCCGGAGCGTTTCCGCTCCGGGCTTTTGTTTTGTTGCTTGCTTTTTATGATAAGTTATTTGCCAGACCCAGACAATTGTTGCTCAGCGATTTGTACCAGACGTTTGGTGATGTAACCACCAAGAGATCCTGTCTCACGGGAAGTGTAGTTACCGTAGTAACCGTCTTGCGGGATTGTTACACCCAGTTCCTGTGCAGCTTCCATTTTCAATTGTTGCAGTGCTGCAGTTGCTTGAGGTACCACCAAGTTGTTAGAACGAGATCCTTGAGCCATATTTAAAATCTCCTTTCAATCTGTGTCTGTAATGTATTGCAAGCTTGCAAGATTATTATGGCTCGCACGCTTCAAGTTATACGGAGATTCATTAAATTTGTGATGGAGGTTTTTCCCAATGAGTAAAGGTTTGTCCTTATGGTTCGCATTTTCGTCGATTGTTTTGTTAACGGTTTCAGCCATATCGATTTCTTATAACGGCTGGTTAGCCTCGCTGCTGTTCATCCTATCCATTGCCAATATCGGCTGGGGTTTCGTCATTCGTGCCAAGAAAGAGCGCCAGGAATTGCGTTCTACAACCGAATCGACATCCTGACCTAGAAGGTTCCAGATTTCTATTTGAACAAAAAAAGAGAGGAGCAGTTGGCTCCTCTCTTTTTTCATCACTTTATATCGTGAAGTTTTAACATTGTTGAACGATGTTCGTGATAGCCTACACGGTACGTCTAGGAACAAAGCCCATGCGTTCTTTCACATCATGAAGCGTTTTGGCAGCGACGGTTTCAGCACGACGTGCTGAAGTCTCCAAAATCTCGGCCAATTCGCCAGATTCACGAATTTCGCGATATCGTTCCTGTAACGGTTCAATAACAGAGACAACCACTTCGGCCAACTCTTTTTTGAACGGACCATACATTTTACCCTCGTAACGCTCTGCTACTTCATTCAGCGTAATGCCTGCACACTCTGCATAGATGCTCATGAGATTGCTGACCTCTGGCTTGTTGGCCGGATCGTAAACCACTTCACGCCCGGAGTCCGTCGTGGCACGGCTAATTTTTTTGCGGATTACATCCGGTGGGTCCAAGAGAGCAATGTAGCTGCCCGCATTTGGATTACTTTTACTCATTTTTGAGGAAGCATCGTCCAAAGACATCACACGTGCGCCCACCTGCGGAATATATGGATCCGGAATGGTAAAGTATTCACCATAACGATGATTGAAACGGCCTGCCAGATCGCGGGTGAGTTCCAAATGCTGTTTTTGATCCTCTCCTACAGGAACGAGATCCGCATTGTACAGCAAAATGTCGGCTGCCATCAATGAAGGATATACGAACAAGCCTGCCCCAACCGAGTCCTTGCCTGAAGATTTATCCTTGAACTGGGTCATCCGCTCCAGTTCACCCATCGATGTCAGTGTCGTCATCAACCATCCAAGCTCAGCGTGCTGAGGAACATGGGATTGCAGGAACACATTTGATTTGGTTGGATCGATCCCCGCTGCTAGAAACAGTGCAGCCACAGCTTCGGACTGTTCACGCAGTGCAGCTGGCTCTTGAGCCACGGTTACTGCGTGGAGATCTACCACCATAAAGTGGCATTGGTAATCATGCTGCAGCTTGACAAAGTTCTTAATTGCACCAATATAGTTGCCCAGCGTAAGTTTACCGCTCGGCTGGATTCCAGATAATACAGTTTTCATAAGTTTTGCGCCTCCTCATGTTTTGTTCGCCTGTTTCTTCTCCGCGGACGCAAAAAAGCCTCACATCCGCAAGGGACGTGAGACCGTGGTGCCACCCTTATTCGTGTTTTTCAATCATGCGAAAAACACCTTCATTTTCCCGTAACGTGGAATAGACGTCCAATTCTACTGAGGTACGGTTTGCATTTCTGCAACGCACCTGTTCCAATCGGCACTCAAGGGTCCATTCGGTAAAGAGTTCACACCGGTTCGCATCACCCACCGGCTTTCTGAAGAGTTTTCTCCTGACTTACTTGTCCCTGTCATCGCTTTGATTCAATTCATATGTTATTTCCTTCTGCATTCCATCTTAATCCGCTTCACGCAGATTGTCAAAAATGGAATCAGCTTTTTTTACCCGCCAAGCCGAAATCTGTTATGATGGAATTGCTTATCCTGTTTTAGCCCTCCCACGGAAGGCTGTATGGGATTGCTGGCATGTACTCAATGACACGCCTGCAGCGGAGCATTCTAAGCCGCTTGCAGACAGATTTCAAGTGGGAAAAGGAGCATCGATATGAAACAAGTGACCAAAGGCCAATGGAATGGTTACGACACGTATATCCTACATAGCCGTGAATTGGAGATCACCCTGCTGCCGCGTCTAGGAAACAATATCATCTCGATTCGTGATCTGGTGCAGGATCGTGATGTCGTCCGCAGTCCAGAAGAAGATGATTTAGCATTTTATTTGCAGAAACCTTATCACTTCGGTGTACCTCTATTGGTTCCGCCAGGACGCATACATCGTGGGCGCTTCGAATACGAAGGGGTTCAGTACCAGTTCGATCAGAATACGGCAAATGACAACCATATTCACGGTCTCCATCGTACCCAATCCTGGTGTGTCAGCGACATTGAAGAAGATGAAGAAGGCTGTGCCATTACAACCGAATTGCTGACTGCAAATGAAGAGCATTGGATGGAACAATTTCCGGTGCCTCTGAAGCTCGAAATGACGTTTAGGTTGCAAAACTCCGTACTGAGCCAGCGTCTTCGTGTGACCAACCTGGGTTCGACTCCCGCTCCGTTTGGAATGGGATATCATACATGGTTCCTGCTAGACGGCAAGCCTGCCGATTGGACACTTCAACTACCTGTCTCTGGCGTATATGCTCAGAACGAGGAACAGCTGCCTACGGGTGAGCTTGAGCCTCTTGGAGATTGGAACGCCTTAAATCAAGGTGTAAGTATGCAGGGACGCAACTGGGATACAATTCTCAAAGCTACGGAAGGTCAGGCAGCGACTGCCCAGCTCCGTCGTCAGGATGGATATATGCTGAACTACTCAGCAGATGAACAGTATTTTAAACACTGGGTGCTCTTTACCAAGGGTGAATCCGATCAGTTTCTGTGCATTGAGCCCTACACCTGGCTCTCCGATGCCCCGAACCTGCCTCTGACGGATGAACAAACCGGGTTAATTCGTCTTGAACCTGAACAACCCGTTGAACTTCTCACCCGGATTGAAGTTATTGCTCCTACTAAGGAGTAGTTCCTTTCAATCTCGTATGGGGAGTACAACACACCTATAATATTTACCTTATGAACAAAGAGGCCGATCCTGTCTGGATCGGCTTTTTTCATGTGTTTCTTTGCAATTAAATCCCAATTATTCCCTTACGCCATATCACGTATATTTCCTCATTCTCTAACCATACTAACATCACCAAGCCATAAGGAGGTGACACACATGTACGGAGGTCAAAACAGAGGTAGCGGAAGCCGTTCCAACAATCTGGTTGTTCCTCAAGCAAACGCAGCGTTGCAACAATTAAAAGTGGAAGCTGCGCAAGAGCTGGGTGTAACAATTCCACAAGACGGTTACTACGGTAACTACACTTCCCGTGAGACAGGTTCTCTGGGTGGATACATTACTAAACGTCTGGTACAAATCGCTGAGCAACAATTGTCTGGTCGTTCTTAAGTTCGGACTAATGCTTGGATGATTTAAAGCCAAAAAGCGGCCTTCTCCGGAAGCGCCGCTTTTGTGCATGTCTGCACAATTAAGATGTCGACTCCATTCCTGAATCCTTGTATGTATTTGTTCTAGGGTAGCGAATCATAAGGTTAGCCATGTTGTAATTGGATTCCATCGTGGCGTCCACCAAAATCACGCCTTGTCTTACGGTGAAGTCATACGAAATTTCTCCATGTGTCCAGTTCTGCTTAAACTTTAAAGTCTCAAGTGCCATAGCGCGGAATGAGGAGCGCTGACTTCCAGTTAACCCCTGATCCTCTGTTTCCATTTGTCCATTCCGTCCAGAAATCGGATTATGTCGAATACCGAACTTTCCAATTACATTATTGCGTATTTGCACAAAAACTACACCTGAGTCTAACCCTGACAGTTCCTTATCAAGTTCTTTAAACACCAAATCCAACTGTCTTGCTAATGAAAGCTGGTCAATATTTACCATTATTGCTCCTCCTTTATGCACTTCATCCTTTAAAACAAGGACTTACGACTCATTATATGACAACAAATATACTCATTCAACAAAATGAAACAAACTTGGGTATTTATTACTATAATTTGCACAATTAATTGCCAATCCAATGCTTTAAAACGAGTAAATTCTTGATAATCCGACAAATTATATAAACCAGGTCTACGACTAGAATAAGCAAAGAGAGCTGCACTACATGCTGGTTAACATGTGGTGCAGCTCTCTTTCTCACAAACGAGTATACGAAGCATTTCATTCAAAATGCCTGGGTACTACTCCCTGTATTTGTCACTTCGCGGTTGCCGTCATTTCAAGAAATTGCTCAATATCGGCAATCACCAGATTCGCAGCATTTTGCCAGAAGTCAGGCTGTGTCAGATCTGTACCCAGATGTTTCTGTGCAAGTTCTTCCACCGTCATTCGCCCGGTATCCCGCAGCAAATCATCATATTTGTCTGCAAAGGCCGTACCTTCCTGCTGTGCTCTGGCGTAGATGCCCGCACTGAACATATAGCCAAAGGTGTAAGGGAAATTGTAGAACGGTACACCTGTCAGATAGAAATGCAGCTTCGATGCCCAGAAGTGAGGATGATTCGATGCAAGAACACCACAGAAGGCTTCCTGCTGAGCCTCCACCATCAACTTGGATAACTCATCTGCGTTAACCAAGCCTTTTTTGCGCTGTTCATAGAAGCGATTCTCAAACAGGAAACGGGCATGAATATTCATGAAGAAGGCAACGCTGCGCTGAATCTTATCTTCCAGCAGAGCAAGCTTCTCCTGTTCATCCGTTGCAGACTGTACAAGTGCATCAGCAACAATTAGTTCGGCAAAAGTGGATGCAGTCTCTGCCACATTCATGGCATAACGTTGATTCAGTGCAGGCAGCTCTTCCATAATATGCTGATGGTAGCCATGACCTAGTTCATGCGCAAGTGTAGAAACGTTGGAAGGCGTTCCGGAGAACGTCATGAATATGCGGGTAGCCTTGCTTAGCGGCAAAGAAGTACAGAATCCGCCTGGACGTTTGCCTGGGCGATCTTCCGCTTCAATCCAGCGATTCTCAAATGCCATCTCAGCAAATTTCGAGAGCTTAGGGCTGAATTTGGCGAATTGTTCAGCGATATTGATTGCCGCCTCATCATAAGTCACTTTGCCACCCGACTTGCCTACAGGTGCATCAATATCGCTCCAGCTGAGTTTATCCACACCCAGCAGCTGCGCCTTACGTTCCAGATACTTCACGAGTGCCGGTTTGGCTCCGTTGATAACGTCCCACATCGTATCGAGCGTTTGGCGAGACATCCGGTTGATGGCTAATGGTTCTTTGAGAATATCGTCCCAGCCGCGGTTCTCATATAACTTCAGACGGAATCCGGCTAGATGGTTTAATGTATCGGCACAGAAGTCCTCCACATCCGTCCAAGCCTTCTCCCAGCTCGCAAATACCGTTTCACGCACATTGCGATTACTATCACTCAGCTTGTTGGCAGCCTGTCCGGCGGAGAGCATGATCGTTTCACCGTTTTGTTCAAACGGAATGTTCACTTTACTTACGATCGTATTATAGAACTTGCCCCAACCATGATAACCATCCACGCCCAGATCCAGCGCAAATCCTTCAAGTTCAGGAGACAGCTTCTCACGAGCCTGTGTCCGGCTCTCATTCAGTACAAATGCCAGAGGCTTGATATCTTCGCGAGCAATCCACTTCTCCCATACGTCATCTGCTGTCTGACTAAGGAGGTTGTCAAAACGGGACTTGCTGCTGTTCAGCATGGCCCCGAGCGTACTAACAGAGCCTTGCAGCTGCGTAGCCTTTTTATCCTGCTGATTTTGCGATGAAAGGCAAGATACAAATGCAGAGCCTTCCGAAATACGAATGTAACAGCTCTGCAGCAATTCCAGAATGGCGTCGAATGCATGAGTTTCTTCAAGTGTCTTTGGTGCAGCGGTTTCAATCAACAGGGTTTGAAGTTTGCGTACATCCTGTTCCAGCTCTACCAGGTACGCAGCGAACGATTCGGAGGAAGAACCTCCACTAAAAATGGACTCCAGATCCCATACAGGTTTTAATGGTGTTTTCATTTAATAAGGCACCTCTCTTTTTGGAATTCAAGGATTTAAACTAAAATACTTCAATTAAAAACTGGTTTTATGAGTGCTCTATCTCTATACTAGAGAAATAGTTTAAGCCACTTTTTCAGGAGGTAAATGTGATGAAACCTTTACAAATATCGGCTGACACAGCCGTCAAATTAGCAGAATCCCTTGGCGTACCGCTTGAGCACCTGATGCACATGCCCCAGCACATCCTGTTGCAGAAGATTGCCGAATTGGCCAAAGAAGAAGCATCGAAACCAGCCCCTTCGGAAGGCGAGCAGGAATGATCCCTTTTGAAAACAGCTGGCCCTATGATATTGTCATGGGGGACATCTATGTACAGCAATGTCCGTTCTGCCAAGCAAGCAATGTGCTGCTGCCCCTCAAACCGAGAGAGCTTGTACGCATTCGTGAAGGCAAAAAGAAATTGCTGGTCTTTCCTTGTTGCAATGGAAGCATGACCGTTATTGATAACGACAGTGATTATCTGCTCTCCAGTAAACCTGTCCGCAAATAATCAAAGTTTAATTAGATGGGGCTGCGCTTAGCAGCCTCTTTGTCTGCTTCAATCATTTCTTCAGGCAGTTCCATCTTGCCCGATATCATCTGTTTCCTCAGCAGGGCCCACTGCTCTCTGGATGCCCGAATCATGGCCGCATCCGTGATCCGTTTATCGTGAATGACACGCCCGAACCATTTGACGGCCTCGTGGAAGTGGCCTGCTCTGCGATTCAGCTCACCCAGCAGGTACAGCAGCCTCGCTTCATTACTGCCCGCACCTTCCCGCTCGAACACTCTAACATAAGCTTCCAGACTAAACTCCAGAAAGCGCCGTTCCTGCTCATGATCTTCCCGGTAACGATACAACCAGGCGATATGGTGCAGCAGTCCTGCTACAATGCGATCCTTCTCCTGGATCACCTGAGCACAGAATAGACCGAGCTTGTATGTGGCCAGTGCCTGGTCCAGCGTCCGTGCACCGCTGTAATCCCGTTTTTCCCAACGATTACCGATCTGTTCCTTGAATGCAAGCCGCTGCTTGTCCGTCAGTTTATCTGTCGAGTTCTCTGTCGATGCAAACCCGCATTCGGGGCAGATCCGCACAACATAGAAATCCGGATTCTCCAGCTTATAGTAGGCACAAAAATCGGAATCTGTCCGATAGGGCCGCTTCAAGCTCGGTCTGACTCTGGAGGTTTCAAACTCGGTTTCACAATAATGACATGTGACCTTCACCTTATATAGAGGCTCTAATTCCACTCGTTTCCATCCCTCTCCCGTTTTACCTGTATTCGGAGTTACGGCGTGTTCACAAAATGATGTGCCGGCCCCGACAAACGCTGCAGAATAAAAGAATGCAGCGGCTCTTCCACACCGATCTGTGTCAACGCTTGGTCCATGCATGCCAGCCAGGCGTGTGCCCGTTCAACGGTCACCTCAAAATGCATATGGCGGGCACGCATCATCGGATGGCCATACGCTTCAGAGAACAACGCAGGTCCACCGAAAAACTGCGACAAAAACATGTATTGCTTGTCCATAACCGGCTGTATATCTTCCGGAAATAGAGGAGCCAGTTGTTCGTTTTGCTGGACTATAGGGTAAAAGGCTTCAACTAATGCCCGAACACCCTGTTCTCCGCCCAGATTTTCATAAATACTCAGATTGGGATTCATTCATTTAACCCTCACTAGTCGTGTCGAATTTTGGCATATCTTACACATCAATGCTTAAATGTGAAAACAAAATCGAGATCAGGTTGCCATCACCTTAATCTTCATTCTATCAAAAAAATCCCAAAAGTCCTATCTAACATCAGCAAGTCAAGATGTCTTTGATCCTTTTCCTCTAGAGCCTCTTCACTTCGGAAGACACAAAAAAAGCACCAATCGCGAGATTGGCGCACCATATATTCCATTAATAACTTCGCCAGTCCTCTTCTTCAGAGCGTACAAGCGAGGCACGTATCACATAGACAAAAGCACAGACCAGGATTCCGGTGACAAGACTCATAATCATCACTCCATCCGATTTGAATTTCACCCTATTGGACAAATAGGTGACGTTCAGGCGTTTTTATCATTTTAGCATACATCGTTTAAAAATACAGCCATTTTTGCAAGCGCTTTCCGGATATTAATTTGTACTGTTTGTCCGCCTTGGTTCATATATTGATGGCACAAGCGACACTCACTGCAGCAGACATAACAACCATTATTATATAAAGGAGAGGTATGCATGGCAGCTTCATACAAACTTACCCATGTTCTGATTACACTCGCTCTCCTCGTTCTCTGTTTTCTAATGGTCCTGTTCCCTGCAGAGACCTGGCATGCAAGTGTGAGAGGGCTCTCCATCTGGTGGGATGTGTTATTCCCCTCGCTTTTTCCCTTTCTAGTTCTTTCTGAGCTGCTGCTCGGTTTCGGCATCGTCCATTTTCTCGGGACCCTGTTAAATCCACTCATGCGCCCCCTGTTTCGTGTTCCAGGAAGCGGAGGTTTTGTATTTGCGGTCAGCTGCGCTTCCGGCTATCCGACAGGAGCGAAATTAACCGCTCAATTATGGGATCAAAAGCTGGTCACGCGGGAAGAGGGTGAGCGGCTCGTGGCGTTCACTACTTCATCCGATCCCATCTTCATGATCGGTGCGGTATCCGTTGGTTTTTTTCACAATGTAGCCGTTGCTCCGGTTCTGGTCGCTTCTCACTATGCCGCTGCGTTCATTGTTGGTCTGCTCATGCGATTCCATGGAAGGGCAGCTAGCTCATCTTCTCCATCCCCTACGCCTTCAAGCTCAACCATGAAGCCAAAGGGAGGCAGATTCATACAGGCTATCCATGCCATGCATGAGGCACGAATGGCAGATGGGCGTGCATTTGGAGAACTATTGCGCCAGGCTGTCTCCTCATCCCTTCGCCTTATTATTATCGTAGGTGGGCTTGTTGTATTCTTCTCTGTCATGATGGAGTTACTTGTACAGACCGGATCACTTGGCGTGCTATATCAAATGACAGAGCGGCTGCTGACCTTCATGAACCTGCCGCCTGCCTTATCACAGGGTCTTGTAGGTGGTTTGTTTGAAGTGACTCTTGGAGCCAAGGAAGCTGGAGGAGCAGGTACAGCCGTCCCTCTTGTTTATAAGGCAGCAGCTGCTGCATTTGTGTTGTCCTGGGGAGGATTGTCGGTACATGCCCAGATCATGAGCATACTCAGCAACACACCGATGCGATATGGGCCGTTTCTGTTTGCGAGAGCCATACATGCTCTAATCGCACCTGTACTTGTTTTATTACTTTGGGTGCCTTTAATGGGGCAGTCCGCATGGCCCGCCATAAGTGAGACCAGCTCTTCACCTGTAGCTACAGCTATATACTCACCAGATGCGGGACAAATTATATGGTTCGGATTCATGATCCTTGGCGGCGTGCTGATTTTGCTGCTGTTCTTTTCTCTGCTTCGTGCCCTGCTTTTCCCGGGACGGTTCCAAAAATAAGCCCTAATGCGCACCTATATTTCGAATGAATATCAATCCAACGTTGTGTTCTGCTCTGGAATTGATTATCATCGGTAATATAATGACCACAAAGGAGCTTTCATCTTGAGATACTATGTTCAAGACCGCGGAGACCAGTTATCGATTGATCTGAGTCAGCAGTTTCATGCGCTGGCAAAAGAAGAAGGGTTCAAGCTGGATGCAGAATCGCCGGAGATTGTTATCTCCATCGGAGGCGATGGTACAATGCTGCAGGCATTTCACAATTTCATCGACCGGATCCCGGACATTGCTTTTGTTGGGGTTCATACAGGCCATCTCGGTTTTTATGCCGACTGGAAGAAGGACGAATTACAGGAATTGGTACGATTGATGAGCGGAAAAGGGGATCCTGAACGACTCAAACCCCGAATTGTAGAATACCCGCTGCTGGAGCTTGAGATTCGTAAAAAATCGGGTAACACCTCCTATATTGCCTTGAATGAATTTACGTTAAAAGGTGTGGATGGTACGGTCGTAGCCCAAGTCGACATTAATGACGTGACCTTCGAGATGTTCCGGGGTGACGGGATCTGCGTATCCACGCCTTCAGGCAGTACAGCATATAATAAGGCCCTGGGTGGTGCCATGGTGCATCCGACCATTGAGGCAATTCAGATTGCTGAAATTGCTTCAATCAATAACCGTGTCTATCGGACGCTGGGTTCACCGGTTATTTTGCCCAAGCACCATCACTGTGACATCTTCTCACGTAAGGACCAAAGGCTGCTGCTGACCATCGATCATGTCAATGTCATGGTGGAGGATCTGATCTCCGTACGTTGTCAGGTTGCAAGTCACAAGGTAAGCTTTGCCCGTTATCGCCCCTATCCGTTTTGGAACCGGGTTCGCACGGCCTTTTTGGACTAGCCTGGTTCAAAAACAAGCAGATTGGTGTTCACCAAAGAATACTCCCGGCTATAAAAACATGCACAAAAAAAGCGGCCCTTCTCAGGAGCCGCTTTTTGCTTTGGCTTGGGGCTGTTCTTTGCTCTTCTGAAGAACAAAGTAAGCACAGCCAAAGTTACAATATTCATTGATATAATCCACCATGCTTGAGATGGTGGAATCTTTCGTGGCTTTGGGATGATTATCACGATAAAAGCCTTTGAGCCGCAGCTGACTGTAGCCCCAGTCCCCGATAATGTAATCGTAACGCTCCAGAACTTCACTGTACCGGTCGCGGAAAACTTCCGGGTTCCAGCCCTCTTTATGGTTCTGCACAATTTCATAATTTTTACCGTTCACCTGAACGATGATCTTTTCCTGTACTTTCTCTTCCGGTTTATCCTGAGGCTGATCCTGGACCGTGTCCTGAACCTTCTCAGTGTTTTTTTCTTCTTCCAATCCAGTGTCCTCCATTATGCGTGTGTTGCCGCCTGTTCCGCATGTTTTGCAGCAGATTTAACCTGTTCATGTGCATGATAGGAACTGCGTACCATCGGTCCGGATTCAACGTGGCTGAATCCACGTTTCAATCCTTCCTGCTTCAATGCTGCGAACTCTTCTGGCGGATAATATTTCTCAACAAACAGATGTTTCTCGGATGGCTGCAGGTACTGACCAATTGTCATGATATCACAATCCACAGCACGCAGATCATCCATGGTTTGCAAAATTTCCTGATATTCCTCACCTACACCCAGCATGATGCTGGATTTGGTCGGAATGTTGGGCTGCATTTCTTTGGCACGAGCAAGCAATTCAAGTGAACGCTTGTATTTGGCCTTGGCTCTGACCTTGTCCGATAGCCGCTCTACTGTCTCAATGTTGTGATTGAGAATGTCAGGTTTGGCATCCATAACAATTTTCAGGGAATCCCGATCACCCAGGAAGTCCGGAATCAATACTTCTACACTACATAAAGGCAAGCGGCGCCGAACGGCCTTTACCGTCTCGGCAAAAATGGTCGCTCCGCCATCCTTCAAGTCATCACGAGCGACGCTGGTAATAACACAGTGCTGCAGGTTCATTTGCTCCGCAGCTTCTGCGACCCGTTCTGGCTCCTGCAAATCAAGTTCCGTCGGCAAGCCGGTATTCACAGCGCAAAAGCGGCATGCCCGTGTGCAAATGTCGCCCAAAATCATAAAAGTAGCTGTTCGATTGGCCCAGCATTCGTAAATATTTGGGCATCTTGCTTCCTCACATACTGTATGCAGCGTTTTCGAACGCATCATCGTTTTCATTTCCTGATAGTTATCGCCGGTTGTCAATTTAATCCGAATCCAGTCCGGTTTCGGTTCCTTAACACGTTTAGCCAATGCGTAAACCCTCTTTCTAATGAAGTTAGGCTGTTGCTCGGAACATATTATACCATGAAAGCGTTGGAAAAACCCCCATTTGTCACATCTTGTGCAATCCACCCTTACACGGATAAAATAAGGGCTTTTGAAGAACGCTAGGTTATAGCTTGGTTCACCGGGCACGCTTGTGCATCATCTCAATGGAAAGGGGGCTGCTTCCCTGTGCAAAAACGCATCAAAATGCGCTTCACTCACTCTTTTTGGATGAAAACCCTACTTGCAGGCACATTGCTTCTCCCATTCTTGCCTGTTGATGTTCATGGTGAATCCTCGGCTGCGCCATCCAAAACGGAACCTGCCGATATGAAACCAGCGGAGATTTTAAAAGCTCGCCGAAGTTTATATGAGAGCATTGAACAAATAACCGGCATTCCCTGGTTCCGACTCGCAGCTATCGACCAATACGAACGAACTCTGACGCGTGCTCATCCCAAAGACCGCAAGCACCCGGAGCGGCTGACCGGGATTTTTATGACATCTCCGGCCTGGAGAGGCTGGCTTAACCCGGATGAGACGGACCAACAGCCCGGCTCCATCGTTTTTTTTAATGGATACGGCCGTGATGGATCGGGAGATGGCCTGGCGGATGCCAACAACGACTTGGATGTGCTGTACAGTATGGCGAACGTCATCCAGAGATTCGGGGCCCGTCAGGAGGACTTCAGCATTGCCCTGTGGGAGTATTATCACAATACCCGGGCCGTGCAGCGCATTCAGCAGTTTGCGAAATTATATGAGCATTTTGACAGCATTGATTTGTTTACCCATGCGTTTCCTGTTCCGCTCGGCACCAATTATTCCTATCGCAGCACATGGGGGACCAAACGCAGCTGGGGGGGTTATCGTATCCATGAAGGAACAGATATTTTCGCTCCCCACGGACTTCCCGTGCGCAGCACCTGTTACGGCGTCGTGGAGATTAAGGGTTGGAATCCCTTTGGCGGCTGGCGGATTGGTATCCGTGATTTGAACAATCACTATCACTATTACGCTCATCTATCCGGTTTTGATAAGAATGCCCACATAGGTGAGGTCGTTACCCCTGGTCAAGTTGTGGGCTGGGTAGGCAGCTCCGGTTATGGTAAACCAGGTACCCAGGGCAAATTCCCTCCCCATTTGCATTACGGAATCTACCGGGATACCGGACTGACGGAATGGTCGTTTGACCCTTATCCGCTCTTGAAGCATTGGGAACGGGAAGAACGCGAGCAGAAGAAGGCCAAGGCGAAAAACAAATAAAAAAACGGGACCTCTTGAGAGAGGATCCCGTTTTTTGTTGATTGAACGTCTTTAGTTCGTTTCAATTCAAATCCATTCAATGATTCACGTCTGTATCGAGCGGTAGTCCACCATTTTCTCCTGTAAGATCAGGCTCAAGCTCCAGCTCATCTCCCTGCATCTGACCGCCTGGTGTCTGCTGCTGGTTCTGACCGGAAGGATTCGGTGTCACGCCAGCACCACCGGATACGCCAGCCTGGCCTGATGGTAATGCAATGGATGGTGCACTGCTGCCGTTACTGCCTACCGGCTTACCCTGATTATCGTAGTAATACATGGGCACATCCCCGACCACAAGCAGGTAGGATATCGGTATTTCGGTATCTACCGTCTCTGGCTCCATATCAAAGGGAACCACCACGGCTACTTCGGCAATGATATGAATGTACACTTCTACCAGGATCATATTGATTCCGGCATTCTGCTGCCTGGTGTTCAGATCAACCTTCACAGCCCCCTGTGGTTCGATACGAACGGGAATATTCGGGCCAAAGGATGCCAGGACCGGGCTACCCAGAGCCTGACCAAGGGGGATTTTCTCTTTTAACATATGCACGTTCTGTAACGTGGACTGCACAATGTTCATCGTACTTGCCGTAATGCGCATGTGCTCATCATAGTTCAACATGAAACCGGACACTTTACCGGCAGTATCGGTTTTCCAGTCAATCAGCCCTTCGGTCGATTTACCTTCCGCCACCTGGGCCGTTATGGCCTTGTTGATCGCTTCCGTAGCAATCTGCTTTACCCGTATTTTGGCCAAATGCATAATTGGAGGCTTCATTTTTTTATCGACATACGCAAAGCCCTGCATCAGGCAAAATACCGCTACCAGTAAAATAATCAGCCACATCTTGCGTTTGCCGCTTGGCGGCTTCCGTCGTCTTCGGCTCCGCCATCTTTTTCTCATCATCGGTTGTCCCCCTCTCCCTGCGGGATGAGCTCTAGGGTTATATGTTATCCTTATGCACCGTTGTCCCGAAAAAGAAGGACAGCACCCCTCTGACAGCGACAACATCCGTTTATTAAATGGGCGGTTCGCTCAGAGTGGCCAGCTTTTCTTTTTTCTTCATAATAAAAAAAGCCCTCACCTGCAGATTACTCTGCAAGGTGAAGGCTTTGATCCATTTATGCCATATGCTTTATAACAATGTATAGATCTTTCGCAACATTATTTAGGAACAGTTTCCCAGTCCTTCAGGAAGCGCTCAATGCCACTGTCTGTCAGTGGATGTTTCCACAAGGTCGGCAGGAGCGATCCAGGAATCGTCGCAATGTGTGCACCGGAAAGGGCAGCATCTTCAACATGTTTGATATTGCGGATGCTTGCTGCAATGATCTCGGACGGCATATCGTACGTATCCAGGATAAGACGCAGGTCACGAATCAGCTTCATGCCATCCACCGCAATATCATCCAGACGGCCAACGAACGGGCTGATGTAAGTCGCTCCGGCTTTCGCCGCCATCAGGCCTTGCGCTGCTGAGAAGATCAGCGTTACATTGGTTTTAATTCCTTTTTGCGTAAGCTCATGACAAGCATACAGCCCATCTTCGGTCATCGGTAGTTTAATGACTACATTCGGTGCCCATTCAGCAATTTCATAAGCTTCCTTCAACATATCTTCGGCTTTCAGACCGATGACTTCAGCACTGACTGGGCCTTTGACAACGCCACAGATCTCCTGAATCACTTCTTTAAATACTCGGCCTTCTTTGGCAATCAAAGACGGGTTCGTCGTGACTCCATCCACCAGACCAAGACGTTCAATCCGTTTGATTTCCTCAACATTCCCTGTATCCAAGAAAAATTTCATGATATGTTCCCTCCACTTGATGAATTTATAAACACGATGATATTCATTACCCGAACAACCCTATATGTTAACAGTTATATATTAACTTAATTTTTTTCTACAGCGTGGCCGCCAAATTCGTTACGCAGCGCTGCTACCACTTTACCTGTGAATGTATCTGTCTCCAGGGAACGATAACGCATCAGCAAGGACAAAGCGATAACTGGTGTAGCAGTTTGCAGGTCAAATGCTGTTTCCACAGTCCAGCGTCCTTCACCGGAAGAGTGCATTACACCTTTGATTTCATCGAGATTTGCATCTTTGGAGAATGCACGCTCAGTCAGCTCCATCAGCCAAGAACGAATAACGGAACCGTTGTTCCATACGCGAGCCACTTTTTCGAAGTCGAAGTCGAAGTCACTTTTCTCAAGTACGTCAAAACCTTCACCGATGGATGCCATCATACCGTACTCAATACCGTTGTGCACCATTTTGAGGAAGTGACCGCTACCCGCTTTACCTGCATACAGATAACCGTTCTCTACTGCAGTGTCTTTGAATGCCGGCTCAACGATTGCCCAAGCTTCAGGGTCTCCACCGATCATGTAACAAGCACCGTTACGTGCGCCTTCCATACCACCGGAAGTACCTGCATCCATGTAGTGGATACCGGATGGTTTCAATTCCTCGTAACGACGGATCGACTCTTTGTAGTGGGAGTTACCTGCTTCAATAATGATATCGCCTTTGGAGAGCAGCGGGCTTACTTCAGCCAGTACAGCATCAACCACATTGTGAGGAACCATGATCCACAGTACACGTGGAGATTCCAGAGACTCAACCATTTCTTTATAAGAAGAAACGCCTTTTGCTCCGTATTCTTTCATTTCGTTAACCGCTTCAGCGTTCAAGTCAAAAGCAACCACTTCATGCTTGTGGTCAATCAGGTTTCTGCCCAGGTTCAATCCCATTTTGCCCAATCCAATAAGTCCAAGTTTCATGATAAATCCTCCTGTTATGAACAATTATTAATGCATTTTTTCCATACTGTATCCAACATGCTTGCATTCCGCGGTAACCGTTCCGGTTACGGATCGTTCTTCCGATCGCTGTTGTATCCAAATTTCTTAATTCCACTATATATAGTTGAAATTTGGATACAAAGGCGAACGCTTCGCTTCTGCAGAATCGATTCCGTCCCCTGCACTACACCGCTTAAACAAAACCATGTTCAGCAACATCTATATCAAAAATTTTTACGGCCTTCCGGCCATTTGCCGGAAGGACTTATGCAAAATTGGAACGGTATAATCAGTTAGCCTTAAATATGTTTACCACCAACGGTAGCCATCTTCTGCAATCAAACGATCTGCGGAATCAGGTCCTTGCGATCCTGCGCTGTACGTATCCAGCGGTACACTGCCATCTTGGAAGGCTTCCAGAATTGGTTGTACCCACTGCCATGCCAGCTCCACTTCGTTCCAGTGAGCAAAGAAGGTTGAATCTCCACGCATAGCGTCAAAAATCAGGTTTTCGTAAGCTTCCGGAATATTGCGTTTGCCTGAAGCAAATGTCATGTTAATTGGCTCCACTTCACCATGGTTCAATGGGTTCTTCGCATTCAATTGAAGTGAGATGCTTTCCCCAGGACCAATTTCAATCGTCAGCAGGTTAGGCTCGGTCGTAATTTCGGATTCATGACCTGTTTTGAGCGGCGCCTTAAACTCAACTACGATGCGTGTGGATTTCTCAGCCAAGCGTTTACCTGTACGAATGTAGAATGGAACCTCGCTCCAGAATGGATCATCGATCCACAATCTCGCCGCAACATACGTATCGTTCTGGGAACCAGCCGGGATACCAGGCTCGTCCAGATAGCCGACAACGGATTTCCCTTGCAGCTCGCCTGGGCCGTATTGAGCACGTACCACTTCAGAAGCGATGTTTTCTTTGGTCAGTGGTCGAAGAGCTTCAGCAATTTTTTGCTTTTTAAACTGAATTTCTTGCGGTGTGCAGCGTTTTGGCAGATGCAGAGCAATCATCATCAGCAATTGCAGCATATGATTCTGGAACATGTCGCGAACGGCACCACTTTGGTCGTAATACGCAGCACGTTCTTCAACACCAACAGTTTCACTAGCCGTGATTTGTACATTGGCAATGTAACGGTTGGACCACAATGCCTGAATAACCGGGTTGGCATACGTCAGGGTTTCAATATTTTGCACCATCGGTTTGCCAAGGAAATGGTCAATGCGATAAATTTCTTCCTCAGCAAAGGTATTGCTGAGTTTCTCATTCAGTTCACGTGCAGATTGCAGATCGTGTCCGAATGGTTTTTCAATAATCAGCTTCTTCCAGCCTTTGGTGTTACCTAAGCCGCTTTCCTGAATATTCAGTGCGATTGGCTCAAAGAATTCTGGTGCAACCGACATGTAGAACATGCGATTTTCCGGAATGCTCAGTTCCTGTTCACGCTGCTCGACGATTTTCAGCAATTTCGTGTAATCTTCAAGCTTCGTATTGTTCAGTGAACAATAACGGAAAGCCCCAATGAAATCACGTACCTGGGATTCTTCTTCAGGCGTTTGCCGTGAGAATTCATGCAGTGACTTTTCGACATTCGCCTGGAAGTCAGCATCCGACAATTCACGCCGTCCAAGACCGATAACGGAGAAGGATTTCGGCATTTTTTGATCAATGTACAAGTTATATAATGCAGGGTAAATCTTGCGTTTGGCTAAATCGCCTGTTGCCCCGAACAGGACAAATGTCATTGCGTCCATTGGAGTGCCTCCTGTGATCTGTGCAGTATAGTATATGATGGTGCAAAATGTTCAAATCCAAGCATGACAAAAGACGGAATAAGTGGGTGCGTGACCCGCCTTGCCTCCGTTTATATACCATACCCGAATTTAACCATGGAACATTCCTTCTCTCCACAACCTTAAACCAAGGTTATAAATTGTAACCATTTGAATTAACGTTACCCATATTACACCTGTCGTCACAATTCGTCAACAATCATGTCTAACGTGTGAACACCAGTGTTTACAGGGTTTTTGTTTATTGTTAACGCTTTATGTGGTAAGATTATAAACAATTGGTATGTGATATTTTATACATAACGCTTGTAGACATCCAGGTTACAATAAGTATACTAGTGCTATAATAAGCATAACTAATTCAAAGGAGTACAATTATGAGCGATGATGAGAATGCCAAGCAAATATGCGAAAAGGTGGAACAGTCTTATCAGATCATTGGCCGGAAGTGGGTTGCCCTCATTATTCATGCGTTGATGGAAGAGCCCAAACGATTCAGTGAAATTCACGCTTATATCCCTGACTTGAGCAAACGCGTACTGAATGAACGAATGAAAGAACTGGAGGAAGAAGGTCTGGTCGTGCGCCATGTGGTTACAGAGCGACCAGTTCGGACAGAATATATGTTGTCCCGCAAAGGGACGGAGCTGGGAAGGGCATTAAGTGCCGTGGAGCGATGGGCGGACAAATGGCTGTAATACTATTACACTAATTGGTTCAACCCCTCAATAACGTTCCCTTACGATTGCAAATACGTTTCCCTTTTTCGTGAGGAGAGTGGCAGGTAACCGGATTATTTTGGGTTAAATCCCTACAAAAGCACAGTAAATCTTGCAGTAAAAGTTACATTACATGTCATCTCGGTTGTTCCAATATGTAGGATAGGATTGTCCAAGGGAGTGTAGTTAGTCCAATTATCGTCCATTTATATGATAAATTTGATAACATATATGCGTGAGATTGTGGTCTAGCAAAAAAGATGCCGCCTCATTTTTATCTTGAGACATTGGCATCTTTTTGTTATACATTCCTTTAATCATTTTGACTCCAACTGGGTCCCCAGCGTAATGCTCAGATCCTCGAAGTTCTCCACTGCCGTCTTCTTTTCATAAAAGTGCACCGCATGCTGCATTATACCTTCGCGTGTGTAGAACGCATCGCCTGATTCCAGAGGAAAGGTAACTTTCTCCCCCGTACTCGCGGACTTATATATGCCTACAATCAGTTCAAGTGTATTCCGCCCACTCCGTCCATCCACCAAAAGCGGTGATCCGATCTCGATGGCGTTTAGCACATTCTCGACCTGACCGGCGTGACCGACGTGAAGGACATCCGGCAATGCGTCAGCCTTCTGCTGTATCTGCTGTTCCAGCTCCGGATTTGGCTCTGGAAATCCATTACTACGTGCCGTTGAGGCAACCACTTTCCACGGTGCAGATACCCGGGCTTCTTTTCCCTGAAAAATTAACTGCTGCTCCTCTCCGTGATGTACAACGGAACTCGTGATCATGCCGAGTGCCCCTTCACGGAACCGAAGCATGGCCATCGACACATCTTCCACTTCCGCATTATCATGCGACGTATTAGCCATCATGGCCTGCAGCTCCACGGGTGGACCCATCATCCAGAGCATGGCATCAATATGATGTACGGCATGATTAAGCGTACAGCCACCGCCCTCTTTTTCCCAAGTACCGCGCCACCACAGATCATAATAGTTATGACCCCGCCACCAGAATGAATCTACCTGAACATGTACAATCGGGCCCATCAGCTTACTGTCCAGCACGCCCTTAAGCTTCATCATTGGTGTAGTGAACCGATTCTGTGCTACGACCGACAGAAGTTTGCCGCTCTGTTCGGCTGCTTTCAGCATCTGGTCTGCTTCTTCCAGAGAGGAAGCCATCGGTTTTTCCACCAGCACGTTAGCACCGGCAAGTAAAAAGTCACATGCAATGGGAGCATGTGTATACGGCGGAGTACAGACAGAGACCACATCAATATTCTGGCTCAGCAATTCTTTATAATCCGCTACTGCCTGTGCATTCTCCAGTCCATGTTCATTAATTCGTTTCTGTGCTTTCTCAGGGTACATATCAACCACAGCTACAATCTGACATCGATCGGGAAAGGCCAAATAGGCTGAGATATGTGCTCCACTAATTGCTCCAGCTCCAATAATCGCTACCTTTAACATCTGAACATACCTCCCTTGTTCCCTTCACAATACACAATTATTAAGCGCTTTTATGCGTGTATCTTGTGTTAAAATAAAAGGATCTTGTGCTCATGTTGAGGGAGGAATAGGCATTGTCCATGTTAGACAAGGAGCAATTCGATCTGGCTTGCCGACGTACATCCAACACGACTTTTCGTGAAATATTTCATGGCCATGCCCAAATGGAAGTGACCTACATTCATGATGGGTATGGCCAGTTAATTACGGAAGGCCAAGCTTTTCCGCTTAAACCGGGCACACTGATGATTTTCCGTCCTTTTCAGCTGCATCAGGTACAGATTCAGGTTACGGATGAGCATCCTTTTGTCCGTAGTGTACTTATGTATGATCTGGATGTGCTGAAGGAAACCTGGCGGCATTTTACGGCTACTCATCATTTTGTACAGGAGTTTCTGGGACAAGCTTCACCTATTGCCCCTTTCACTCTTCCTTCTTCTTCCATGCTGGTGCAATTCATAGAACAGTTCGCGCAGATTCATTCCAACGGACTTCATGGAGAAAAAGAAGAGGAGTCTGCCCGGCTCTTTTTACTGAACCTGCTCGTACAGATTCAATACATATGGGAAGAAGACAAACATGCCCTCTCCCAATCCGTGCGTCCAACCTTCAACAGTCTCCTTCATCCTCACGCTGAAGCCATCATGAAGTGGATTGAGGAACATTACCATGAACCCTTTCAACTCAAAGATCTCGCTGCAGAACTGCACATGTCTCTTTATCATCTGTCTCATGTATTCAAAAAGGCCACGGGAACGACCATTATCGCCTATACTCAAGCTACCCGTATTCGTCATGCTTGCGTATTACTTGCCCGTAATTCATACAGCGTTCCAGAAATTGGTCATCGTGTAGGCATGTCCACGCCTTCCTACTTCTGCAAAGTATTCCGTTCCGTTACCGGTACAACTCCGCATCAATATCGGCTGAACGTGCAAGGGAGGGCATAAATTCAGAAGCACCCAAAAAAAGCGAAGGAACATGTCCTCCGCCTTTACTCACTCATTTTCAACATTATTTTTTATCCAAATCATACTAGAATGTCAGAATAAGGTTACACGCAGCGTTCAGATTCTTCCCACTATTCTCTACCACTGGATTCCCTGATCTCATGTCCCAGTTTCTCCAGATAGCTATAGAGTTTCTCTCTAATCCAATTCATTATTTTGATCGGTCGATAATCTTTCTATCCCAAAAGAAAAAAAGCTCACCCCTATCTCTCACATAAGTAGGAATAAGCTTAATTTGTTTTTTTTGAATCCTTGTCTATATCGTACTTACTATTTATATATCTCTATAATTTAAACCATCCGCTGTCTCATCGCTTCGAACATCAGAATCGTCGCCGCCATTGCGGCATTCAACGATTCAGCTTGTCCCTGCATCGGGATCGTAATCGCATCATCCACAAGCCTTGCCGTAGACTCAGATATCCCCTTGCCTTCATTGCCGATCACTAGCCAAACGGATTGCGTAAAATCATAGCTATAACATGAATACTCTGCCTGCAAAGAGGTACTTACGAGCTTCACGCCCGCTGCTTTCGCTTCTGTAAGCATAGATTCGAGCTGCCCTTCAACAATGGGCAAATGAAACAATGATCCCATCGTTGAACGAATCGTCTTCGGATTATACACATCGGCAGAGCCTGCACCTAGCACTACACCGGCTGCTCCGGCTGCATCAGCACTGCGGATGATCGTTCCCACATTCCCCGGGTCCTGCACCCCATCCAGCACCACAACAAGCCCTCGCTCTCCAGAGAGCAGACTTTCCAGCGGCTCACGACCTTTACGTACAATGGCAAAAACAGGCTGCGGTGTCATCGTATCCGTACATTTGGCAATCACAGCCGACGATACGCTGATCCATTCTATACGTTGAAGGGGTCCTTCGAGGCCAGCCAGTTCTGTAGGTACTCCTTGCTCACCATCGTAAACGATGCATTCCAGATCAGCCTGTGCACGTAGCGCTTCCTGAACCAGGTGAATGCCTTCAATGATATATTTATGCTGACGGGTACGGTGCTTCTTCTCCAGCAGCTGTGCCCATTCCTTCACACGTGAATTTTGCGGTGATACGATATCCATCTTTCCATCCTTCCCGTCTGCCGTTCAATTTACTCCGGGTGACTCCGAGAGATCACTTCGGATAGGCAAGCTCCATTTTCGTCAAATGGTCTTTATGGCCCACTATGATCAATACATCCCCAGCTTCAATCCGATCTTCCGCATACGGAGAGATATTCATGGAATTTCCGCTGCGAATCGCCATGACGTTACAACCGAAGCGTGCACGAATGTTGAGCTCCAACAGGTTTTTGCCGATCATCTGCTCGGAGGCTCTCATCTCCAATATGCTGTAATCTTCAGATAGCTCAATGTAATCCAGTATGTTCGGAGAGGTCAAATGATGGGCTACACGCAGCCCCATATCCCGCTCAGGGTAAATAACCTTGTCTGCTCCAATCTTTTGCAGCACTTTACCATGCAACTCGTTCTGTGCCTTGACGATCAGAACCGGTACACCCATATCTTTCAAAATCAGGGTCGTCAAAATGCTCGCCTGAATATCTTCACCGATTGCCACAACGACAACGTCGAAATTTCGTATGCCCAGCGCACGCAGCGCTTCTTCATCTGTTGAATCTGCCGATACAGCATGGGTCACCACGTTGGACATTTCCTGGGTCCGCTGCTCGTCCGCATCAATTGCCAGTACGTCGAATCCCATACCACTCAGCGCATTGGCCACACTTGATCCGAACCGCCCCATGCCAATTACGGCATACTGTTTCTTAGCCATTAGGGTCTTAACCTCCCGCTGCACTTCAGCTCTTGCGCATCCTTTCAGATGTCAATGCTTACTTAAATATCCTTCGTAGTATACCACAAAGCCGGATAAACTTGAATGCGCTCACGCTTCCCAGGGAACAGTATAGGAGCAGCCGAATATACGAGGAGGGAATTGCGATGCCAATTACATTAAGCCTGCGTGAAGCGATTGTTCATAAAGTTCATGACAAGAGTGATGATCAGCTCCGGGAGATGATTGAAGGCTCTGTCGATGGACCGGAAGCCGCATTGCCCGGACTTGGTGCCATTTTCGAAATGATCTGGAAGAACACTGATTCTGCGAAGCAGGATGAGTTGATTCAAGTCGCGCAGGAGCATCTGCACACCATCCCCGTTCAACCGCTTCGCTAATCGAGGTATTGAAAGGGATCGGTAACCGTCATCACGTTTGTTCTGCCTGCAAAAGAAAGCTTTCCCTTATCCGGCTGGATCATACCTGCCATCAAAGTAAGGTGCAAAGCAACAGATCCCCCCGCCAGAAGGCGGAGGGATCTTTACCGTTGCTGTATTACTATTAATGCCATTATTATAATGGCTTTATTTTAAGCTAAACTTATGGAGCTGTCTCAAGGAATTGGGCAGTCGGGTTTTTGTCCATTGCTGTTCTCATCGCATACTCATTCTCGAACAGGACAACGTAATTCCCCTTTTTATCCTTCACCAGGGTTGAGTTAATCCGGAATTTGCTCGGATCCAGATTCTCATCCACGATCCAGCGAGCAAACTGATAAGGCATGCGCTGCAGCTGTACATCTACCCCATACTCGCCTTTCATCCGGTATTCGAATACCTCAAACTGGAGCTGACCTACAACACCAAGCAGTGTTTCATCGAAACTCACGGTGTTAAATACCTGGATCGTTCCTTCTTCCGTTAACTGGTCAATACCCTTTTGGTACTGTTTATGTTTCAATGCATTTTTGACCGTTACTTTGGCAAAAATCTCTGGCGAGAAGGTTGGCATTTCATCAAATACAACCTCACTTCCCTGACTAAGCGAATCGCCAATCCGGAAAATACCCGGGTCAAATAATCCGATGATATCGCCAGCATATGCCTCTTCTACGATATCCCGGTCCTGAGCCAGGAATTGCTGTGGTTGGGACAGCTTAATCTCTTTCCCCACACGGTTATGCTTAACGCTCATCCCCCGTTGGAATTTACCAGACACGATCCGCAGGAACGCGATACGGTCGCGGTGTGCCGGGTTCATGTTTGCCTGGATTTTGAATACATATCCGCTGAATTTCTCATTCGTCGGCTCGATCTCACCCGCGGTACTGTGACGTGGCTCCGGCTTAGGAGCGAGCTGCAGGAAGTTCTCCAGGAATGTCTGCACACCGAAGTTGTTGATGGCACTGCCGAAGAATACCGGAGTCAGCTCACCACGCTGTACCTTCTCCATGTCGAATGGATCTCCCGCTACATCCAGAAGCTCCAGATCCTGACACAGCTGATCATGAAGATATTCTCCCGCCATCTCACGGATAATCGGATCTTCGTAGCCGTCTACTTTTTGCACTTTAATCGTAGAGTGGTCGTCCCCTTGGAACAATTCCACCTGGTTTTTCATCCGGTCATACACGCCGCACAGATCGCGTCCTGTACCAATCGGCCAGTTCATCGGTACGGAGCGAATACCCAGTACGTTTTCGAGCTCTTCCATCAGATCAAACGGGCTTTGCCCTTCACGGTCCAGCTTGTTGATGAATGTGAAGATCGGAATGCCGCGCTTCGCACAAACCTGGAACAGCTTGATGGTTTGTGCCTCGACCCCTTTGGCCACGTCAATCAGCATGACTGCACTATCTGCAGCTGTTAGTGTACGATAGGTATCTTCACTGAAGTCCTGGTGACCCGGAGTATCCAGAATGTTTACACGATGACCCAGATAATCGAACTGCATTACGGAAGATGTAACCGAGATCCCCCGCTGTTTCTCGATTTCCATCCAGTCACTTGTAGCGTGCTTGCTTGCTTTCCGCGCTTTGACCGTACCGGCGAGACGAATCGCGCCCCCGAACAGCAACAGCTTCTCGGTCAATGTGGTTTTACCCGCATCTGGGTGAGAGATAATGGCAAACGTCCGGCGTTTGTCCACTTCCTGTTGAAGAATGTTATCTGCTTTGCTCATAGGTTCTATCCCTTTCATCCGTTCATTCAACGTTAATTACCGGCCTGGCCGGTCTAATCTCAATCTTTTATGCAATCCGGCGATACCGGTTGATTGTTTCTTCGATTTTTGCACATTAGGTTTAATTTTACACATTTACAACGGAGTTCATCCTCCCTATTCCTGTGTTGCTTTAACAAACCGTTAACCTGCTTCTTACCCAACTCTCCTATTGTACCATAATCTTTACCGAAAATAACCGATTACCTGCAAAGGATTCTTCACTTTTCCAATCACAAAAAAAGAGCACCTTTCAGCCAATAGAATGGCATCCAGGTACTCCTAATTCACGTTCCTAGCTTACTTAGAAAATCAATGCATCAAGTGCGTACTGTCCTCCACCGATCAGAGCCAACGCCACACCGATCACCAGGATCGCGAGATTATACTCAAAACCGTTTTGTGTAGACCAGTATCCATTTGCACCATGAACTTTTACAATCGCGATCAACATGGTCAGTGCAATCAGAATGCCACCTACTGGAGTCAGCAGACCCAGAGCCAGCAGCAAGCCGCCACCGAATTCCGCCAAACCTGCCAGCAGTGCAACAAGTGCGCCCGGCTTCATCCCCATGGACTCAAACCATCCGCCTGTACCCTTGATCCCATAACCCCCGAACCAACCAAACAACTTCTGTGCACCATGAGCCATAAACGACAAACCGATCACCAATCGAATCAACAAAAGTCCTACATCCAACATGTCCTTTTCCTCCATTCAAATAGTTACAAAATAGTATTCTTAGATTAAAGATATTATGCTAAAATGTTCCTTCATGAATGTGTTCGTAACCCCTTCACCTGGTTCAAATTTCATCTCATGAATAATCTATCGGTTCGAAGAACTCCTTAGAACTCTTTCGTCCGTTTTTCTTTTTGCGTAATTTCTTTAACTCTTGAGTTGAGTATAAGTTATTCACTTACTTTTTGTCAACAACTTATTTTTATTTATTTATTTATTTCCTTATTATTCTTTCTCTCTCCTACGCAAAAAAAGCCCGGAAGAACGCGCACTCACGTCCCATCCAAGGCTTCTTCACACATGATTTATCGGATTAGTTGTTCACTTGCCAAATAACACTGTCTTCGTCCTGCCCGTTCACCGGCCACCAGTGGAAACCATCCTGCTCCAGCAGCTTCCCTGTCGCTTCCGGTCCCCATGTGCCTGCAGGATACGTATGCAGTTCTCCATGATTCCCCGCCCATGCGGAAGCAATACGGTCGACAAAAGACCATGCGGTCGCCACTTCATCCCAGCGGGTGAAGTACGTGGAATCCCCTTCTGCTGCATCATGCAGCAGACGCTCGTATGCTTCTGGCGAGTTGATTCCGATCATGCAGCTCTGACAGAAGTCCATTGCGAGCGGCTGAATTTCGGAATCCGAGCCCGGTTTCTTGGCATTGATTTTAATATAAATGCCTTCCATTGGATTCACCCGAATGACGAGCAGATTCGGTTCCAGTTTATATTTTTTTCCCAGATATACATTGTTCGGCATGGACTTGAATTCAACCACAATCTCGGTCGTTTTCACCGGCAGACGTTTGCCTGTCCGAATGTAAAAGGGTACGCCCGCCCATCGGAAGTTATCCACGAATACACGGGCAGCAAAATAAGTCTCGGTATTCGACTCTGGATCAACCTTGTCCTCCTGACGATATCCCGGAAGCTGTTTGCCACGGTACTCCCCTTCTGTATACTGTCCACGGACAACGTTATGGCTCACTTCTTCATCGGATGTGAATGGTCGCAAGGAACGCAGCACCTTAACCTTCTCGTCCCGGATATCTTCAGGAAATAAACGGCTTGGCGGCTCCATGGCAATCATCGTCAGCATCTGAAGCATATGATTCTGCCCCATATCCCGCAGCGCACCGGAATGATCGTAGTAACCCCCACGTTCCTCCACACCAACGGTCTCACCAAGTGTGATTTGAACATTCGCAATATGTTTGTTATTCCAGAGCGGCTCAAAAAATGCATTACCAAAGCGGATCACTTCAATATTTTGCACCATTTCCTTGCCCAGATAATGGTCAATCCGATAGATTTCCTCTTCACGGAACACCTCACGGATCTGCTCATTCAACTGCTCGGCAGACTGCAGATCATACCCGAACGGCTTCTCAATGACAAGCCGGTTCCAGCCTCGGCTCTCCAGCATTCCGCCATCACGTAAGCTATAAGAGACACTGCCGAACAGCTCTGGAGCCAGTGCCAGATAAAACAGCCGGTTGCCTGGCGTGTTAAACTTTGCTTCCAGGCCTTCTGTTTGATCCCGTAACTCTCTGAAGCCATCCACGTTATTAATATCAAGAGATTTATACTCAAAATGTTCGACAAACGCATTCCACTCATCAGGTTCACCTGCCGGATAACGGCAGAACTCCTTAATGGATTCATGAATGTCTTCCCGGAATTGTTCTGGTGTCCTCGGACGTCTGGCTACACCAATAACCGCAAAGTCTTCGGCTAGCTTGCCTTCGCGGTAAAGACTATAGATTGCCGGAAACAGCTTCCGGCGGGCCAAATCACCCGTTGCTCCAAAAATGAAAAATACTGCGCCTGGCGTCTGCACTTCATCTCGCATTTGTTTTTCGACCATGGGCTCCTCTTCCTTCCGGGAAGACTCTTTTCTCTGCTCTTCCCGAGCTATGTAATGGTGTTATATATGCACAACATACAACCGACAATTACCAGTAGCTTCCTCTTGGATGTGATGCCATTTTAGCATATTGCCTGAAGGGTTGCACTAATTTTCCTGATAAAGGAGCCCCATATTCCTTCAAACATTTCCCTAAAAATTGATCTATAAATATCCATGATCAAGCCTATAAATTCACCTAATATCATTTCAATACTCTATAGTGATTACCGGAAAACCTAACGTAACACGATTGCTTTCCTTATCATGGTCCTGATGTACAGCAATCTGCATGTTCAGAACATCCGAGCCACTCTGGATGGCAGTCGGGAGTTCAGGGACACGGTAGGACACGCTTGCAGTGTTGTCATCCGTATAACGCTCAGCTGCATGCATACTCAGTTGGCCAGACAGCTTAGCCTCTGTCTCTTCTAGTTGATTGCTAACCGATACATCGGTTGTTCCTCTGCCCTGAACTGAAAGGTTCCATGCCGCTTCCACCTCAGAATTTGCAAGCAGCTGATCTACCTGTTCATGCAAAGAAACGAGTTCGCTTAATCCAGTGGAATGATTCCCCGCCAACTGTACAATAACATAGTATCCGTTCTCTCCAGTCACGACGGCATTTACCAATATGCCTGCACGACTTCCTTCAGCCTGAATCTCACTGCGATACACATCATGACCCGTCTGGCTTCCCAAAACTGGTCGCGGCAGTCCCAATTGTTCCGACAAACGTGCTGCTTGTTCCTCTGCACTCCCTGTCCCTTGTCCCTGCCATTTGATAATCATGCGTTCCACCTGATCCATCGCTGCGTTCGAAGTATGTATCAACTGTTCCAGCTTCTCGCCTTCTGACTCGTTTCTCTCTGCATACGCCGTCGTCATACCTATAACAATAATAAGTGCCAAAGCCACTATACCTGCAGACATCCAACGATTTAACATGGTTATCCTCCGCTCTCTCTTTCATTCTATGAATCTATCAACAGCATGCCCCCTTTCCCCATTTGCTAAACTCCTTTGGACATCACAAAAAAAGGCCCGTTCCACCATGTGCATGGTAGAGCAGACCTTTCCACTTGACTATCTATGCTATTCAAATTCGTTAAGTACGTTTTCTTGCTCAATGAAGTTTGCTAAATAAAGTCGTTCACATTACACTTCTTCCTACTCTGCTAGACCATTTTTATAGGCATAGATGGCTGCCTGTGTCCGGTCATCCACACCAAGTTTGGCCAGGATATTCGTTACATGGAACTTGACTGTTTTGATACCGATGATCAGATCATCAGCTATATCCTGATTGGACTTGCCCTTCGCGAGTAAACGAAGCACATCCATCTCCCGGTCAGTAAGCTCATCATGGGCCGGGGCTGCTGCCTGTGGCTGCCGGAATCGATTCATCATTTTGGAGGCCACCTGTGATTCCAGAACCGATTGTCCACGTGCCGCAGCACGAATCGCATCTGCCACTTCATTGGCTCTTGATGTCTTTAATAGATAGCTGAAGGCCCCTGCCTCAATAACAGGATACATTTTTTCATCATCCAGGTAACTGGTTAGCACGATGACTTTGCATTCCGGATACATTTTGAGCAACTGCCGTGTAGCCTCGATCCCGTCCATGCCTTCCATGACTAGATCCATCAGAACAACGTCCGGCTTATATTCCTGTGCCAGTCGAATACCTTCCTCGCCACTTCCCGCTTCACCCACAACCTCGATCCCGTCCTCTGTATCGAGCACGGCCGCGAGGCCGATCCGTACCATTTCATGGTCATCCACGAGCAACACTTTGATCGACGTTTCCGTCTCCGTTTCTACTTCCGGTTCCATTGACATGTTCTTCCTCACTTTCATCGCTCATCAAAGGTATCGTTATCTCAATTCGTGTTCCCTTACCTGGTGCCGTTACAAATTGAATGGCTCCCCCGATCTCCGTAACGCGTTCCCGCATGTTGGCCAGACCATAGGAAGCCTGCTTCTGGTCATCCAGATCGAAGCCCTGACCATCATCACGAATAAGCACACGAATTGCATCGGTCCGGCGCTGCAGCCGAATCTCCATTTTTTCTGCCTTGGCATGGCGCAGTGTATTGGACATCGCTTCCTGAATAATTCGGAACAGATGATTCTCAATGCCTTTGACCAAATGGATATCTTCATCCATCTCAAGCACAATGTCCATGGGTACTTTGGTTTTTAATTCCATGACAAGATCTTTCAGGCCCTGTTCTAAATGTTTGCCTTCCAGATAAACCGGTCGCAAATGCAGAAGCAACGCGCGCATCTCCGATTGGGCTACCGAAGCCATCTCCTCAATCAACGCCACCTGCCGCTGGGCACGTGCAAAGTCCTTCTCCATCTTTCGTCCAACCGCTGTGGCAGTCATCGAAATGGCAAACAACTGCTGAGAAACGGCATCATGCAGCTCTCGTGCCAATCGCTGCCGCTCTTCCACAATTGCCGTTATTCTGGCTTGCTCTGCGAGCTGTGCATTGTTGGTCGATAGTCGTTGCAGTGAGGTAACCTGATCTTCCCACTTCTTGCCGATCCGCCCGAGCTGTTCGCTTAAACGGCCTACATCGTCGATCCCCAGATCGGGTACGGTGCGCGATAGAGATCCTTTTTCCCATTGTAAAAGGGTTTCCCGCAGCAATTCAAGCCTGCGTTTGACCCGGTAACTCTGATAGAAGCCAAAAGACGCTCCGATGCCTATCAGCAATAAAACCAGCGCTAAGCCAGACTGAATCAGATGCCTCCATCCAGCAAACGGAGCAAGATAACCATATGTATACAGCACATATAAGATCACAGCGAGAACAATGAAAACAAGGAGGATCCCTTCACCCATACTTCGGGTTACCATGTCGGTATGTCGTTTTGTCTTCAACCGGGTCTCCTCCTTTTCTTCACTTATTGATTTATTACGGATTACGAATGCTTAGGTCGCCAACAATATAAGAAATAACAAATTTTGCTTTATGTTCACTGGTTTCGTAACCAGGTGTTCTCCATATCAACTTGTTCATCATGCCACTGTCTTTTTCCCCATTCAGACTAATACGTCCAAACATGACCGAAGCCTCAATCTCTACTCCGTAATCCTCAGGCAGTGTCAAACGAACATTTCCCATAACTCCTTGCAGCAATACAATGGTCTGTTTTTCTTCCGGAATGGAGAGAGACAGATCTGCATTGACTTCACCAATAGCGTGCCATAAGCTCATGCTTCGTAACGTCCAAGGCACCTGGTCCCAATAATAACGAGCCAAAAAATTCTGTTTGCGCATGACATCGCCATGCAGATGCATCTTTTTGTTTTTGGAATAAAAATAGGCCAGTGAAGCCAGTACAATTAAAAATACAATCATCAGGTTCCCAAGCAGCAGAAGACATCCACCAATCGCCAAGTAGCGGTGACCCTTGTGCGTATCTCCTTTACGAACCTGAACCATTCCAATCGTTAACAGGATCAGTGCGGCAGCTGTCAGCAGATTAATATGCTGATTCAATAGCATGATTATACCGATAATAATGATCGCAAATGCAAGCCATTGTTCTTTTTTGTTCATCTCTGCCGCACCTCCTCTGCAAGTTGATTTTCCCTATTCGTTGGAAAAGCCATACCAGGCGATAATGACCTGTATGGCTTAACCTTTGTTCTACAAACCGTTCTTTATTCACGATTTATAGAATATCATATTGTCTGCTGAGCGAACAGTTATTCTTTAGAAGTGCCGCCTGTTTCATTTTTGGACCCGTTGCCCAGTTTGTTTTTCAGGGCTTGCAGTTGTTGATCTACTTTGAACTGTTTTTCAACATCTACAGGATTGGTATACGTAGATTGTGTGTTCCGGTAAGGAGCACGGGATACGTCTGCTTCAGCTTCCAGCTGCATGATTTTCTCTTCCATACGATGGAATCCAAGCGATGCACTACCACTTTCGATTGAATGCAGGCTGTTGATGGAGGACATTTGCTTTTTGGCTTTCGCCATTTGGGCACGGGATACGAGCTCATTGCGTTTGTTACGCATTTTGTAGAACTCGTCTTTCATGTCATGAAGCTGTTGCAGCAGGTCTTTGGCTTGTGCTTCAGATTGTGCGTGCAGTTCACTGTACTCCGTAATTTTTTGATCAAAGTAGATTTTCTCTTCCAGCAATTTGCGCGCTACTTCTTCCTGACCATTAGCCAGCGCAGCTTCAGCTTGGGACTCGCGTTGTACCGATGTACGCTCCGCTTCGTCCAGACGCTGCTTCATGCGACGCTCATTTGCCATTTGTTTGGCTACTGTTACTTCAGCCTCATGAATCTCGGCCTCCATGTCACGCAAGTACTGGTTCAACATTACAATCGGGTCTTCCACTTTATCCAACATATCATTTACCGACGCTTTAGTCATATCCTTAATCCGTTTAAATACTCCCATTTTACTTTTCTCCCTTCTCGTAACGAGATAATTTTTGGCGTAGCTCTTCAACTTCTTTTTTTAATGCTTTTTTCTCAATATCTTTCATCATGGAATCCAGTTCACTCTCTTGAGGTGCACCTGCTCCATAGCTGTTATTATCGTAAGAACGTGGGCCCGAATGCGGTCTGTTATTGTAACCTGGGCCGGGGCCGAAGCCACCGTGACCTTGATTGTTGCCCCGGAAAGGTCCTCTGTTCGGGTCGTGATCATAGCTGTTGTATCCTCTGCCAGGACCTGGACCAGGGCCGGGACCGTAACCATACGGATCATAAGGTGGAAACGGTTCTTTCGGTACCACCAAGGCTGCGATAAAGTAGATTAACAACGCTGTGCCGCCTGTTACAAAGATACTGATGACGAAGATGATCCGCAGCAGCGTGGAGTCCATTCCGATGGATTCGGATATCCCGCCGATCAAACCTGTTAGCATCCGGTCACGCGTTGAGCGGTATAATTTGCTCATGTGCTTGCTCCTTTCGTTTACTTATATCCTGTTACGGAATCATATCCGTATGGATCTGCAGGATAGGGTTCCTTCGGCACCACTAATGCAGCGATGAAGTAGATCAGCAATGATGTACCCCCCGTAGCGAAAATACTGATGAAGAAGATGAGACGCAGCAGCATCGAACTAAATCCAAGATTCTCAGAGATGCCACCGATCAAACCTGTCAGCCTTCGGTTACGCGTCGAGCGGTATAATCTATTCATGTGACTACTCCTTCCTTTCATTGTTCAGCTTCTGTTTCAGGCGCTCCAGCTCTTTATCCAAGGTAGAGGAGGACATGCTGCCTGCTGTTCCTGAACCATCCTGGCTCATGCGGCGAATGTCTCTCAGACTCTGTGCCTCATATTCAAGATCAGAGACTTGGTCGTCCAGGCGATTGAACATTCGAGGTACATTCTGATTATTGTAGTGACCTCTTTGATTCATTCGTTGCTGCAATTGAATGGTTTGCATACGAGCGTAGTAATATTGACGTTTGCTGTACACATTCTGATACTCCACTTTCAGCTGGTCAATCTGTTCATCAAGTTCCTGTAATGCTGCATTGCTCTGGGCATACAGTTCATTGTATTGTTCCATCTTTTCTTCATGGAGAATTTTCTCCTGCAGGGCAAGTTTCGCAAGATGCTCTTCTCCTGCTTTCAGAGCCATTGAAGCCTGCTCTTCACGTTTGTGCACCATACTTGCTGCCTGGTCGGCTTGCTGCTTCATCTGTCTAGTATGGCTTGCATATTGATGACGAAGCTTCTCGGCTTCGCCAATGTCTTGGCGGGTCGAGACCAGAAACTGATCAATCAGTTTGACTGGATCCTGACTTTGCTCCAGATGTTCATTTAATGTAGCTACGGTAATATCCCGCATTCGACGAAATACACTCATTATGTTCTGTCCTCCTTTTCAAGATCGTGATCATTTAGTAGCGGCCACGACGACTGCGATTGTTGCTGAGCATCGAGACACCGAAGATGATTAATCCGATGGCGATGATTGGTCCGATCAACCAAGCCAGTTTACCCATCAGTGACAAGATACCGATGATCAAGACGATCCACCCCAGCATTACATTTCCTCGTTTAACCCCGTAGTAACCAAGTGCAATCATCAGAATCGGAATCAGATACCCCATCAGGTGTCCAAGAAGCGGAGTTAACTTTCCGAAAAGGATTAGAGCTCCCAGCGCAATCAGGACAATCGCCCAGCCATTCCCCTTATTCCATCTCATAATTTTTTCACCACCCTTTCGGTTTGTATTTTGATTTGTTTATTTGCTCGTTTGTGTTTGTTGTTTCTTGTTCAACCTTATGTCTTTATTCTAGGGGAAACGGGGACTTTTCAAAACAGACCGCGGACGGTTTTTCATCCTAGACTCAGGTCGGGGATGGTGTTGGACCTCCGTCTGTCCTTACATCAGACCTCTGTCGACATACAATGAGCTTGAGATTGGGATGCCTCATATCCCCTTATCCGACTAGAGAGACATAACCTCATCTGAGCTTGCAATCGCCATTGATATGATCTTCCCTTAAGCCTTATGTACGTTTACAAAAGGATTTCGTTTCCCCCGAATGATGTACGGTTGAATGAGAAGCTCTTCTAAACCCCAAACATAAATACTTTTTTATCCATATAAACAAATTAATGTTGTTATTAATGTAAGCGTTTACTAAAATAGAAGCAGTATTGATCCTAATTCTTAAGTTAGGAGTGGGGGCTGTGCGGTCCATCAGTTATCTTCATAAAATGATTTTGTTTGGCATTCTGCTCAGTACCTTGCCTATTCTGCTGGCCGGAATAGCGGCAATTCTGTATTCCATGAATCAAACGGAGCTGCATCGCATGCAAACGAATAAACAACTTCTTTTACACATGCAGACGAGCGTCGAGCATAAGCTTAACACCATCAGTTATATGCTGGATCAGGCGACTCGGTCTCCTCTTACACTTCAGTCCCTTTCAGCCACACTTCCAGGTACATTAACGACAGCAAACCAGCTTCAATCCGAATTTCAACATATGCGATCCTGGGAGCCCTTAATGGATATTACGCTAGTTAACGAAGCTCAGGATTGGCTGGTCGATCATGTGGGGTTATATCTTAACACGGACTTCCCTTTGGCTCTTCCCATGCGAGATTTGTTGTCCAAAACCCTGACCTCTGGCTGGCAGCTGATTCCATCATCTGTATTTAAGCATAATGAACAGGATTTCCCGTCCGGATGTAATTATCATATCGTGCTCGGCAGATCCATCTCACTTATGAATGCATCCGCTGACTCAGCTTTAATTGGTGGAATTCCTGCATGCTCATTGCATCATTCTATTGTATCTGAATCCGTTGACCTGGATATGTCTTCTTCAGAATTGATTATTGTGAACCGGGAACAGCGCATTCTTGTTCACCCCGATCCTATGTATATTGGACAACCCTTATCAGCAATGAACATAGAAGACATTGAATCTAAAATGGACCTGAGCGAATTGCTCTCTCCGAATACGTCTGCTGCTTCAAAGGAATACCACGAGGTTCGAATGGCTGATACGGAATATTCCTTAACCTTCGCCAAGACACCGTTAAAGGGCTGGACTTATATTTTAATTACACCCATGAATGTCCTATCCCAAGAGTATGTCAAGATTGGACTGTACACTTTGTCTGTAGGCGTAATACTCCTTCTACTCTCCATATTCTTCGTATGGTTAGGTTCAAGGCGTTTGCATATCCCCATACGGAACCTGCTATCGCAGCTAGGAATTACTGACAGAGTTTTATCGAATAAGAAACTGCCACAATCCCTTTTTTCGCTTCAAAATGAATTCGAGCAGATCAAGACCCATATTAACCAGCTGTCAGCTTCTCGGTCCCAGATGGAGTATAAATTAAATCAATACGTTTTGCAGACACGCACTCAGTATATGATAGATATATTTCTAGGTAAGTGCTCGCCCGGCATGCTGCACCAAAACTTGATCGAACTAGGTTACAAAGATCATCTTATTCAGTGGCAACAAATAGCCGTATTGACCCTAAAGACCGATTTGGCAAGTCAAACGAAATATGATCATCACGATCTCGATCTCCTGTTATTTGCCGTTCAAAATATAGTGGAGGAGTCCATCGATAAGGATCGACAACTCCTTCCGATCATTGTGGAACAGACTGTAGTAACCGTAATAGGTTCTATCAAAATGGACAACTCTGTATTTTCAAATGAACTTTACGAAATGACTGAGCTGCTGCATCATCGAGTGAGTGAAGTTTTGAATCTTCAGCTGAATATCCGTTTCAGTCAACCATACTCTTCCTTTTCAGAAATACACCTGGCTTATATTGAAGCTATGAAAATGTTGCAGCAGCAGACCATACCAGGAGCTAGCGTCAAACAAAATGAAGAAGCTTCAATTTATTCTTCCTTGTGGACGCTACCTTACCCTGAGTCACTCGAATATCGTCTTATGCAATCCATTCAATCTGCAGATGAGGCAGAAGCTTCCGTACTATTACAACAATTGCTTCAGCGTGTATATCATATGGAATGGACCGAGGAAGAATACCAGGTTGCTTTAACACGATTATTGATGCATATATTACAAATGATGCAGGAGTCCGGTATACGACTTGCACAGATCTCTTCAGGGCACAGCCCATTGATCAACGAACTGCTCGCTCTGCAAACGGCTGCCGATATCGAGCAATGGTTTATTCATCGTATTATTAGGCCGGGTGTTGGCATTTTCAGAGAAAGGCAATATGCACAGCATCAGCAGATCTCGGAAAGAATGATTGCCATCATCCATCAGGAATACGATACCGATCTAACACTCGAAGAGTGTGCTTGTCGGCTCCATTATAATGCGAGCTATTTGAGTACTGTGTTTAGCAAAGAAACAGGCTACGCATTCAGTGAATATTTGTCACAGTATCGGTTCAAGATGGCCCGAAAGTGGTTGGATGAAACCGAGCTAACCATTAAGGATATTGCTGCTCGGCTTCGTTACAATAACCCGCAGAACTTTATCCGTTCGTTTCGAAAATGGGAGGGAATTACTCCAGGTCAGTACCGGGAACGTAGACAGAAGCCTCTTCGCTCTTCCATGAAATAATTGATTGTAATGATAAATGAAAAAGGAGCAGATGATCTGCTCCTTTTAATGATTCACGCTCGGTTTTATTTCTTGTTTTATTTCTTGTTTTATTTCTTGTTTTATTTCTTAGCTTCCTTCTTACGAACAATCTTCATATTCTGCTGGTCCAGCTGAATTAGTATTTTTCCGAACCTGCCACCACGTAGGAAGTTAACCACGCCATCTGGATAGGCACTTCGGATATAGTGCTCAGCCTTGTATAGTGAGTCTGTATCCGTAGGCAATCCATAGGTGTTTAGCCATTCCTGTAGATGATCTACAACTTGCTGAACAGGCATCTCAATGCTGTTGACTTCATTTGTTATTAAAGACGTATACGCGTAACCTTTCAAGAATAGCAGCTGCTGTATGTATCCCATATCTCCCGAACGGTAAGGCGGATTAACATGAAGTACCTCTTTTAACTCGTCTATTAACGTATGCACTCTCGGACCGGCCATGGCACTGATATAAACGTATTTGCGTGCACTTTGAATTGCCTGTTCAACGGTTTCCCAATCAGACATTGCGGGGCACATGGATGCAAAGGCAAAGTCATATTTCTGTTCCCAGCCTTTCTCCTGAATCGATATTTCTTCAAAGCGTTCAGGAACAATCTCGATTTTGGACGCTAATGTGCTCGGTATCGTCTCTTTCATCAAAGAAATAAGCAGTTCAGAAGGTTCGACTGCAGTGACAGTAGCCCCCTTTTCTGCAAAAGGAATTGTAAAAATGCCTGAAGCCGCACCAATGTCCAATATGGATAATTCACTAAAATCTACACCCTGATTCTCAATCCAGCTCATGATGCGCTCGGAACGCTGCTTACCTTCTTCTGTAAAGGATTGACGGTGATAGTCACGTGCCCAGCGTTCAAATGCTTCTTCCGTTTCGAATGGTGCACTCTTCTTCTTATATTTTGGACTTCTTGGCCGCTGCTTCCATGCCTCTTCCCAGATCGATAGATCAAATAATAGTTCTGAATAATTAACTGAATTGTTCTCCTCAGACACTTTTTGCTCAAGCATTACGTTTCACTCCGTTCTATGTAATAAAATCAAAAGTTCACCAGAAAGGATCTTCTCTTGTAAACAAACAGAAGTATCTCAATAATACCGTGTAGTGATATCGCAATAGTCCATACCGTTCCAGATTATAGACTTTATTTATCTACAATATATTTAATTTATACAAACGTCAACCTCATATATTGATCTATTCATCAATTGCGAAAACCACCAAAATCATAAAAATAACCCTGTGAATTGTCTAAGCAATCCACAGGGTTATGCGTTATACCGGCGAGAGGACTCGAACCTCCACGGTTTCCCACTCGATTTTGAGTCGAGCGCGTCTGCCATTCCGCCACGCCGGCATATCATGTTATAGTATATTTTCTTAAAATATACTGGAGGCGCCACCCAGATTCGAACTGGGGATAAAGCTTTTGCAGAGCTGTGCCTTACCACTTGGCTATGGCGCCATATTTTTGGAGCGGACGACGGGAATCGAACCCGCGACCCTCGCCTTGGCAAGGCGATGCTCTACCGCTGAGCCACGTCCGCAAATGGCTGGGGATATAGGATTTGAACCTATGCATGACGGAGTCAAAGTCCGTTGCCTTACCGCTTGGCTAATCCCCAAAAATAATGGGGCGATTGAGGGGAATTGAACCCCCGAATGCCGGATCCACAAACCGGTGCGTTAACCACTTCGCCACAATCGCCATGTTCATTATTTACTTAGAAAATTAATTGGCAGGGGCAGCAGGAATTGAACCCACACCAACGGTTTTGGAGACCGTTGTTCTACCTTTAAACTATGCCCCTAAAAACTGGTGGAGGATGATGGATTCGAACCACCGAACCCGTAAGGGAGCAGATTTACAGTCTGATGCGTTTGGCCACTTCGCTAATCCTCCATAGTGGTGCCGGCGAGAGGACTTGAACCCCCAACCTACTGATTACAAGTCAGTTGCTCTACCAGTTGAGCTACACCGGCGTATTAAATTGTAGTGATAATGGTGGCTCGGGACGGAATCGAACCGCCGACACGAGGATTTTCAGTCCTCTGCTCTACCGACTGAGCTACCGAGCCATAATAAAGTCTAATCATGAATGTTGCACTTTATCCAGGGCGTCGGTGCCATATAACAGACTTAGTGAACAGATTCCTCATGTAGGTAAAAATGGCGGAACCGACGGGATTCGAACCCGCGATCTCCTGCGTGACAGGCAGGCATGTTAGGCCAACTACACCACGGTTCCAGATCACTTTCTGTAAAGAAAGTATAATTGCGGGGGCAGGATTTGAACCTGCGGCCTTCGGGTTATGAGCCCGACGAGCTACCGGGCTGCTCCACCCCGCGTCGTTATAAAATTATATGGTGGAGGCTGAGGGGCTCGAACCCCCGACCCTCTGCTTGTAAGGCAGATGCTCTCCCAGCTGAGCTAAGCCTCCGAACAACACATTTATGATCTTAACATAAAACTGTTGTTAAAATCAACCTCTTTTTTGAGGTGAAAATAATGACCCGTAGGGGATACTCTCACTTCGTTCGAGACTGCGTAGCAATTGCTAACGAAGCTTATCCTCCGACGAACCTTTGGGATTCTCATCCCCTTGATGCTTTAAAAAGTAAAGCTATGACCCGTAGGGGATTCGAACCCCTGTTACCTCCGTGAAAGGGAGGTGTCTTAACCCCTTGACCAACGGGCCTTACTATGGCGGAGAGAGAGGGATTCGAACCCTCGAGACGCTTGTGGCGCCTACACGATTTCCAATCGTGCTCCTTCGGCCAACTCGGACACCTCTCCATATGGCTCCCCGAACAGGACTCGAACCTGTGACAACTCGATTAACAGTCGAGTGCTCTACCAACTGAGCTATCAGGGAATATTGTTCAGAGATTATTCTCTGAAAACTAGATCCGAAACGAAACTTGCGACTAGAACCTGCAATTTGGATAAGCCCTCGACCGATTAGTACTGGTCAGCTCCATGCATTACTGCACTTCCACCCCCAGCCTATCTACCTCGTCGTCTTCAAGGGGTCTTACATACTGGGAAATCTCATCTTGAGGGGGGCTTCACGCTTAGATGCTTTCAGCGCTTATCCCGTCCGTACATAGCTACCCAGCGGTGCTCCTGGCGGAACAACTGGTACACCAGCGGTACGTCCATCCCGGTCCTCTCGTACTAAGGACAGCTCCTCTCAAATTTCCTACGCCCACGACAGATAGGGACCGAACTGTCTCACGACGTTCTGAACCCAGCTCGCGTACCGCTTTAATGGGCGAACAGCCCAACCCTTGGGACCTACTTCAGCCCCAGGATGCGATGAGCCGACATCGAGGTGCCAAACCTCCCCGTCGATGTGGACTCTTGGGGGAGATAAGCCTGTTATCCCCAGGGTAGCTTTTATCCGTTGAGCGATGGCCCTTCCATGCGGTACCACCGGATCACTAAGCCCGACTTTCGTCCCTGCTCGACTTGTAGGTCTCGCAGTCAAGCTCCCTTATGCCTTTGCACTCTTCGAATGATTTCCAACCATTCTGAGGGAACCTTTGGGCGCCTCCGTTACTCTTTAGGAGGCGACCGCCCCAGTCAAACTGCCCACCTGACACTGTCCCCGTACCCGCTAAGGGCACCAGGTTAGAACCTAGATACGATCAGGGTGGTATCCCAACGGTGCCTCCACGTAAGCTGGCGCTCACGCTTCAAAGGCTCCCACCTATCCTGTACAGATCGTACCCAAATTCAATATCAAGCTGCAGTAAAGCTCCATGGGGTCTTTCCGTCTTGTCGCGGGTAACCTGCATCTTCACAGGTATTAAAATTTCACCGGATCTCTCGTTGAGACAGCGCCCAAGTCGTTACGCCATTCGTGCGGGTCAGAATTTACCTGACAAGGAATTTCGCTACCTTAGGACCGTTATAGTTACGGCCGCCGTTTACTGGGGCTTCGGTTCACAGCTTCGGATTGCTCCTAACCGCTCCCCTTAACCTTCCAGCACCGGGCAGGCGTCAGCCCGTATACTTCGCCTTACGGCTTCGCACAGACCTGTGTTTTTGCTAAACAGTCGCTTGGGCCTTTTCACTGCGGCCCCCTCGTGCTATTCACACTACCGGGGCACCCCTTCTCCCGAAGTTACGGGGTCATTTTGCCGAGTTCCTTAACGAGAGTTCTTCCGCGCGCCTTAGAATTCTCTTCTCGCCTACCTGTGTCGGTTTGCGGTACGGGCACCTTCATCTGGCTAGAGGCTTTTCTTGGCAGTGTGAGATCATGACCTTCGCTACTGTAATTTTCACTCCCCATCACAGCTCAGCCTTACGATGTGCGGATTTGCCTACACATCAGCCTTACTGCTTGGACAGGCATCCATCAGCCTGCGTCACTACCCTACTGCGTCCCCCCATCGCTCGTAACGATTTACGGTGGTACAGGAATTTCGACCTGTTGTCCTTCGACTACGCCTTTCGGCCTCGCCTTAGGTCCCGACTTACCCTGAGCGGACGAGCCTTCCTCAGGAACCCTTAGGCTTTCGGCGGATCAGATTCTCACTGATCTTTTCGTTACTCATACCGGCATTCTCACTTGTATAATGTCCAGCGCTCCTTACGGTACACCTTCAACCCTTATACAACGCTCCCCTACCCCTGATCATACGATCAAGCCATAGCTTCGGTGGTGTGTTTAGCCCCGTTACATTTTCGGCGCAGAGTCACTCGACCAGTGAGCTATTACGCACTCTTTCAATGGTGGCTGCTTCTAAGCCAACATCCTGGTTGTCTGTGCAACTCCACATCCTTTCCCACTTAACACACACTTGGGGACCTTAGCTGATGGTCTGGGCTGTTTCCCTTTTGACAATGGATCTTAGCACTCACTGTCTGACTCCCGGAAGTAAGTCTATGGCATTCGGAGTTTGACTGAGCTTGGTAACCCTTGCGGGCCCCGCACCCAATCAGTGCTCTACCTCCACGACTCTGTTTTCCGAGGCTAGCCCTAAAGCTATTTCGGGGAGAACCAGCTATCTCCGAGTTCGATTGGAATTTCTCCGCTACCCCCACCTCATCCCCGCACTTTTCAACGTGCGTGGGTTCGGGCCTCCAGTGCGTGTTACCGCACCTTCACCCTGGACAGGGGTAGATCACCCGGTTTCGGGTCTACGTCCACGTACTACATCGCCCTATTCAGACTCGCTTTCGCTGCGGCTCCGGCTCTTCACCTTAACCTTGCACGGGAACGTAACTCGCCGGTTCATTCTACAAAAGGCACGCCATCACCCCTAAAATGGGCTCTGACTTCTTGTAAGCACACGGTTTCAGGTTCTATTTCACTCCCCTTCCGGGGTGCTTTTCACCTTTCCCTCACGGTACTGCTTCACTATCGGTCGCTAGGAAGTATTTAGCCTTGGCAGATGGTCCTGCCGGATTCATACGGGGTTTCACGTGCCCCGCACTACTCGGGATCCGTCTCGGAGGGAACAGACTTTCAATTACAGGGCTTTTACCTTCTTTGGCGGGCCTTTCCAGACCTCTTCGTTTAACCGGCTCCTTTGTAACTCCATGTGAGACGTCCCACAACCCCAGAGAGCAAGCTCCCTGGTTTGGGCTGTTCCGCGTTCGCTCGCCGCTACTGACGGAATCACTATTGTTTTCTCTTCCTCAAGGTACTTAGATGTTTCAGTTCCCCTGGTATGCCTCTACATAACCTATTTATTCAGTTATGAGTAACTGGATATTACCCCAGCTGGGTTTCCCCATTCGGACATCCCCGGATCAAAGCTTGCTTACAGCTCCCCGAGGCAGTATCGTTGTTCGCCACGTCCTTCATCGGCTCCTAGCGCCTAGGCATCCTCCGTGTGCTCTTAGTAGCTTAACCAACTGCTCAAATTGAGCAATGCAGTTATCACTATTATTTGAAACTTGTTTAACACAAGTTCAGCTAAAAGGAATGTTCTAATTCGCAATTTTCGTTTCGTTATCTAGTTTTCAAAGAACAAGCTCCATGCAAAAGCAAGCTGTTTTGAGAGTTTGAGCTCTCAAAACTGAGCAACGAGTGAGTAAGTTTTGCAGCTAAGCTGCATATTTGAATGTTTCCGCTACGGGAAACGATTCTCCATAGAAAGGAGGTGATCCAGCCGCACCTTCCGATACGGCTACCTTGTTACGACTTCACCCCAATCATCTATCCCACCTTCGGCGGCTGGCTCCTTGCGGTTACCCCACCGACTTCGGGTGTTATAAACTCTCGTGGTGTGACGGGCGGTGTGTACAAGACCCGGGAACGTATTCACCGCGGCATGCTGATCCGCGATTACTAGCAATTCCGACTTCATGCAGGCGAGTTGCAGCCTGCAATCCGAACTGAGACCGGCTTTTTAGGATTCGTTCCACCTCGCGGCTTCACAGCCCGTTGTACCGGCCATTGTAGTACGTGTGTAGCCCAGGTCATAAGGGGCATGATGATTTGACGTCATCCCCACCTTCCTCCGGTTTGTCACCGGCAGTCACCTTAGAGTGCCCACCCGAAGTGCTGGCAACTAAGATCAAGGGTTGCGCTCGTTGCGGGACTTAACCCAACATCTCACGACACGAGCTGACGACAACCATGCACCACCTGTCTCCTCTGTCCCGAAGGAAAGCCCTATCTCTAGGACGGTCAGAGGGATGTCAAGACCTGGTAAGGTTCTTCGCGTTGCTTCGAATTAAACCACATACTCCACTGCTTGTGCGGGTCCCCGTCAATTCCTTTGAGTTTCAGTCTTGCGACCGTACTCCCCAGGCGGAATGCTTAATGTGTTAACTTCGGCACCAAGGGTATCGAAACCCCTAACACCTAGCATTCATCGTTTACGGCGTGGACTACCAGGGTATCTAATCCTGTTTGCTCCCCACGCTTTCGCGCCTCAGCGTCAGTTACAGCCCAGAGAGTCGCCTTCGCCACTGGTGTTCCTCCACATCTCTACGCATTTCACCGCTACACGTGGAATTCCACTCTCCTCTTCTGCACTCAAGTCATCCAGTTTCCAGTGCGATCCGGGGTTGAGCCCCGGGATTAAACACCAGACTTAAATGACCGCCTGCGCGCGCTTTACGCCCAATAATTCCGGACAACGCTTGCCCCCTACGTATTACCGCGGCTGCTGGCACGTAGTTAGCCGGGGCTTTCTTCTCAGGTACCGTCACTCCTTGAGCAGTTACTCTCAAGGACGTTCTTCCCTGGCAACAGAGCTTTACGATCCGAAAACCTTCATCACTCACGCGGCATTGCTCCGTCAGGCTTTCGCCCATTGCGGAAGATTCCCTACTGCTGCCTCCCGTAGGAGTCTGGGCCGTGTCTCAGTCCCAGTGTGGCCGATCACCCTCTCAGGTCGGCTACGCATCGTCGCCTTGGTGAGCCGTTACCTCACCAACTAGCTAATGCGCCGCAGGCCCATCCTCAAGTGACAGATTGCTCCGTCTTTCCAGCTTCCTTCAGGCGAAGAAAGCAAGTATTCGGTATTAGCTACCGTTTCCGGTAGTTGTCCCAAGCTTGAGGGCAGGTTGCCTACGTGTTACTCACCCGTCCGCCGCTAAGCATCAAGGAAGCAAGCTTCCTATCAACTCCGCTCGACTTGCATGTATTAGGCATGCCGCCAGCGTTCGTCCTGAGCCAGGATCAAACTCTCCAATAAAGTATTGAAAAGAGCGATTAGCTCATTTTGAATCTGACGAGATTAAAAATCTCATTTTCGCTTCAAAATCATACAGTCAGATGACTTGTACCAATTTCTCAGCATCGATCTTACAAAGTAAGATCGTTACTCACTCGTTGTTCAGTTTTCAAAGATCAAACGTTGTTTGTGATTCATCTTTTTTTGTCAACCGCGTTTTCGGCGGCGACTTAAATAATGTATCACATTCAGTATCTTTTCGTCAAGAAGTTTTTTTGATTCTTTTTCAAATCATTACGTTCTCAACATGTCCCTCATAGGTTTTTTTCTAAAAGCCCGTTTGGGGAACGAAATATAATGTATCACATTCCATAAGTACGAGTCAACCTGTTTTTAATAATTTATATGACAAACAAAAAAGGAAGGTTTCCCCTCCTTTTGCCAAACCAATTCATTCAACTATACGGCCTTGTTCAGGCTTCGATCCAATATCGAATCTCCCGCCCTTCGCCTCCTATCAGGGATGGCCAGCCAGCCGATTCCTTTACAATAGAACGAAGAACTAGTTTTCGCAGAATTAAAGGGAGATCTTCTCCTACAAATCTTAATTGAGGATGATGGACCAGCTCGTCCACGCTCCATGCTTCTTTTCGGCTTCTAATTACCCGCAGAAGCAATTCCGAACAATCACCCATTTTGGACATGACCGAAAATTCACAGGCAAGAAGAACAAGTTCCACCCGCTGTTCCAACGTCTCCGAGCTTACCGTAAGCTCCTGATAGAGCTTCCAAAGCGCTCGATCCATACTCTGCACATGTGTCCAAACAGCGTGATCAGGGTATACTCCATGTTCTATCAATACAATTCTGGCCCAGTTACCCAAAGCCTCCAGTACACTGTAATAAGCATCAACGACGTGTCCTTCCTGAATGTGCCGCTTGGCCTCCACATACATTCTCAAAAAACTTGCGAATTCATGCAGCAGCTTTTGTTCCCGCAGCTCCAATCCAAAGGCGGATAGCTCTTCCCTCAGGGCACTCAAGGCGCCTTCTGATTCCCATATGATCTCGCCCTCAATCAAGCATTGCATGAGATTGTTATTATCCCCCGTAATTACGCTGCTCTGCAGTTGGTTACGGCCCGCGTAGATGATTTGATAGCGCAAGTCCCCATAGCGGTAATGACCAACGTCCGACATACTTTGATCCGTATCACAGACAATGAGAACAAGCAATTCGAAATCCTGAATCAGGGAGCCGTGGAATCGCTCACCCGGATGGGAATAAGCGATAGCCCCAACTGCCCCCGACTCTTCCGACTGTCCGGATAAAAAAGCTAGGTTCATTAATTCCACGATTCCCTCCATACAATTCATGGCAGTTCAACGCCAAGTCAGTTATAATGTAATTCTACATGCAGACTAAAGTTTCCTTCTTTTCCAGGTCCGATACTACTCATACGATAGGAGCATTTTTCATGATTTTTAAATCAGCTAAAATTAATGCTTTTCGCACTTGGGGATTGTTACTCACCATGCTAGGCATGGGGCTAATGGTACTGGGAACTGCCGGAATTGTGTTTTGGGGACATGCAGGCAAAGTGTTTGCAGCCGTGGGACTCGTCATCGGACTCGTTGCCATGATGGCCAGTCTGGCCATCTACTTCTGGGCTGGAATGTTGTCTACAAGCGCTGTTCAAGTGGATTGCCCTGAATGCGGTAAAATGACCAAAATGCTCGGCAAGACGGATCGTTGTATGTTCTGCCATACCATCCTCACTCTGGATCCTAATCAAGCGAACACAAACCGTCCTCATCTGAAAGCGCCTTCTCCATCTATTTCTGATACGGATCACCGTATTAGTCCAAAAGGCTAGTATCACTCATTCACTTCACATCTAAGATGAACGAGTAAACAACAAAAAAGGCCCGGTATCTAGACCGAGCCTTTTTTGCGTTTTTTTCAAAAAATGAATGGATTCGAATCATATAAAAAAGATAAGTTCAGTAACCGTTTATCTCTAACGACTTACCTGTTGTAATGTCTTCCATGCTGATGCGTTAGCAAAACTGCGATTCCAGGCAGCTACACCACCCAGTTTGAGTGATTCTATGAGTTCTACACGAGCCTGTAAAGAAACGGCATCTTCTATCCAGATTTTCTTGGTCGCCCCATCCTCAGTAAATTCCACATAATTCTGTCCAGTTTGAGAGTCCAACGCAGGTTTGAGCTTCTTCTCCTTGATCAGATCAGCAACAGTATCCATTCCGACTGCTTTGGAAGATACTTTAATCTCTCCCTGTTCGTCTGCTTCCTCTGTCCAGATTCGTGTATACAGCGGAACAGACATAATCAATTTGTTAGAAGGCACTTCATCTTCTTCAAGAATTTTTCTCATAGCGGCCTCCGTCCAAGGCAGCGAAGCGACAGAACCAGCCTTCGGACTGGCAGCCCAGTGCTCATCGTACGCCATAACCATCATGTAATCGACAAAGGAACCAAGTGAACGTCGATCCAGAAAAGCGGACCACATTTCACTATTGGATTTTGGAGTTACATCAATGGAGAGCATGAGTCCGTGGATGCGTGCCATCGCTTTAATCTCACGAACAAATTGAGTAAGGTTGGGTCCATCATCGGTATATACGTTCTCGAAATCAATATTGATGCCATCCAATTGATAGGTCTGCGCGTATTCCAGCATCTGTTCGATGATATGCGTACGGGTCTCGTATGAGGCTACGGCCTCTTTTGTAATATCCGGGTCGAAACTGTTATCCATCAGTCCCCATACTTCCATTCCGGAACGGTGAGCCCAGTTAACATACGCTTTATCGGCTTTGCTCTTCACATTGCCCTGGCCGTCCGTAATATGGAACCACGTTGGACTGACCACATTCACACCCGGCATCTTGCCTATGGAACTGACGTCAGGCTGACGGTTGTATACCGCCTCCCACACCAGATTTACCGTTTTATTCTGCCACTTCTTCTCAGCAGCCGTCAGAGTGAATTTGGGCTTGTCCAGCTCCTTTTTCTCTGTCAGGGAAACGTACTTATTATCCACATAACCGGCATAGCCGTTATCCAGCTGAACAAAACTCTGCGCATCACCTGTCTGCCATACCCGTACCCGGGCGTTCTGTTCCATATCCGCAATAATCGGGGAAGACTCTCCTCCACGTTTGTACAAAGGAATGGTTTTATCCGCTTTGGATGACAAGGTATCAATCTCCGCATATTGAATGGTGTCTCCTCCACGCATCAATATAACTGCACCCGTAGATGTATCTTCCTGTACGGCAATCCCGTAAACTTCCTTCAAGGGCTTAAGAGGAATGTATGCCTCTCCTCCGATGACCTCAGGCTCAACTGACATTGGATAGTCCTTATGATTGAGCTCGGCCTTGGTGCTGCCTTCCTTCATATGAAGCACACGCTGCGGAATCGCAATAATGATATCGCCTGTGTCCGCTTCGTAACGTATACCAGGATCAATTGCCTCCTGCAGTACGTTCACTGGCAGTTTAAGCTCCTCCCCCGTTCCTGAAGCTTCACCATCCATCAATTGACCATCCACAAAAATAGGCTGATTCATTCCGATCCAATCGGGGTCCTCGTGAACCTGGTTCAGCCATACATTCGTTATAAACCAGTAAGCACCGCCTGCAATAAGACAAGCTCCCAAAAAACCAGGCCAGAACGAACGCCTCTTCTTCTGCCTTGTATATCTGCTTTTTCTTTTTCTACTCAAACGCCTACCTCCGTTAATCATGCTGAATCATGAAGATATCATTGCCGCGTAAAAATCATACATGTAATCTTTGATTAAAAAAACAAAAAACGTGTAGAATTCAAACTGAATTCTGCACGTTAATATTGTAATTCATCTCTCTTAATCCCTGCAACTTTTACAAACACCATAAACTTCCAATCGGTGTCCGTGGACTTCAAATCCGGTACTTGATTCCGCCTGGAGCTCAACGCTTTTGAGCGAAGGATAACTGAAGTCTTCAATTTTACCGCATTTATCACAAATGACATGGTAATGATCCGTCACATTGGCATCGAAGCGGCTGGAGTTATCTCCGTATGTCAATTCCCGAACCATGCCGGCCTCCAGAAACATCTTCAGATTGTTATATACAGTCGCCACGCTCATACTGGGAAATTGGGGTTCAAGCGCACGGTAAATTTCATCGGCAGTCGGATGCCCCATGGATTCCATCAGATAATTCAATATGGCATGGCGCTGGGGTGTAATACGGACACCGGTCGTCTTCAGATGCTCCAACGCATGTTGGACACGTGTTGCCATAAAACCCACCGCCTTACCTTTCATTCTCCTGAATAAACAAGATCCAATACCATCTTATCCATCAGAGTTGATTCTTGACAAAGAACAGGACGTTTAATCTTTCCTTCCATGTAACCTTGCCTTTATTATTTTATTGTACGGCGATTGTAAGTTTATTGTCAACGCGGCAGTTACGGAACTTCAGAGGTATTATCCTGGGAATTCTCCCCGTTATCTTCGCTCTGCTCCAAATCGCCATCCATGTCTTCCGGATTTGAACTGTTCGTATCAGCCGAAGGCACATCCGGGTTGCGATTAATGGTAAGGTCGCTATTCCCTTCAATTTTAACGGTGTATTCCCCTTCACCAAGCTGGCCTTCAATCGTTTTATTTTGCACTGTAAATGGCAGGTCAGTCTTCAGATCACCGTAACTGCTGGAGCCGCTCAGACTGTAATCACCCTGATGAGGCAACAAAATGCTGATTGCACCAACCGCACTGTATACATCCCAATCCCCACCTATTTTGGAGGAAACGATGCTAATGCTGCCATTCAGCGACTGAGCCCTGATTGCGAGATTTGCGCCATCCAGCGTAATATTTCCGTTCCGTGTTTCAGCGGTAAAATCACCAATTGAATCCGTAATGCTAATGCTCCCCACCTGTGTGGTCAAATCTACATCTCCTGAAACTCCGCGGGCCTTCATATCTCCCCGGTTGCTATCCAGATCAACATTCCCCATCGCATTGGCCACAATCACATCGCCATTTAACGTTTTGCCCGTAATGTCACCTACCGCATTCGTAATCCGGATACGTCCATTCCCCGTTTCAGCAACAATAGTGCTAATTGCCTCCGGCCGATTTAACAAAATGGCTCCATTGGAAGTACGAATGTCCAGATTAAAACGCCGGTCATCCGGGATCGTAATCGTCATATTCATGCGAGGCTGTGTTTTATCGTTATCTCCATAAGTCTTGCCCGTTGCGGTAATATGAATAACCTTGGTGCCGTCTGTTTCAACAAACGATGCATCTGCCACAGCTTTTGCCTCTACCTCGGATGTCTTATCTACCCATACTACGGTGCGCACCTCTATCTCTTCCGTATCTCCGCGCTGTACCGAAATATCTCCATTAACCCCCTGCACGACAAGATCGGAAGTATCCATACCGACAGGTACGCGGATCGTCCCCTTGTCCTGCATGTACCCTGCTGCCTGGCTATAGTCCATGGAGGCTGCTCCCAAATTAAGGCTCACCCTGTTCCATAAGTGCATATAGTGGTCCTGTTCTGTCACAATAAATACCGCAGCCGTTAGCACAAGTGAAGCCAAGATGCCTTTGGCATCCGGTCTGAAGCGCATCTTCACTTTCTCATCCTGCAGCTCATCAGCGGATGTCTTTTTCTTGCTGCGCGTCCACAGGAACAACAGTATGTATTCCACACCCAATGCGATTAGCAGCAATGGCCACCAGTCAACCATTTCATATACGTAGTCAGTTCCCCACCGTTTATCCAAAATCAACAGCACACCGACCGCTACGATTAAGGCGGCAGCCGTATAGCGACCGACCCGGACTTTACGGTTCATTATTTTCCCTCCTCCATTCTCCGAATCTAACCTTTTTTCTTGCGCAGCATGACCCAGATCTCACGGCCGAACAGGATCAGCCCTACAATAATGAGTACACCGGCAAAAACATATCCACCATACAGAGCAAGCATCTCCTGAAACCAGCGAGGTTTGCGGAAGAAGAGCACCATCAACCCGCCACCAACAATAAGCAGCAGTCCAAACGAAATGCCTCGCTCCCATGCCATAAAGGCCTCACCAACAGCCCGCTCGTTCATTAGTGGCTTGTCCGTATTTCCATGCGTTGCAGCTCTGCGCCTCCGCATCATGACCCAATCCGCAGATTGCAGTACATCGAATACATTATAAAAGTAGATCACTGGAATGAACAAAGCGAGCAAAATTAACAGGGGCACATTAATCTGTATGCCAATAGATGAAAAATACAAAAGCGCTGACAGGTCGAGTAAGACAAGCAGCATAAACGTCAGACCTCTCATATACAGCCGCAAATAAATATGACCCAGGCCAGGAATGATTGCACTGAGCAATCCGGCAATAAATTTATGTGTCCGATTTCGGAGCGGCTTGGTTTTGGCCGTTTGTCTCCTTTTTCCGGACGGATGTTTACTTTTCATGACATACTCCTTTCTTATAAAATAGCATTCCCGCTCTACATGCATTTGGTTAGATAGTACCCTAAAGAGCGCGGAGAGTAACTGGAAGAAATATGGATATGATTAAAAACCCTCCGGCACAACAGGCCTAAGGAGGGTTTCACGATTTATTCAATGGATACTTTGGTCACATGCTCCCACTGCCTTAGCTTAGTTACCAGCTGCACTGTATTGAGTTCATGTGGTACATGTACGTGGAGGACAATCTCAATCTTTCGTTCAACCGAAATGACTTCGGCAAAAGCCAAATCCTGCTCATTGACTGTAATTTTGCGAATTTTAATTTTCTCCTGCTCCATGAATGAAGACACCTGCTCCAAGAAGCCGGGTTCAGACAACGTATGCAGGGTGACGACATGCAGCTTGTTTCCTCGTATATACCTGAGCTCCAGCTTGTTGAACACCCACAGATTAAGCAGTACCAGTACCGTTGATACGATGGAGGCGAAAAAGAATCCCGCACCTGCTGCCAGCCCAATGGCTGCTACAACCCAGATCGAAGCGGCGGTGGTAAGTCCTGTAATGGACTTTCCTGTAAACAGGATCGTACCCGCTCCCAGGAAGCCGACACCCGTAATAACCGCTGTAGCCAGACGAGCCGGATCAATCCGCACATTTAATTCATTGGCAAAATCCTTAAAACCATAAACAGACAACATCATGATCAGTGCAGACCCGAGACAGACCAGAATGTGGGTACGCAGACCAGCAGCATGATTGGAACGTTCACGCTCCAGACCTACAAGTCCTCCAAGCAGCATGGCTAGTAATAATCGCAATAAAATGTGCCACTCATCGATAAACCAAGGATTGCCCAAAACTGGTATTCCTCCTTCAAAAAATTCACATAATTAATGTTTATTCTTATGAAATGTCGTTAATTCCACACCTGGTGCAATCGACGTAACCTCTACAGGTATGAAACCGAATTTGGTATATAAATTGACAGCGGGTTGGTTCAATGTACCTGTTGATACGATATACCGCGGAAGATCCGGGTACTGCTCGAATACATGCCTCATTAATGCGGCTGCGATACCTTTGCGAAAATGCTCAGGGTGCACCATCATACGTGTGATCGTCAATGTGCCCTTCTCTTCCTCCGCCACTGCAACAGCACCCAGGAGTTCTTCTTCATCATCCAGGCAGCCGTAAAAGGTCTCCCCGCAGCTCTGCAGAGATTCGATCGTATCCATCAAAGGCGGAATATCCTGAAAACCAATCATCTCCGCTTCGAGTCGATAGGCTACATGCTGAAGCCGCCATAGCTGTCCTGTGGTCTCCAGATCATTCAGCGACAGTAATTGAATCTTCATTCTCGCCCTCATCTCCTTCGTACGCAACTGAATTCGATTACACCTGTACATGATTATTTACCACATGTGTTTGCCTTATAAAAATAAGAAAAGAGGCTGTCACAGGGACGAGCCTCTTTCTGTCCGGCCTTACCGGATGGATTAGCGGTTCAGTACATCTGCAAGCAGTTGATTAACCAGACCCGGATTAGCCTTGCCTTTACTTTCTTTCATAACCTGTCCTACCAGGAAGCCGATCGCTTTCTGTTTGCCTGCCTTGTAATCCTCCACGGATTGAGGGTTGTTCGCAACAACCTGCTCTACAATGGCAAGAATGGCACCTTCGTCACTGATTTGCACAAGACCTTTTTCCTCAACGATCTGCTGTGGAAGCTTGCCGCTCTCCAGCATTTCCTTAAAGACGGTTTTGGCAATTTTGCTGCTAATCGTGCCCTTCTCCAGCAATCCGATCATCTCACCAAGTCCCTGACCCGTCAGAGGCACCTGAGACAATTCCAGGTTGCTGTTGTTCAGATAACCAAGCAGGTCGCCCATAATCCAGTTGGATACGGCTTTGGCATCCTGCGTATATTTCAGGCTGTCTTCAAAAAGATCAGCAACCGCTTTGGATGAGGTGATCACCTCTGCATCATAATTAGGCAATCCGTAATCAGCCGTATAACGTGCTTTGCGCTCGTCAGGGAGCTCCGGTATCGAAGCCTTGATTCGCTCTTTCCAGGCTGCATCAATATGCAGCTTGACCAGATCCGGATCCGGGAAATAGCGATAATCGTGCGCCTGCTCTTTGCCACGCATCGTCAGCGTTTTCCCTTGCGCTTCATCCCAGCGACGTGTCTCCTGAACCACTTCGCCGCCGTCATCCAATATTTCAGCCTGACGGAACTGCTCATATTCCAAACCGCGCTGAACGCCACGGAAAGAGTTCATGTTTTTCAGTTCAGCTCTTGTTCCCAGCTTCTCCTGCCCATGCGGACGCAAACTGATGTTGGCGTCACAACGGAGGGAGCCTTCTTCCATTTTCACGTCCGACACATCGCAGTACTGCATGATCGCACGCAATTTTTCCAGATATGCACGTGCTTCCTCCGGCGAAGAAATTTCCGGTTCGGATACAATCTCCACGAGAGGTGTACCCACACGGTTGAAGTCAACCAATGAAGCATAGCCGCCATCCACGTGAGTAAGCTTACCTGCATCCTCTTCCAGATGAAGACGGGTAATGCCAATTCGTTTCGTTTCTCCGTTTACTTCAATATCAATCCACCCGTTCTCACCGATCGGTTGATCGAATTGTGAGATCTGGTAGGCTTTTGGTGAATCCGGGTAGAAATAGTTTTTACGATCGAATTTGCTGACATCAGCAATGGTACAGTTAAGGGCCATCGCTGCTTTCATGGCATAATCCACAGCCTGACGGTTCAGTACAGGCAATACGCCCGGATGTCCGAGACAGACGGGACAAGTATGGGTGTTTGGTGGTGCTCCAAAGGCCGTAGAACAGCCGCAAAAGATTTTGGAGTTGGTATGCAACTCCACATGGACCTCAAGTCCAATGACCGTTTCATATTTAGATGCAGACATTTCAATATTCCTCCGTTCCGGGCAGTCTACAGCTGCGGACGCTGCTTGTGGAATTCTGTATTTTGTTCAAACGCATGCGCAACGCGCAGTACAGTCGTTTCATCAAAGGCTTTACCGATAATCTGCATGCCAACAGGCAATCCATCCGAGAAGCCGCACGGGATGCTCACTGCAGGTACGCCGGCCAGACTGACCGGAATGGTCAGGATGTCATTGAGATACATGGTAAGTGGATCATCCACCTGGGAACCCAGTTTAAATGCGGTTGTAGGCGCAGTAGGTCCAATAATGACATCATATTTGGCAAATACGTCATCGAAATCCTGTTTGATCAATGTCCGCACTTTTTGAGCTTTCAGGTAGTAGGCATCATAGTAACCCGAGCTGAGCGCATACGTACCAAGCATGATACGACGCTTCACTTCCGGACCAAAGCCTTGGCTGCGGGATTGGTGATACAGATCAAGCAGGTTGTCCGGGTTATCTGCACGTACGCCATAACGCACGCCGTCAAACCGGGCCAGATTGGAAGAAGCTTCAGAAGAAGCGAGCAAATAATACGTAGCCACCGCATATTCGGTATGCGGAAGGGATACCTCTTCCCAAGTAGCACCGAGTCCCTCAAGCACTTTCAAGGCAGAGAGAATGGTCTCTTTCACTTGCGGATCAACACCTTCTCCAATGTACTCCTTCGGTACGGCAATGCGCAGTCCTTTGACATCACCTGTCAGTCCGCTCAAGTAGTCCGGGATCTCCACTTTTGCAG